>JASBZF010000039.1 GCA_029983625.1 Pauljensenia sp. | reverse complement strand
GGCGACCTCATGAGCGTATTTCTCAGGTTGAGCACCCGGAAGGTCAATCTTGTTGAGCACCGGAATAATCGCCAGATCATTTTCGAGGGCGAGGTACAAATTCGCGAGTGTCTGGGCTTCAATACCTTGAGCTGCGTCAATGAGAAGGACCGCTCCTTCGCAGGCGGCAAGTGAACGGGAGACCTCGTAGGTGAAGTCAACGTGTCCGGGCGTGTCGATCATGTTGAGGGCGTAAGCCTCATTGCCGACCGCCCAGGGCATCCGCACGGCCTGGGATTTGATCGTGATACCCCGCTCACGTTCGATGTCCATACGATCGAGGTATTGGTCGCGCATATCGCGCTGTCCGACAATCCCTGTCAGTTGCAGCATCCGATCTGCAAGCGTCGATTTCCCGTGGTCAATATGTGCGATGATGCAGAAGTTGCGGATGCGCGATTGCTCAGTGTGAGCTGGGCGGATCATCGCTTCTTGCGCGGGCGTGGGGATCGGCACGTCTACCTCCGTCTCGGTTACTCCCCTCATCGTCCCATTCTCGGCGCCGCTTACGCCAACTGCGCACGCACACACCTGATTCCAGTCGTCGGTTTCACTGCACACAAGAGCGCTCGACACTTTGTCTGCGTTCACACTCTGTCAAGATTTTTGCGAAGGCTTCACAGTCCTGAGCTTCAAAAAAGGAAGGAGGATCTGCAATAAGTCTGCGACATTGCTCAGCTGCGATTGCATTCTGATCGCTGCCCAAAGCGGCGGCGATGAGAAGACACCGACATGAAATTGTGAGGTCATCGCCAGATCCCACGCTACCTTCCAGGTCATCGACTAAGCAGATCCAGTCTTCGAGTGCCCGGACATGATCACCTGAGGCAAAACGTGTGCGTGCAATGTTGTAGCGCACCTGGAAAACACTCCGGTCTTTTCTTCCACATTCTTGCTCACGTGTCTTCAGGATCGAAGAGTAGACGAGGAGCGCTTCTGCGTACTGGCCATCGAGGAAAAGCATGTCCGCGTAGTGATCGCGGACGCTAAGGACACGAAGATCATTACAAGGAAGACACTCGGCACTATCAGCAAGGATTTCCCTGTAAATATCAGCTGCTTCCTTGAAACGTCCTTGCATGTAAGCAGGCATCGCCGAGTTGGCGCGCACCTGCCACCACAGGTCGTGTTCTGTTCCTAGCACGTCTTTCACATCGCGAATAAGGGGAGCGAAACGATGCTCGGCAAGCACGTCATATCCGACTTCGCACATCCAATACAGTTCTAAGGAGCG
Organism: Pauljensenia sp.; assembly: GCA_029983625.1. Taxonomy (GTDB): domain Bacteria; phylum Actinomycetota; class Actinomycetes; order Actinomycetales; family Actinomycetaceae; genus Pauljensenia. The sequence goes on along the minus strand of JASBZF010000039.1, from coordinate 13,149 downwards.
CGCAAAAAGAACACGTGGATCGCGCGCACCAAATACCTTCGTCCCCCATTCCACTGCTTGTCCGCAAAGACGGCGACACTCCATAAATGCACCCATTTCCCCGTTCCATTCCACGAGCAACAGGACAAGGGCGAGGTGATCGTCGGCCTCCAATTCACCTGACTGAAGAAGACAAAGCGCTGTATCGATGGCCTGCTCGAAGCACCCTTGCTCCGCTGATAAAAGCGCTTCTTCCATGCGCTCTGCGTACCTGGGCTCTTGTTTTTCTGCGCGCTCTTTCACCGTTTCCCCTTCCCCATCGCAGTCTTTGACTATTGGTCAAGCACCCCCACTTTCTCGGATTTCTTCGATGCGCGTACAGGCCGCTGGGCAAAACTGTGGATCGGGCATTGGCCGCTCACCCTGTGCATTCCTCACGATTCAGGCCCCTTCCCCGCAGGCATCATCACAAAGCTAAGGAAGACGCTCGGTCAGGAGTGCTGTCCAGTATCTCTTCATGGATATGAGGCTCGTTCAGCGCCTACTGACAGACGTGAGCGTATTCACGAGGTCAACAGCCTGGCACTATTGGCGTTGAAAGCTATTCAGCTGGTAGTCTTGCTCCTCGGACTCCCAGCCTGGTCGGGCAGGGGGTCTGGTCAGAACCGTTCGAGGATGTCCCCACGTCCCAGTCCCGGTTAGGACACAGCCCTCACCGACCCTGCACGACAATCTTTCAAGGAGTTTTCCCACTGTGGCGAACATTAAGTCCCAGATCAAGCGGATCCGCACCAACGAGAAGCGCCGCCTGCGCAACCAGTCTGTGAAGTCTGAGCTCAAGACGCTCGTTCGCAAGACCCGTGAAGCCGTAGATGCCGGTGACAAGGAAGCTGCTCTCGCTGCTCTTCACTTGGCTTCACGTAAGCTCGACAAGGCCGTTTCCAAGGGTGTCATCCACAAGAATCAGGCTGCGAACCGTAAGTCCAAGCTTGCGCGTCGCGTGTCGAAGCTCGGCTGAATCGATCTTCATTACTTCCGGGGGCTGCCTCAAGGTGGCCCCCGGCTTGTATTCACATCCACACCTCGCCCTATTCCTGGATCCTTCTGTCCTATACCCCCCTTCGGCTACAGTCTGAAGCTTCAGCGCTGGGGTTCTTATGTCAGTCCCCGTAGCGTCTCTTGCCTTCTTGGCCTTGTCTGCCTGAAACCTTAGATCGCTTTCAGAACCTCTCCCAAGCAGGCTCTCGTAAAGAGAACTCGCCCACGCACTCAGCTCACGCGCGAGAGTGAATGACCGTTACGGAGATGACAAATCGTGATGACAGCCTTCTCGATCGCTCCTTCACGATCTTCAGACCCACCTTTGGCTTCTTCATCAGCGAGGGCGATCGCGTTAATCGCCTCAGCAAGCGCATGATCGTGCCAGCCTCTCAGTTCACGTCTTGCTCGATCGACCTGCCAGGAAGGCATTTTTGCGATCACCGCCCTCGATCCTGAAGAGACCTTCGCAAGAGTACGGAACTTCATTGCAAAAGCACCCACAATCGCAAGAGGAGCAACACCCGTAGCAAGAGCATGTCGGAGCAGAGTCAGTGCGCGCGCGGTCTGGCCCGCAATCGCTGCATCGGTGATATCAAAACCTGTCGCTTCGATTCGCCCGGCATAGTAGCGATGGACATCCTCAAGTCGGATCGTTCCTTCAACATCGACGAGGAGCTGAGCGACAGCGCACGCCATCGCACGCAGATCAGAACCCAAAGCATCGACGATAGCCTGCATGGCATCGGCATCCATACGTCTTCTCGCGCTCCGCAGGTCTTCACGCACTAAAGCAAGTTTGTCGCGATCCTTTTCGAGCAGATCAGCGGGAATCACCGGGAACCCAGCTTTTGCGATGGCATCACACACTTTCTTGCCGCGCACATTCCCACCCGGATGACAGATCACGATCCACACTTTCTCAAGAACGGGTGCCTCAATGTAGGCCAGGACATCTTTGATGAAGTCCTCATTCATTAAAGCCCCGTCACGCACGAGGATCAGTTTCGATTCGCCAAAAAGCGAAGGAGAAGTGAGGACATCAAAATTGCCGAGGGTATAGTCGGCTGCCACAAGTTCGGAGCTTTCATACTGCGGGTCGGTCTTATGTACCTGGTGACGGATCGCAGACAGTGCCCGATCAATGCGCACACCTTCTTCGCCTTTGATGAGGATGATGGGCGCAAGTTCGATCCTTGTGTATTGCGCGCCATTCCACCCACCCGTCGTCATGTACCCTCCCGCTCTATCTCCACAAGATCGCTATGCCCTCAGTGTGTCATGAGGGACCCTCATTTAAAGAACGAGGCACGACATCACCGCCACATGCCTTTTCAGCCAAGCTTCAGTGTCGCGGGTCAGAGATTTCGCGGCTCAGAAGCGACATAAACCGACATCAAGGAAGTACTCAGATCATTGTGAAACGTCTCGTGTATCGCTTCACAGCGATTCAGAATGAGGTCGAATATTCTCGGAAGATACACACAGATTTTCTGTGCTTCCTAGCGTTGACGAAGAAGAAGAAGAAGAAAACGAGGACGTGCGGGCGTGAGGCTTAGCTTTTTTGCTGTTCTTCTGTGTGCTCGTCAACTCTCGCGAACGCCGGTATTTCCAGATGAGGAAGAAAATACACGCAGCTGTCAGCACTGCGAAAAGAAGAGACACTGCACTCCCCGGCTCAAAACTTGCACCGGGTAAATCCGCAATGACTCGTGCTGTGGTCGCAATCCAGGCCGTACATATTGAAGCAAGATGAGCAAGCATCACTGCTCCTGGCATCCACAGCGGAGCAAGAAGAGTCGTCCCCAAAGCCAGAAGGGTTGCTGGCGCGACGGCTGGGGCAGCCACAAGATTCGCCAGGACCGCATACAGAGGAAGACCTGGCTGCATCATCAGGAGGATCGGTGCCGTCATCATCGCACAGCAAGCAGGCACCGCAATCACAGCGAGAAGCCTGGCAAGAAATCTACCGAAAACATTGTCCTCACGCAGACGGCTCAATCCTGAACGCACACAAATCCGCGCGGGGATGAGAACACCGAAAGTCGCGGCACAGGAAAGGGCAAAACCAAAATCTCGTGAACACCACGGATCAAGGAGCAACATTCCTAAAACCACTGCTCCCAGGGTCGCGACACCCTGACCATTCCTTCCGATCAGTGCCCCAAGAAGCGCACTTCCTGATGATAAAACTGCCCGCAGCACCGCAGGAGTCGGGCCGACAAGTGCCACAAAGCCCAGGAGAACGATCCCCATCCCAAAGATCCGCCCCCTTCGAGACTTCGGTAAAAGGTAAGGGGCAACGCCTAAAACAATCGCCAAGTGAGATCCTGATACAGCTGTTAAATGCGAAAGGGAGGCGGTGCGAAAGGCACGGCGAAGTTCAGGACCCATCGCGCGGTCATCACCAATCGCCATCCCAGGCACTAGAGCACGTCCCTGTTCTGTCAGCCCAGCACATGCCTGGACGAGCCGCTCGCGAAGCTCACGCACCCACCGCTGCCAGCCCTGAGGACGCGCAACAATCACAACACGGTCATCTTTGAGCAGACCTGCAGTAGGCGGCCCCTGAGGAAAGGACGGGTCAATGAGTCCTCGCAGCTGCACATCATCGCCGCGCCGCGCCTTGTTGAGGTTTTCTCCCGTCACCACGATACGAACGTAGGTTGTTTCTGCTCTCCCCTCCCCCGTTTCCCGCACCTGCGCTCTCGCCCTCGAACGTGAAACTCCAGATCGGGACGCGATGGGAATCGGGTCTTCTTCAAGACGCACCTTCAGGCTCACCAACGCAGAACTATGAGCTGCTTTCACCGTTTCGGAAGCGTCGAAAGCTTGCCTCTGTGCGCCTGCGATCGACGTACTCACGGCAATGGTCAAAGCAAGGACCAAGAGTCCTGCTCTTAGGGATCCTTGGGGATTACGCGCATGAAGCGGCGAAGGAAGAGGCCGCCTCAGATTGAAGAGCAGGAAAGCACACACTGCCATGAGGAAAGCAAGAAGGAAGAGAAAAAGTGGAGCGCGTCCACCGCCCGTCCCCCACCAGGCGCCACACCAGGCCGCGAGCGCCACCGGGATTAAACGCAGGTCGGTCACATCCGGTATCTCTTCGCTGTCCTTCATGAGCAGACTCCGACGGCAATACGAGACAGCAGCGCTGGGCCGATCCCCGGTACGGCATCCAGATCTTCCAGTGAAGCGAAAGGACCGGAGGAGCGACGAAAGTTCACAATCCTTTCTGCGAGGGCCGGACCGATGCCGTCGAGTGTTTGCAGTGTTGACGTGTCAGCCGTGTTGAGGTCCACGCAGGATGACTGCTTTGCCCCAAGATTGCCAGCGGATGTGTCGCTTTCACGGCTGGGGGTTTCTTCGCCGAGTTGTGGGACGTAGATTCTTTCTCCGTCGGTAGTGGGCGCTGCGAGGTTCAGTGCGTTAAGGTCAGAGTCTGCTAGGGCTCCGCCTGCGGCTTCGATGGCGTCAATTGTTCGCGCACCCGGCGTTAATTGCACGACTCCGGGATGTGCGACAGCTCCGGCAACGTGGACGATGAGTGTCGCCTGTTCAGTGTTGAGCTGTGATTCCGAGCTGGCATGTGTGTGCCCAGATTCGTTTGTGTCACTGGTTTCGTTGCTGGATTGTGTGTGCGTTTCGCCCTCGTTGTCTACGCTGTGTGCTTCTGCGCTGATCGTCCTCGACAATCCGATGATGCCCAGTAGTGCGATCACGCAGACGAGGACGAGGGCGGACCATTTCGACGGGAGGAGGAGTGTGGATCTGGGTGTGCTGTGCGGACGTTCGGACTGTGAAAGGTAGACAGCGCGCGTGAGGCGATGTAAGCGCAGGCGTGTCTTCAGATCCATGAGGGCAGATTAGGGGTGGCGAAGACATTGGGGTTCATGTGGATCTGAGCGGGTGTGGATACAGTGCCTTCTTGTTGAGCTTGTGGACGAATGGTGACTCTGGCTAAGGTTCCTTTTATCTACCGTGAAGAGTAAGGGGGCTCTGATGCGCATCGGTTTTATTGGTGCCGGTTCGATGGTCGCTGCGATTGTTCGTGGTGCTGTCGCAGCAGGTAGGAGGGGTTCGGATTTCCTTTTCACTGATGCGCACGGCGTACATGCTCCGGCTTTGGCGAAAGAGGTGGGCGGCGAGGTTGCGCGTTCCAATGGCTCGCTTGCTCATCGGGTGGATCTCTTGTTTCTTGGTGTGAAGCCTCATGTTCAGTACACCGTGATTGAAAGAATTGCCCATATTGTCCGCGAGCGCCCTGAGATGTGTGTTGTGTCGCTGGCTGCGGGTCGTACTCTTGACACGATTCTTCAGGATTTCGGTGCGGCTGTCCCGCTGATTCGTGTGATGCCGAATGTGAACGCTCAGATCGGTCAGTCCATGTCGGGAATCTGTGCTGTGAATGCTTCTGAGGAGCAGATCTGTGCCGTTGAAGATCTGATGAATACGGTGGGTCGTTCCGTGCGGATCCAGGAGAAGGATTTCCCGATTTTTTCTGCGCTGGCGGGGTGTTCGCCCGCTTGGGTTTTTCAGATCATTGAGACTTTGGCGCGTGCGGGTGTGAAGCATGGGTTATCTAAGGATGCGGCTGTCGCAGTTGTCACTCAGGCGCTTTTTGGTTCTGCGAGTCTCGTTGCGGATGCGCACAGTCGCGGCCTCGTTCCCGCTCAGCTCATCGATCAGGTGACTTCTCCGGGTGGCACGACAATCGCGGGTTTGCTTGCCGCTGAATCTCATGGACTGTCAAACGCTTTGGTTGCTGCTGTTGATGCGGCGGTGAAGCGCGATGCTGAATTGTCTTAAGTGAGGGGCTTGTCGCGTCTTCTTTGTTGCGAGGGCGCGCGGTGACTACGCTGGGCGAGTACATGTCCACGACTCGGATGGAGAGAAAACACATGGGCGAGCGTCCCGACACCCCTTTGACTCGTGTTCCTGCCCCGACTGTGCCTGATCGTGTTGGTGCTGAGGGTTTGGAAGCCAAGTGGGGTGAATTGTGGGAAAAGGAAGGCACCTACGCTTTTGATCGTAGTGCGCTTCGCGAAGAGGTGTATTCGATTGATACTCCTCCCCCTACTGTTTCGGGTTCTTTGCATGTCGGTCATGTGTTCTCGTATACGCATACTGATGTGGTGGCGCGCTATCAGCGTATGACCGGTAAGGCTGTGTTCTACCCGATGGGGTGGGACGATAACGGTTTGCCGACTGAGCGTCGTGTTCAGAATTACTACGGTGTGCGTGTCGATCCGTCTTTGCCTTACGTTGAGGATTTCACTCCTCCGCACGAAGGCGGTGAAGGCAAGTCGATTAAGGCGCGCGATCAGCTGCCGATTTCTCGTAAGAACTTCGTGGAGCTGTGTGAGCGTCTCACTGTTGAAGATGAGGCCCAGTTCGAGGCGCTGTGGCGTTATCTCGGTTTATCTGTTGATTGGCAGCAGAATTATCAAACGATTGGCGCGAAGGCCCGCAAGATCGCTCAGGCAGCTTTTTTGAAGAATCTGGAACGCGGCGAAGCGTACCAGTGTGAAGCACCCGGCCTGTGGGATGTGACTTTCCAAACGGCGGTTGCTCAGGCGGAACTCGAATCGCGTGAATATCCCGGTTTTTATCATCGCCTTGCTTTCCACATTACTGACTCTGCGGCTGCAGCGACGGCGATTCAGGCGGGGGCACCAATTGAGAACGGGAGTGACGTTTATATTGAAACGACTCGCCCGGAGCTTCTTGGTGCGTGTGTCGCCCTCGTTGCTCATCCTGATGACGAACGTTATCAGCCTCTTTTCGGTACGACTGTCGCCTCACCGGTATTTGGTGTCAAAGTTCCGGTTCTTGCACATCCGGCTGCTGAGAAGGATAAGGGTGCGGGCATTGCGATGTGCTGTACCTTCGGCGATACGACCGATATTGACTGGTGGCGTGACCTGCAGCTTCCTTTGCGTGCGATTTTACGCAAAGACGGACGTATTCAATCTGAGGTGCCCGACTGGATCACAACTCCGGCTGGAATCGCAGCTTTCCAAGCGATCGCCGGTAAGACAACGTATTCGGCTCGCGAGGTGCTCGTTGAGATGCTGCGCGAGTCCGGAGAAATGAGTGGCGAACCGGTGAAAACTGTTCGTCAGACGAATTTTTTTGAAAAAGGCGATAAGCCCCTTGAGATCGTCACTTCGCGCCAGTGGTATATTCGTAACGGTGGTAAGCCGTGGGTGAATCCGGCTTCCGGCGCAAACTTGAACGCAGAACTTGTTGAGCGTGGCCGTGAATTGGAGTTTCACCCCGATTTCATGCGTGTGCGCTACGAGAACTGGGTGACGGGCCTGAACAACGATTGGTTGATTTCGCGTCAGCGTTTCTTCGGTGTTCCTTTCCCGCTGTGGTACGAGGTCGATGCGAATGGCGAGGTCGATTACTCGAAGATCCTCACGCCCTCTTTTGAGGCGCTTCCCGTAGATCCGTCTAGCGATGTGCCGGAAGGGTACACGCAGGATCAGCGCGGCAAGGCTGGGGGTTTCGTTGCCGAACTCGACATCATGGATACTTGGGCGACTTCTTCGCTTTCTCCTGAACTGGCGTGCGGTTGGCTCGTGGACGAGGATCTTTTTGCGCGCACCTATCCGATGGATTTGCGTCCTCAGGGGCAAGACATTATCCGCACCTGGCTGTTTTCAACCGTTGTGCGTTCGAACCTTGAGTTCGGCGCGTTGCCGTGGAAACATGCGGGTATTTCCGGGTGGATCCTGGATCCGGATCATAAGAAAATGTCGAAGTCGAAGGGGAATGTGGTCACCCCGATGGCTTTGTTGGAAAAGTACGGTTCGGACGCGGTTCGTTACTGGGCGGCTTCGGCGCGCCTGGGTTTGGATGCGACTTTTGATGAGCAGCAGATGAAGATTGGTCGCAGGCTTGCGATTAAGGTGCTGAATGCGTCGAAGTTCGCTCTCACGATGGGAGGCGAGGGCGCAGATCTTGACCTTGATCCTGCGCATATCACAGCAGATCTTGATCGTTCTGTGATCGCTGAGCTGTGTACTGTCATCGACGTGGCTACGCAAGCTCTTGCGTCCTACGACCATTCGCGTGCTCTTGAGGTGACCGAATCCTTCTTCTGGACTTTCTGCGATGACTATCTTGAGTTGGTCAAAGAGCGTGCTTACAACCGTGAAGGCACGTGGTCTGAGGAGGAGGCTGCTTCTGCGAGGACGGCGCTTGCTCTTGTTATTGACACTGTGATTCGTTTGCTTGCTCCGTATCTTCCCTATGTCACTGAAGAGGTGTGGAGTTGGTATCGGACGGGTTCGATTCACCGCGCCTCCTGGCCTAGTTCAGAGTCTCTTCGTGGTCTTGGTGGCGATCCGACGATCCTTTCTGTGGCTTCGGCAACTTTGGTTGCTTTGCGTCGCGTGAAGTCTGAGGCGAAGGTGTCACCTCGCACGCCTTTCCTGGCGCTTACCCTTGCAGCTCCTGCTGAGTGTGTATCCGCTTTGAGTTCTGTACACGCAGATCTTGCTGCGGCTTCTAAGATCGAGGGTTCCTTCGAGCTTGTCGCTCCTTCCGTCGAAGACTCAGCTGGTGATGTCGGCCCGCGTGTGGTCTCTTTCGAGCTGGGTGAAGCTCCGGCGAAGAAGAAAGCCTAGTGATCTCACTCTTGCGTGGGGGCACCGGTGAACGGCCGGTGCCCCACGCTTTTTCTTCTGTTGCTTCCCGATCTTCTGTCTGGATTTTTCTGGAGGTTTTCGTTGTGGCCGCGAATCCGAATATGTGCAAGGTGAGGATGTATGCCACGCGGACGCAGCGGCCTTCATCTGCACGTCTTAGCTCTAGAGTGGAGGCGAGTGATCCCGAAGGAATGGAACGACGATGGGTAAGTCTCGCGTTGAGAATCCGACTGTCCTCTCTTCAGTCAGCGATGCCGCTGTGGATGGGGTGGAGCGTGACGAAAACACTGAAGCCCGTGTTGATGGTCCTGGTGCGACGAATGCTTTGGAATGGCATGCTCCCGTTCTCGTGAGAATTGATGAGTCATTCACGATTCCTCGTCTTCTCGAAGATCGTGTGAAGCGTTCAGCGCGAAGGCCTTTGATTTTACGTAAGCAGCCTGTTGCTGACACTTGGCGCCCGGTGTCTGCTCGCGCTTTCTACGAGGAGGTGCAGCAGGTCGCGTCCGGTCTTATTGGTCTTGGGCTTGAAGCGGGTTCACGTATTGCGATTATGTCGCGTACTCGCTATGAGTGGACTCTTCTTGATTATGCGGCCTGGACTGCGGGGATTGTTCCCGTGCCGATTTACGAGACAAGTTCTATTGAACAGATCGCTTTTGTCTTGACCGATGCTGATGTTGATGTCGTTGTGACGGAAACTGTGACGATGGCTGAGCTGGTTCGGGCTGCTGCTCAGCGCTCACAGCGGGATGGTCTTCAGGTTTTCTCTCTTGATTCTGATGCTCTTGCAACAATCATTGCCGAAGGTAGTGCGGTGTCACGAACGGAGGTTGCTTCTCGGACGAATGGGCTTTCCACTTCGTCGATTGCGACGATTGTGTACACCTCGGGAACGACGGGGCGTCCGAAAGGAACGGTCCTGTCGCACGGGAATTTCACGGAGCTATGCGTGAACTCTCATGCGTGGATGCCGGAGATCGCGATGTCTCCTGATTCGCGTCTTCTTCTTTTCCTTCCTCTCGCGCATGTTTTTGCCCGTTTCCTCGAAGTTTTTCAACTTTCTGGTGGGGGCGTTCTTGGTCACGTGTCGTCGATTAAGTCTCTTTTGCCTGATTTGGCGTCTTTTAAGCCCAGTTATCTTCTTGTTGTTCCTCGTGTTTTGGAAAAGATCTATAACTCTGCAGATGCAAAGGCTTCTGCAGGAGCGAAGAAACGGATTTTCCGTTGGGCGGCACGCACGGCGATTGAATATTCACAGGCTTTGGACAGTGCTGAGGGACCGTCGCGTTCCTTGAAGGCTCAACGCGCCCTGGCCGACAAGCTGGTGTATCAGAAGATTTTGAAACTAGTGGGCGGTAATGCCGATTACATTATTTCCGGCGGCGCGCCTTTAGCTCCCTGGCTTGCGCATTTTTATCGGGGGCTCGGGATCCCTGTCCTTGAGGGGTACGGGCTGACGGAAACTGTCGGGCCGGTGGCGGTGTCTACTCCGCGTTTGGCAAAGATTGCCACTGTCGGCACTCCTTTGCCGCCGACGTCGGTAAAGATTTCCGAGGAGGGGGAAGTCCTCATTAAGGGGCCTTCTGTTTTTGTGGGGTATCACAATGATCCTGAGGCCACTGCTGCGGTTTTCACTGAGGACGGGTGGTTCCGCACGGGTGATCTGGGTGCGCTTGACCGTGATGGTTATTTGTCCATTACGGGACGTGCGAAGGAGATTATTGTGACTGCGGGTGGAAAGAATGTGTCGCCCGCTTCTTTGGAGAATGAGTTACGCGCTCATCCGCTGGTGTCTCAGGTTCTTGTTGTGGGTGACCAGCGTCCTTTTATTTCTGCGCTCATTACTTTGGATGAGGAGATGCTGCCCGTCTGGTTGTCGGCTCATGGTTTACCCACGATGTCGGTGGCGCAGGCTGCGACAAATATTGAGGTTCTTGCTTCTCTTGATAAAGCTGTGATGCGCGCGAATGCGCATGTGTCCCGTGCAGAATCAATCCGTAAGATCACGGTCCTTGCTACTGATTTCACCGAAGCGAATGGTCTTCTTACGCCTTCCTTGAAGGTGAAACGTAAAGAGGCTTTGAGTCGTTTTTCTACGGAAATTGACGCAATGTACGCCGGGCTTGCCGATGCAGAACATTGAAATACCGCTAGGTCAATAGCCTTGACCCGCCGATGATCGCCTCAGCAGCAAGGTTCGCCTTGAGGACATCACCGAAGATGCGGATCTTACCCGAGGTGTCATCGAGCTCGCCGCCGAGTTCGTCTACCTCTCGGGAGAGCTTGTCCGCACCACTGGCCGCGTCCTTGAGCTCATCCTTAGAGCTGCCTGCAGCGGTGGTGAGCTGGTCGATCTTAGTAGTGTTCTCGGAAAGCTCGCGCTCCATGTCGTTGAGTGTGGCGGTGACGTTGTTGAGCTGGATCCGCCAATTCTGAGTACGAGAATCCGACTGGCCGAAGGAGGCAGACGCGTTATCCAGTGCAGCCTTGAGCGCCTGAATCTTGGAGCGCTGAGCCTCGATCTCTTTGCCGAGCACCTGGTTGCGGGCAGTCAGGGCGTCAGCGTCGGTGGCGTTCTTGCCGAACTGAGAGGTCACCACCTTCATCTCTGAGCCAAGCACCCGCATCTCACGGTTGATGTCCGCGATCGCCTTCTTGAACTCCCGCTCACCCTCCAGGCCAATCTTCAAACCAAAAGTGGAATCAGCCATGGCATGCGCCTTTCTAGGGATACAGAAAAGCCCCACCACAACACGTGCAGGGACATCAGGAAGAGGGAAAATAGGGGTAATTGGAGCACTCTGACGCATGATGTCTGCGTGCTTCTTGGCTCTCGCAGCGGTTTCACGCTACTCTGGTCTCACCAGTACCGGCTCGCCATGTCTTCGGATGTGGTCAGAGCCGGTCATCATGTATCTAGGGGTGTGCCGATGGTCAAGCCGTGGACAAGCCTGGACGAACAGGTCAGCATCCTGGTCCAGCGCGGACTGACTGATGCCCCAGACTACCGAGACCTCATCGAACGCACCGGCTACTACCGACTGTCTGGATTCGCCTACCCATTTCGATCTCGGACAAGCACAGCTGCGGATCCTCTTGAGCGCAGTGAGAACTTCCTCCCCGGCTCGTCCATGCACAATGTCACCCAGCTGTACCAGTTCGATGAGAACCTCCGATGTGCCGTCTGGCTGGCTGCACGCAAGTTAGAGATTGCACTGCGCATCCGGGTAGGCCATGAACTGGGACGCGTTGACCCGCTCATGCATGAGCACCTTGAAGAACTCTGGCCATCGGGAAAAATGGCTCATCGGGCCGCCGAGTTCACCAAGAAACTCAAAACCACTCTTAACCGCTCCAAGGAAGACTTCATCATCCATCACCGGCGCAACTATGCCGGGCACATGCCGGTCTGGGTCCTCACCGAGGCACTAAACTTTGGTGGCCTGGTCACCTTATTCTCACTGGCCCCCTTCGAACAGCGCTCCACAATCGCAGACCAGTTCGAATGTCGTGCCGATGAATTTGAATCATGGCTTCGCACCATGAACCTTCTGCAAAACATCAGCGCCCACCACGCGCGACTGTGGAACAAAGTGATCACAGTCAAACCAATCACGAAGTACAAAGAAAATACCGGGCAGTTTTCCACGTGCTTGTGGAATCCTGGTAAGCCTTTCGCAGCGCTCACAGTATTGGCCTATCTACTTGCACAAATCCGGGCAGCATCCCAGCACTGTGCTCTCCAGGGCGTTCTCAGAGAGTTCCCTGCCCATATTCCAAGCATTTCCCCTGTGATGATGGGAATGCCAGACAACTGGGAAACCGCCCCAGTGTGGCAGTGCTAGAAGGTCAACCTCTGGCGACCTATCGCATTCGCACCACCCGATTGAGATACACACGCGGCCTTGTACTTAAGGTTGAACCTAGATCCCTGCAGGGATGACCTCATCAATCGTCACCGGAGTTCCGGTGCGACCAGGTTGTTCATGCTGCCAGTGGAATTCAACCAGGTCCAGTAGCACGCCAAGCGGGAGGAGTGCGCTCCAACTTCTGTTTTCAATTCTATGGGCCAGGTACGAAACGATGGGGCTTTACGGGTCTGCTCGATACCGCGCAGATCAGCTTCCCGACAATAACGACGCGCAGTCTCATACGCAACACCGGCCAAACGCGCACAATCACTAATAGAAACCCCCTTGGCACACAAACGCAAAACCTTCAAACGCCGATCCTTAGTCTTACGACTCATCACAGTCCTTTCACATCAGAACTGTCCAACCACAGGGGTTCATTCCAGCGAGTTTCCATGCTTCACGACCTGGCAAACGCTTTGTCACAGGTATTACACAGATCAAGTGAAATGGAACCTGGTATTACCTCTCCCCATTAACCGACCTGTTCAACAACAAAGTAGTAGCCTGGCGTTTGAGCACATCTGCAGATTCAGCGCTTGTGACAGGAATGGTGCGCG
>JASBZF010000038.1 GCA_029983625.1 Pauljensenia sp. | reverse complement strand
GCTGGCAGCTCATCGCTGGGTACTCATCGGGTGCCCATCAGCTTCCAACCCGCTTTCATTACTCGGTGTCGGGCATCACTGACGCCCTGGACGTGACGACCTTTTCGAGCGCTTCCCACAGCTCCTCCGAGGAATCCTCCCGGAGCCTGAGAGCACGGCGCAGAACCCGCTTTCGGCGAGCTCGATCAACACAGCGCAGATCCGAATGAATCCACGCGCCCCGACCGGGTCGTACTGCTTGAGGATCGAGTGACACGATCCCGTGTGATGCCGCAATCCGAATCAGATCCGAAGGCGACGATCGCTTTGCGCATCCTATGCAAGTACGCACAGGACCGCCCTCTTTTAAGACGGACACTGTGTCCAGCGCAGAATGCGTCACGTGCCCAGCTTAGTCGAGCACCTCGTCATCTCCGAGATCAGAGTATGAGCGACTGGTCACGTCGTCGGCCATTGAAGTGCGCGACACGAGACCTTCCTCCCCTGTTTCGGTATCCGAATGAATGTCGATATGGAACTCGGTCAGACGTGCGGCAAGACGCGCATTCTGCCCTTCTTTACCAATCGCAAGCGAGAGGTGAAAGTCAGGGACAATTGCCGTCGCGGTCTTGTTTTCTACGGAGTGGACAACGACACGTGAAACACGAGCAGGGGAAAGGGAATTGGCAACGAAACGCCCCGGATCCGCAGACCAGTCAACGATGTCGATCTTTTCTCCGCCGAGCTCATTCATCACAGCGCGCACACGCGCACCCATCGGCCCGATACACGCACCCTTGGCGTTGATTCCTTCGCGGGTCGCGGCGACTGCGATCTTCGTGCGGTGCCCAGATTCACGGGCGATGGCCTTAATCTTGACAAGTCCCTGCTGAATCTCTGGTACTTCGCGTTCAAAAAGCCCGGCAACAAGACCCGGATGGGTCCGCGACAAAGTGATACGAGCCCCTTTCTCAGTGCGTTCAACATTAACGACGAAAGCGCGAATACGATCCCCGTGTCGATAGGTTTCGCCTGGGACTTTTTCTGAATCAGGAAGCACAGCTTCAAAGTCGTCACCGACTTTAATAATCGTGATTCGCCCATCGCGCGGTTGATCGATAATGCCCGTGACCACGTGTCCTTTCTGGTTGGCAAAGCCACCGAGAACCTTCTGATCATCAGCGTCACGCAGGCGCTGCATGATGATCGAACGGGCTGTTGCCTGTGCGATGCGCCCGAAGTTCTTCGGAGTATCGTCGAACTCTCCGATCGGATTCCCGTCCTCGTCCTCTTCGGTCGCCATCACCGTAACGCGACCGGTTTTTTTATCAATTTCGATACGAGCCTGACTAATCGCTCCGGGAATATTGTGGTAAGCCTTCAGCAGCGCCTCTTCGATCGCTTCGACAAGCCGGTCGAGAGCCACACCTTTTTCCTGCTCGACCATGCGCAGCGCCATCATATCGATTTCCATGCGTCTCATTCCTCCGAACCGAATTCGACGCGGGCCCGCGCCTTCTTCATCTGTGCGTATTCGATCCTAGTCCTTGTCCCATCAACGAGGATGTGCGCACCCTCATCGTCGGCACACATCACTTCCCCCATCACAAGGGATCCATCGCGGAGCTTAATACGCACGGATCTTCCCACCTGCTTTACCCAATGCCGAAGCTCGGTGAGTTCGCGTTCCGCACCGGGAGTGGACACTTCAAGGTAATACTCTGTTTCAATGGGATCGGCCTCATCGACGAGGGGCGAAACGGCACGGGATACCTCTGCCAGAAGGTCGGAATCGACAGATTCTTCAGGAGAAGGCGATTCGACGACCACGCGGACAATTTTCATTCCATATTCGTGAAGCGATACGACCGCATCGAGTTCGAGCCCGTAGTATTCCACAAGGGGGCGAAGAGTTTCTTCGAGTGCATCGAGGCGCTGTGTATGCGACACCTTGTTCCTCTCTTTTCAGTTCCCGACACGACACGCCTCACCTATCGTACCTGGCGTGCCACGTGGGATGATGCCCGAGTGTCGATTCCTCTTTCCCCGCTCATTCCTCCACTGCACCAAGGAAGCACGCGCAATCTTTCCCTTCCCTTTCGCCTTTCACTCCTGATTGCGATTGCCCCCCTCATCCTGTTCTCTCTCATTCTGTCCTCATGCACCCTTGGCCCTGTGCGCATCGGCACAGACGACACTCAGCTTCCCACTTTGACTCCTATTGAAGCGATTCGCGATCAAGCGGCGCGCACGGAAGCAGCTGCGGCGACGAGGGCGCAGACCCTCGCCTCAGATACAGGTGAGTGCGAAAACTGCCGAGCGGTTTTCACTACCCTCGCACAAGACTCCCAAGAACGCGAAGCCGCACTTGGCGGCGTGTGGGATCCGTGGTCGGGGCACACTCCCGAAAGTGCTCAGAGCATCCCTGCGATCGCGGATGCCCCGGTTGAGGTGCCGGAGTTTACTTCGTGGCTTGCACAAACTGCCAGGCGCGATCTGACAATCGCATCGGATCCGGCACGCACGAATCCGCAGGAGGCACGGATTCTCGCAGCTGTCGCCCTCGGCCGTTATCGTTCAGCACTCGCCTTAGCTCAGACTTATGGACTAGAGGTTGATACCGCTAATGCGCACGTTGTGGATCTCAATAAGCGACTGCAGTCCATCACAGGGAAGGATTCGTGGTCTCTCTTAGGTAGCTGGGGTTTAGACCCTCAGGCTTTGGAAAATTCAACGACACTTCCCGAAATACACTTCGATGAGGCGAAAGAAGTTTTCGTCGAGTCCGATGATCTCCAAAAGGCGGTTGCCACCTGGGATTGCCTCGCTCAGACTCTTCCGCAAGCAGCACTCATCGACGGGTCAGCACCGGGACCGATGCCGCAGATCAATACGCTTTTCACTCGAAACGATGCGCTGATCTCGGCAGGTGTGCCGGATAGGAGGACACTGCGCTGCACACTTGAATCTCGCGATGCTGATTCTTTGTCGATGACACTTCTTGTAGCGGATCTCTCGCTCTTTTCCAGCAAGGACGCCACAGTCCGTCTTGTCGGCGCACACGCAGCTCTTGAGGATCTTCACAGTTTTGCGCTTCTCCCCTCTCAGGCTCTGGTTGGCATCGACACTCTTTCCTGAAAATCCACGGCGAAAAAGCATACAGTGGGCATTCGATTTTGAGGCAAGGTAGCGAACACGCCGCAACGCTTGACCCTCAGGAGAAAGTGCTGACGGAGCAGATGAAGCACATCAGGCTTCTTCGTAGGGCCTACGCACAAAAGGATCCGTTGAAAACCCTTGAGCCAGGATTTTTTCGCACCATTCCTGAGCACTGAAGAGGGAGTGATCCCTGTAGTTGCCGCAAGACACAATATCCACTCCGGGAACGTCTTCCCAGGTCACGTCCTCAGCGATCGCACGAAGTGAGGAAACGAGGGCGCAAGTGACTTCTTCAATACTGGGGGTCCCCCATGTGATGAGGTGGAATCCTGTACGGCAACCAAAAGGCGAGCAGTCAATAATGCCGCTCATTCGGTCACGCAGCAAAGAGGCAAGAAGATGCTCAATTGTGTGCAGACCTCCCGTGGGGATTTCGCCCTCGTTGGGTTGGACGAAGCGCAGATCAAAATTGGAGATCTGGTCCCCGCGTGGGCCTGTCTCCACGCTAATCAGTCGGACGTAGGGGGCAAGCACAGCTGTATGGTCCAGTGTGAAGCTCTCAACTTCTGCCATGTGTTCTCCTGTATCTGTTCTTTTCAGCCGTTACGAGGGCGACGCGAAGAGTTGAATCCGGGAATACTACACGTGCCCGCTGATATATGAGCGAAGCACACGAAAACACGAGCACACACGAGTCAGTCGCGTTCCGTGAAAGACTGTTTGCGCTGTTCAAGAAGCATAAGCGCCCGGAATGCTTCGGCGTAGTCGGGGTCTGTTTCCTCCAGGCGCTGCAACCGCGAGCGCGCCTCCCCTACTTTGCGCATCAGGTCCATCCGCATGAGGGCGGCGACGACACCTCGACAATAAGCGCGCATTTCATCTGCACGGTCTTGTGGCAGCGGGGCGACGGCAAGTTCAGCGACGGTTGCGCCAACGATCTGACCGGCTTCTTCGCGCACGCGCTCAGCGAAACGTCGTGTAGCAAGCTCTTGTGCGCGTTCTCCTTGGCCGAGACTGTGTTCTGCATGGCGAAGAAGCGCAGTAAAAGTATCAAGTCCGCCGATAGCTCGGATCGCATCGTGGACGGCACGATACTTGGGGACAGAAAATGAGGAGCCGTCGAAGTCATCGAAGCCAGATCCGATGAGGTAGAGCGGATGTTGGAGGACCGCTTCGAGGACTTGGCGTTCAAGCTTCACAATCGGGTCCATCGGATCCTCGTTGGGTGAGGGCGTATATGCGGGTGCGGGAATACCTGCTCCCGCCATGTTGTTGTTTTCGCCGTATCTGGTGTCGAAGGATATGCCTCGCGAACGGCGTACTGAATCAAAAACCGCAGCCATATCCATGCCGACCCATCCGGCGAGCACGCGGGTGTATTCCATACGCAGTGCCCGGTCTTTGATGGAAGCGACAATCGGTGCCGATGCCGCTAGGGCTCGGACTCGTCCTTCAGCGGTGTTCAAATCAAAGTGACGAAGAACGGAGCGGATCACGAATGTGAAAAGGGGGATGCGAGAAGCAATAAGGTCAAGGACTGCCTGATTACCTCGGGCCATGCGTACTTCGCAGGGGTCCATCCCTTCAGGATCGACGGCGACGAAGGTTTGCGCAGCAAAGTTTTGGTCTTCGTGGAATGCGCGTAGCGCCGCATTTTGCCCTGCCTCATCACCGTCGAAGGTAAAAATGACTTCAGGCCCTCGAGAGCGGCCATTGGCCAGAAGAACTCCGGCAGCCGGATCTGCGTTGTCGCCGAGTAGGCGACGCACGACTTTGACGTGCTCGGATCCGAAAGCCGTCCCGCAGGTGGCAACCGCACATGCTTCACCGGCGACGTGTGCGGCCATGACATCCGTGTAGCCTTCGACGATAACAATGCGGCGCTGCTGGGAGATTGTTTTCTTTGCGAGGTCGAGTCCGTAGAGGAGCTGGGATTTCTTATAGATGGGTGTTTCGGGTGTGTTGAGGTACTTCGGGGATTCTTGATCTGTGTCATCAAGGCGCCTTGCGCCGAATCCGACGGTTGCTCCTGTGATGTCACGAATGGGCCACATGAGCCGCCCTCGGAAACGGTCATACAGCCCACGATTCCCGCGTGTTGCCAGACCCGCGATTTCGATCTCCTGGTCGGTGAATCCTTTTGAACGCAGGTGACGCAGTAAAGCGTCCCATGAGTTCGGCGAGTATCCGACACCGAAGTGCGCACACATTCCCTGATCGAATCCTCGGTTTGCGAGAAATACGCGGCCCGCGTGTGCTTCCGAAGAGTTCAGGCAGGAGGCGTAGTACTCTTCAGCGACTCGGTGCGCGTCAAGAAGTCTTTGACGCTTTCCTGGTTCTTCGGTGCGAAGGTGGCGGCCTCCTTCTTCGTAGTGCAAGGTCACCCCGGTACGTTGAGCGAGGAACTCAACGGCTTCCGCGAATGACAGGTGGTCAATTTTTTGCACGAAGGAGATCACGTCCCCGCCGTCGCCGCAGCCAAAGCAGTGCCACATGCCAAGGTGAGGGCGGACATGGAAGCTGGGGGTTCGTTCGTCGTGGAAGGGACATAATCCTTTCATCGAGCCTACGCCCGCAGCGCGCAGTGCCACGTGTTCGCTGACGATCTCTTCGATCTTTGCAGCTTCACGCACTGCGGCGATGTCCTCTTTACGGATAAGCCCTGGCACAGGGTTATTCTACCGGCGGCTCGACGCACCTGGCGCTGTGGTACCTCATAGCTGCGTCGATAACATGCCACACAAACGCGCATGCCATGTCGAGGCCGAGACATCGGTCAGCGAAGCAACCTGATCGATAACGGCACGCATGTGCCCTGCCTCGCCCTCGGCACTACGCCACACCTGCGCGAACATCGGTTCGAGCGCCTGCGGACCAGCCTCCATCAGAGCATCAACGAGATCGGCAAGGAGTGTGCGCTGCTGATAGTAGAGGGGTTCAGTTTCGCGCGGGCTCATGACGAAATGCACGGCAAGCCCTTTCAGGACTTGGATTTCAGCGCGCGTCGAGGGCGGAACCACGAGGTCGGCACGGTATCGCCCTAAAGCTTCGGAGCCGAATTCAACGCGCGTCGCCGATACGGCAGCCGCGCAGAAACGGCCGATCAGTTCGCTCGTGAGGTCTTTTAATGCCGCGAGGGAAGCGTAGCTGCCATCAAAATCACGTACCCACGCTTCAAGGCCGAGGAGTCGGCCGATCGCGCTTTCTAAGTCGTGTCGGGTAACTTTTGGCCCGTACCAGGCAATTGTTGAGTCGATAATGTCAGACAGGACCGTGTCATCGGCAAGCGATCTGACCGGACACTTCCCCGTGGCGACTGCATCTTCAACGTCGTGGACCGAATAGGCGATGTCGTCGGCAAGGTCCATGATCTGTGCTTCAAGACAGCGTCGGCCCTCAGGGGCACCTTGACGCATCCAGGTAAACACATCAAGATCATCGGCGTACACACTGTATTTGCTTGAGGATTTCTCCGGATCCGGGCCTCCCCCTTTCACCCAGGGGTATTTGCAAATTGCATCCAGGGTTGCGCGCGTGAGGTTGAGACCGGCGGCTTTTCCGTCTTTTCCGACGACTTTCGGTTCCAGGCGCGTGACGAGCCGCAGCGTTTGTGCGTTCCCTTCAAATCCGCCACACTGAGCGGCCAGTTCGTTGAGAACACGTTCACCGTTGTGTCCAAAGGGCGGATGTCCGAGGTCGTGGCTCAGACAGGCGGCGTCCACAACATCGGGGTTCGCTCCGAGTTCTTTGCCGAGTTCGCGCCCCACTTGGGCGACTTCAAGGGAATGTGTCAGGCGAGTGCGCACAAAGTCACTGGAGGTGGGTCCCAGAACCTGTGTTTTTTCACCCAAGCGCCTCAATCCTGAGGAGTGGAGGATACGCGCCCGGTCTCGTTCAAAGGCCGTGCGCATCGCAGATTTGGCGGATTCTGGGACTCGGCGTGATTGGTCGGCTTCGGAGTAGACCGGCACGAGTCCGGTTTCTCTGAGGGGTTGTTGAGATGAGCTCACTGTCTCAGCCTATCTTTCGAGTGTGGAGTACACCTGAGGTCAAGCTCGATACGATGGGCACGTGGTGGAACAGCGAGGTGCAAAAGAGTCCGTGCGCACGACCCTCGTGCATCGCGCAACACGAGGACCGGCTCCCTGGTGGCATTCGTCCAGGGTCTTCGTAGTGCCTCAGGTCATCTCCGAGCACACGATGAAGGAAGTTGCAGACCTGTGCTCTTGGGCGGTGTCCATCGGTTTTGACGCGCTGCTTCTGTCTCCTGCGTTTTCGCTGTTCACACAGGCAAGCGATACTCTGCGCGTCCTCCTCGATCATGGACACGAGGCGGGTGCTCGCGTGATTCTTCGTCTTCCTGATCGGCTATGTGCAGGACTTGGCGCTTCAGAGTCAGATGATGAAGCGCGTCGCGCTGCTGCGCGTTTTCTTGTGCGCGGAGCTGTTGAGGCCGGTGCCGATGGTGTGGATCTTCGTGTTCACGCCGATGATTTACATGGGCCTTTCACGCAGGCACGAATTGCCCCTCAGCGTTTCAGTGAACTTGTCCGCTTGGTGGAGGCCGAAGCCCTTGGGGATGTTGCGCTTATCGTAACGGCGCACATCGAGGGGGCCTGTACGGATGCTTTGCGCTCCCATTTGGAAGAAGAGTGGTTCCATCACTTGCACTGGGATGCTTTGCAGAGCGTGCCATTTGATTCAAAAACACTTGCTGGGATGCTCTGTGAGTCTTTGGATGTTCATGACCGGCTGGGAGCGGTGACGGCGTGGTCGGTCCCTCTTCCTAGGCAGGAAAGTACCGAGGAGATTGCCCGTTTCCTTCATGCGCTTTCACTTCCCGGTGTCGTGTATGTCTGCCCGTCTTTTTCTTCAAGTGGCAGTGTCGCAGGTGGCGGCGGTGAAACGCTCAGGGGTAGCGTCGCGCTATCGGGGAATTATTCCGAGTCGGCGTTTGGCTGTTCTGAGTTAACGATTCTGAAACGCGCTCTTGAGATTCGCGAATTTGGAAAACTTGCGACCGCTTCGCTCGGCATTGTTGAAGGTTTAGCCTGGAGTCACGAGGGCGTGTGTGTACATGTGAATGGCCCGATCATGGTGGTTGTGAATACTTCTGCCTCTTCTGTTGCAGTTCCGCATACCGCTTCGCTTCTTGTGAGTTCGACACCTGTTCAGATAAGAGCTGATGGGTGGACGCTGGTACCGTCGCGTGCGTGCGCATGGTTTCAGGCACCGCGAGTCCGTCCGGTTGCTCCACATTTCTGGGATTAAAACCCCTGCTTGCGCACGCACCACACATAGCCACTCGTTCTTCTTGTTCGACACGACTTGTGTCACCCATTGCAGCGGGGATGCTGCGTCAGCATTCCAGTCTTTGAGTTTCTTCCTCCTGCAGATACTTCCCCTCTTCCGCGAAGGCGAGTGGAGAAAGAACGGGGTGACAATCCGCGAGGGAAAGATTGAGATGCCAGGATGCGATGGGAGCGTTACAAGTCTTTCTTTAACGTGTTTTGAAGTAGTCGAAGAGTTTTTTCTCCCGAAGAGTCACAGCGACGATGAGTGTGCCAAGGAGTAGACCCACTCCGCTTACACATGCCAGTAATCCAACGTGAATCCACAAAGAGAAACGGTCAGATTCAGGAACGCGGCAGATCACCCCTACAAGAAGGGGAAAGAGAAGGAGTGCAGCGAAGAAGAAAATCACTGTCGCGTGTGCTTCCAGTTTCATGATGAGGTCTGTTCTCGACACGCCAGCGTGAAGATCGGAGGCCAATTCGAGGCGCCGCCTGCGCACTGTGAGCGCACCGATTCCAAGTGCTGCAGCAAAAAGAATCCATGCGATCGGAGCGGTAATCCTTCCGAAATAACGGTGAGGACCGTCGAAGGAACTTCCCAAAGAAGCATTCACAGAATAAGTGTCCACTTGCTGTTGGTCGCTGAGAGGAATAATCGTCATCCGCATCAGTGATTCCACAGAGGGATTGAGCGGCCAGAGTTTCACCCAGCAGGCATCAAAGCGGCCATGAGGAAGAACGGGGATAAGAGCCGAGTAGGCGTATCCGGTTCGACGCCCGTCATCCTCATTCCATGCGTAAGTCCCTTTCACCTGTGTGGAAGCCCCGGTTTTCAATGCGATTTCGTCATCTGCAGCAAGGTTTAAAGTATGTGCCACCTGTTCGGCGAGGATGATTCCTGAAGCCGCAGGATCATAGGAGGTCATGTCGAAGACGCCCTCGACTTCACCGGTGTACTCCCAGGTTTGCAAGGACGCGGAAGGCAGAGCGGCCGGTGTCACTGATTCTGTCGCTTTGCGAATCGCAATCGCCCCATTGACTCCTTGAAGTTTACCAAGCGCCCGGCATGTTGCTCCATCGATCCCTTGGTATGACTCGATTACGCGAACGGAGGCCATCGCTTCTTGATATTCCTTCGCTGCTCCAGATTCTCGGGCGATGACTTGAAGATCGAGGCTGAGACCACCGCCGAGGAGCAGGGCGACAAGGAGAGTCCATATGCCAATCCAGGCGGTCCCACTTGTCATATCGCGCCATATTTCACGCCAGAGCGCTTCGATTTTCATCACGCAACCTCCTCCTCGGAGGCATAAGCAGCGAGGTCGATGACGCGCGTACAGCGGTCGCGTACATGAGGATCATGCGTGGCAATGAGAACGACGAGTCCTCGATTACGCAGCGCTGTGAGCGTATCTGCGACGTGAGCAGCGGTGCGTTGGTCAAGCTGAGCTGTTGGCTCATCGACGAGGAGGATATCCGGATGCGAGGCGAGGGCGCGAGCGAGAAGCATCCGCTGAGCCTCACCGCCGGAAAGGGTTTTGAAAGGACGATCTGCAACCTGGTCGAGACAAAAGTCAGAAAGCAGACTGCGCGCTTTCACATCTGCGTCTTTTGAGGCGAAGCCCTTGGCGAGGAAAGGAAGGGCCACGTGGTCCAGGACGCTTCGTCCCGGCACTCCGTGAGGGTTTTGGAATACCCAGGCAATTGTGAGGGTGGGCTGTGAGCCAGGCGCGTTGTCAGATGAGCGGGTGCGGGCTTCAAGATGAATCTTGCCTTCAGCGGGTGTCACCCAGCCTGAAATCATGGACAGGAGTGTGGATTTTCCAGAGCCTGAAGGTCCAACAAGAGCAACCACTTCCCCTTCAGTAATCATGTCTGTCAGACCACGGAAAAGCCACGGGCCTCCTGCGAAACGATGTCCGACGGCTTCTAAGCTCACTGACATGTCAACCCCTCAACGTTCAGATCGACGCTGGTCACAGGTTCATCGACCATGATGTAGGACTGGCCAAGTTGAGAGCCAAGGACGGTGACTGTATGAGCTTTGCCTTCGTGGGCGATACACGCCTGATTTCCAACAAGTCCGAAAAGGGCCGAGGGCGGGACGACAAGTGCATGAATCGGTGTGGCGAGCACCCAGGGAACTTGGAAACGAGCTTCGCTGAAACTGCTTTGATCTTTAAAAGCTACGGAGAATCCCTTGTATTGCTCAGAGTCTTTGATCGCTTGAAGAGTCGCTGTATCAGTGATCACACCATCTGCAGGGACTGGCAAAGAACCCGTAGAAAGCGTGAGGACACGATCTCCAAGAAGCGCTTCCTCAGGAAGTGTCAGAACAGCTCGTTCGGAGGAATCGCTCACGGTGAGCAGGGGTGCTTTCTCGTCGAGGAACTGACCGAGACTGATGTCCAGGGATGCGACGGTGACTGAGGGGGCCGGTATCCAGACGATCCTGTTGATTGGGATTTCTGTAGGTATTCCTCCGGTAGCGTCTTTGAGGTCGAGAAGGTCAGCTGCGGCCCATAGGGTGTTCCAGTCAACGACCCCGTTTACAGTGATCGAGTAGCCAAAACGGGCAAGTTCTTCTTGTAAAGCGGTGACATCATCGCCTTTTATCCCGCTGCTGAGGGGGCGATACAAAGGTGTTGACGTGGCGAGAGCAATAAGGGCTTGGCCATCGAGGCGCGTGATCTCATGACCGGATTCGAGGACGCTTCCGACTTCAAGGGCAAGGGAGGTGACTTTCCCTGAAAGTGGTGCCGTGATATCGGTTGTTTTTCCCGTGATGAACGCTAGGGGAACGTTACGTAAGTCATCGATGTCGCGTGACTCGACGGGAGCACTTGTGAGCGTAGGAGCAGCGCGTAAAGAGTCTGGTACAGGTGGGGCAAGGACAAGAGCGCCGAGGGCTGTGCCTCCCGCAGCGCATAGAAGACAAGCGAAGGTACCGATCATCAGGGGACGCAGCAGGGGTCTCTTCATCTGTTTCTCCTTTCTCTTTCATTCTGGAAATAGTGCGTATGCGGTAGTTCTGTGTACTTTTTCGATCAGCTTGCGGGCGTTTGAGGGGGAGAAATGGAAGGATCAGACATACAGTCATTAAAAAGTTTTTCGCCTTTTACAGGATCAGCGTAGGTATGCGCCATTGATGGCCCCCCTAGAATAACCCATCTTCTCTTCTTGGAGCAGTTTTCATCCACTCGTCTTCTTCACGACTAAATTCGTCAAGCGATAAGTTTGGATCAAGCATGTCAAAACGTTTGAGACAACGAAAAATCGCCTCATCTTGAGATAAGTTTTCTGGATTCGTTCGCATATCCCAAAACGTACTGTGAATGATGCTCGCCATAGTTGCTTTTTGACAGTCTTGATATGCCTGCCCAGAATCTCGCCCATCAGTAGGAATTGGAACTTCCCCTTCTCCTGCGAGAGTCACACTCGATCCTGGAAATCCCAAGTTGTCCATGCAGGAAATAAATGCAGCATCAAGTTCTTTTAGCTCCTCCTCTGTGATTTTTCGATCCTCCAGAAGCGAGGAAGCCGGTTCAAGCCCTTGCGCATCCCGAACGAGACCATCAAGCACACTCTTATACGCTTCTTGCACTGCATCCGTCTGAGCAGAGCAGGCAGATAAAGCGAAGATACACGCGAGCAACACAAAAGGAGGACGAGGGCGCATCAGTAGGTCACCTGGATCCAAGGCCCATCCATCACATATCCCACACCCACATAATCATCGCTTGTAGAAATTATTCCAGCGGGTTGTGTGCGTGAATACCGCGTCGCGGAATAACTTGAATAATAGTAGATCTGAACGCGCGCATTATGAGAGGTCACGCTCCCTACAGCACATTCAGAATAAAACTGTGTCCCACCAGGAAACACCCCGACAGAACATCCTGCTGGAATCGCATGTGCCGGGGCCACGCAAGTCGCCGCGACTGCCAGGCTCACAGTACACACACCACACACAGACTTCATGCGAGACATCACTGTCTCCTCCTTCACTGAAGCTATGAAAGCTACCACAGCCTCTACAGAATCCACGCTAACAGACCAAACAGAAGCTGCACAAGGCTTTTCAAAAAGTCACTGCTGCGCAATCGGCACGGACACCACTCCTTGTCTGTCAGCGTATAGACCTCAAACCCGATAGACTCAACCTACTTGTGCTTCAACGTCGCGCACATGCGCGTCACACTCTTCTTTCTTCCTTCCTCCAACGTAAGAAGAATGAAGACATTCACACAGCAACTGAGGACACTCACATGCACCTATGGAACAAGCAAGAAAGAGGAAGAAAAGTGATGCCGACACCACCTCAACACCTCAGGGTTAAAGACGGCGAAGAGACAGAACTTCTCAAAGCTTTTGACAGACTTCCCCCACGTCTTCGCCCTGTTCTCAGTGAGCTGGCACAGGGGAAATCCAATCGGAGTATCGCACAGACCTTGAAACTCTCCGAAGCTTCAGTCCGAACCTATGTGAGTCAAATCCTCGCACACTTTCAATGCTCCTCACGCAGCGAAATTGCCGTCCGCTTATGGCGCAGCGGACTCGCGTCGGACATGAAGAACATGGAAACCGA
Organism: Pauljensenia sp.; assembly: GCA_029983625.1. Taxonomy (GTDB): domain Bacteria; phylum Actinomycetota; class Actinomycetes; order Actinomycetales; family Actinomycetaceae; genus Pauljensenia. The sequence goes on along the minus strand of JASBZF010000038.1, from coordinate 1,706 downwards.
GGATCTTTAGTCACCCTTCTTCTTGTCACCGAGGTACCCCAGTGCATCATGAGAACACTGGTATGCAAGCTGTGAACGACTTTCCGGAGCCTGGGAACTATACCACTGGTTCATCTCCTCAACCGTCGTCCCTTCAGGAAGAAGACCTACCTTCACCAGGCAGTCACGCTCCGCCGTCGGCCAATCCACATTGTCCGGATTACGTCGCAACATGCCATACCAGATTTCCGTGGCAGCAAAACCTGTCGAGACTTCGCACTCTTCATGGAGATCAAGCATTTCACTTTGACCGAGATCACTGCGATTAGCAAAAGTACTACCACCTTGCGCAAAGTACTCCACCCCCGTGAAACCAGCATCTTCTAAACATATACGCGCACGTTCCTGAGCTTCACGGAACTCCTCGTCAGATACCCATTGATCAGCTATGACCTTACGAAAGAACTCCGATTTTACGTCTTGATAGTACTTGATCAAATCATCCTTGTAGGGACCTGTGAAATCAGGAATGGCAAGATTTCCGCTCTGTAGGGCTTCTTCGTCAAGAGTCACTTTCAGAGCGCTGGAGTGGGGTGCGCATCCCGAAAGCAACACGCACCCCACAAAGGTCAGCATGAGAAAATAACGGCGCATCGGATCAAATGAATTGTTTGTAGCTGCTCCTGATCCAACCCCAGTGACACACTCCGAACTGAGATTTCGTTCCTTGCGACCGCCAACCAGCCATAGCTCATTCTATGCTGTATTGCCCATATATTGCGACGCGCTGCACACATCCGTTAGAGAACACCCCTCACTCTGTTGACGAACTGCGCAAGTAAAGGCGTGCACCGCTCCTGTGGAAGCTGGCCCATCCAAGCTCTCCGCAAAGACCAGTCAGATGATCTCGTCTCAGAACACTTTGGGACAATCCCTGACTGTTGAAGCTCTTCTCCTCAAAAGCTCACCCAGATTCGAGCGGCTCATTCCACCCTCGTTCAAGAAGATCCAGTGCTGTCCTCGTTTCCTTCGCAGTCAACTGACCGGGGGCCGAAATTGAAGTCACACTCGCAAAAGTCGCTGACGAACCGAAAAACGAAGGCGCGATGCGTGTGAACGCACCGAAAGGTCCCATACCGATAAGGATAATCGGCCGAGCAAAACGCTCTCGCGCCCACTCCTGCACAGACAAGATTGTGGCCACATCATCTGCTGAATGCGCAAAAGAAGCACATTTCAGAACATCAGCGCCACACTTGTCCATACGTGTCAGAACGCTCTTCAGTTCTTCTCGTGAAGGAGTCCCCTCGAAATGATGACGCGAAGCGAACACCACAGCTCCGGCCTCATGCGCCCCAGCGATAAGAGCACACGCCTCCTGCCGTTCGATCTCCACATCAACAGCATCTACGACATGCGCAAGTACGCGAATAAGCTCGGCATACTCACCCTCATCCAGCCTCAGCGCTCCGCCCTCGGCACTCGTGCGAATACTTGCCAGAATAGGCAAAGGAGCGTGATTCAGAACCTGAAACCAGGCGTGTTCAAGAAGCTCGCGACGCGCCCTGAGAGAAGTACAGGCAGCGAGCAAAGGATCCACTCGCCACTCAATCAGATCAATCGGCTGACCATTCAAAGCCTGAAGCTCATCTGCAAGTCCCGCTAAATCACTGCCCATAATCGGCGCGATAATCCGCGTCGGACCACCGAGAACACAAACTCCGCGC
>JASBZF010000037.1 GCA_029983625.1 Pauljensenia sp. | reverse complement strand
CTCAATGGCGATATTCAGATACGCAACACTGCGCAGATAACGTTTACAAAAGAGGGATTCAGGCAGACAGAGTCCGCAGAAGTTGTAGGAACCCTGAAGATTCCCGCTTGTTCTCGCCCCGCAGTTACCGTCACGAAGAAGCAGGATAAAGTGGTGACGAAGATGGGCGAAGCACGCACCTATACCGTGACTTATGAGAATATTGGCAGGGATGACGCAGAGGTCAATATTGTCGATTTTCTCTCTTTTCGCGATGGAGAAACCGGAACCTTCACTTACTCCACCGTATGCGATCTGCAGAACTCGACAGCTCCTTGCCCAACATTACCAGCATCTCAGACAAAAGAGATAAGCAGCTACAGCACTGGTGTTTTGCCTGACACAAAGGTGAAGATTCCTGCGGGGAAGAAAATTGTTCTCACAACCCAGGTACACGTGAATCAGGATTCGTGTTCTGTTCACAATGGAAAAATTGAGATCGTCAATACTGCTGTTGTCTATACTTACGACATCCCCTTCGATCCCATTAGCGGAGAATACGATTATTACGGTACCAGTCAATACGGCAAGCCCTATATTAGGAAAAGCAGTGCAGTAGAGGGCGAAATACAGGGATTACCGCAATGCGAAAAAATTGTAACAGTTCCTCGCCCTCTCCCCTCAGTGAGTGTAAAAAAGGAACAGGATAAAATAGATACTGAGATGAATGAGGAACGTATCTATACGGTCACCTATGAGAACACAGGAAAGATTGACGCAGCGATCGAAATTAGAGATGAAGTCTCTGTCAGACCTCCAGCTCATACGAATCCCTCTGCCATTTACCCTGATTTCCTCTATTCCTACGAATGTGACCCTCAAGCCTCAACGATGCCATGTCCGGCTGAACTCCACCGGGATCGCACATCGAAAGAGAACAAGAGCGGTGTGTCCGTATGGTCGAATGCAGTAACGATTCCAGTAGGAAAGAAACTCGTTCTCAAAGCTCATGTTGCCCTTGATGGGAAATGCGATTTTGTCGCGCGCGACATCATCATTAATAACGAAGCCACGGCCTCCCCTCTCAACGCTAGCTTCTTCTCCAGCGGAAATTTCCGCGAATCCTCAACGGTCACAGGGAAAATTCGGATTCCCTCCTGCCCTCCCATCACTGCTCGAGTGGAAAAAGAACAGGATCGAATCCTCACAGAACCGGGCGAAAAACGCACCTACATGGTGAGTTACGAAAATACAGGTGAGCGTGATGCGGACCTGCGGGTAGAAGACAGTATCTTCTTCCATGACGAACAGCACAATCCTGTAACGATTCCTTTTTCCTATTCCTACGTATGCGATTCCGATGCCTCAACCATGGAATGTCCACCTTCACTTCTTCCATTTCAGGCATCGAAAACACAAGAAATTCAGACTTATTGGGTCGAAAACGTGCGTATTCCTCCGAGCAAGAAGCTTGTTATCAAAGCCACTTTTACTGCCGGCGAAAACGCCTGTGCCTTCAGTGCAGGTGACATCTACCTCTACAATCGTGCTTTCGCATTCACTGCAGCAGGTATTCTTTTTGCCAACGGTCAGCGCTATGAGCGCTCGGAAGAAGCAGTCGGAATCGTGCGATGCGCAGATGCGTCCACGCTCACGACAGTATCGGATCACTCCCCACAAGTGGGTGACCCGGTGATCGTCGAGACTCAGGTATCTAACTCTGTCGGTTTAGCTGAAGACGTTCCCTTCAGGCTTCAACTCAGCACAGACAGCACTGCCGCACAGCAAGTCAACGTCCTCGAAGTTCAAGCCGATATCCAGGACATCACATGCGTCGTTGAAAGCGGAAATGCCACCTGTCCTACTGATTTTGCTTACGATGCCGCGACAAACACCATCACAGGTACCATTGCTGAACTCCCCGCAGGTTCCTCACTGAAAGTCAGCGTCCGTACACTCCTCACAGCAGCAGCTAAGTATCTGAAAACATACAAGGTGTACGCGGAAGCGCCAGATGTTTTCGGAGATCGTAACCTCGGCCCTGAAGGAAGCAATCGTTCCTCTACGACTTTCAGCTGGACAGAAAGAATCACCATCGCTATCCCCGCACCTCCCACACAGGTGAAGGATCCGTGCGGCCCTGACAACGCCGTGTGGATCAAACCCGAAGACAGCGACACGATCCGCTGGGAACTCAGTGACCAAGGACGCAGGATTATTGCCCACGCAATTGACGGCTACCTTTTCGACGACGGCACTACCAGTCATGACTACGGTTTCGCGCACGACAGCGGTGAGCTCTGCATCATCCCAGGACTTCAGATCCCCATGACCGGAGGACGCTCAGCAGACACTCTCTACCTCACGGGGATTCTCCTTGCCTTTGCGGCACTTTTCGGTGCAGCCACAAAGAAACGACACGATATGCGCTTCCATACCTGCAGCGCACAACATCAGGCCAAGCACTGAGCTGCTGAACTGGAAGTAGGGGTGCCCGCCGAAAACTTCGACGGGCACCCCTCTTGCCTCGTTCGCTCGTGATACGTCGCCACAAGGGGGTTACCGGCCACAAAGCAGTACCACTTACTCAAGCGAAAAGATCCAGCAAGAACGCTGAAGTCATGACGCACGCATGACGACAATCAGTTGCCCTAGCCCAGATAGCATGACAGTATGTCCACGCTCACGAACCCCACCACGACGAAAAGAAACGAACTCCTCATTACCGCATTACCCGCGCGCCTCTTCACCTTCAGCTCGGCCTCTGCACCACAGAGTTTTTAACATGGCCTCACTCATCAATACGATCCGCGCCGGAACACTCGTGGAACATGAGCTCACCATCAAACGCTCACGTTTCCTCACAACCCTGGCGCGCATTGATTCAGTGTCCGAGGCGCGAGAGTTGATCGACCTCGTCAAATCCCAGCATCCACAAGCACGCCACAACTGCTCGGCCTACCTCATCATCGAAGACGGTCTCAATCCTTACCAGCACTTCAGCGATGACGGCGAACCCTCAGGAACCGCCGGAGTCCCCATGCTGGATGCCCTTCGCCTCTCTGACACCTGGAACGTCTGCGCCGTCGTCACACGCTACTTCGGAGGAATCCTCCTCGGTGGCGCAGGACTAATCCGCGCCTACTCCTCCTCCGTTTCCCAAGCCCTCGCCCTTGCTCCGCGCGCTCATATACGCGACCTCGAAATACTTTCTGCCCGCCTGCCTCTCACCGAAGCTGGGCGCATCGAAGCTGAATTACGCGCAGCAGGCGCGACAGTGCTCGATGTCACCTGGAACGATGAGGTGGAGATCAAAATTGGCGTAGAACCGGGCCAAAGCGCACCATTCGACTCTCTTATCGCAGCCTCCACGCAGGGCCTTTCACGTTTCCGCATCGTGGGCACGACCCGCGTTGAAGTGGACGGTCCCGCACCTAAGTCGTAGAGTTTTCAACATGATTGGATACCGGAACAGCCAAGCACACCTGGCTTATGCAGGTGTCACTGTGCCCGTGTACCCGTGTCAGTGTCCTGTGGGCGAATGACCTTCATGGCGCCTTTCTGCGTCGTTATTCGCCCCTCAATCCCTGCGCTCATCTGCGACAAGAGCCTCAGCTGAACTGAAGTTTCGCTAACCAACACGGCGCATCCACATCTCTTATCCCTGTCATTTCCTCAGCTTGTAAGGAGAACATCATCATGTCCCGCATCGCTTCCAGCGTCGCCGAACTTATTGGCCGCACCCCCCTCGTTCGACTCAACCGCGTCACCGGCGAAGGCGTTGATGTCGTCGCCAAGATCGAAGCATTCAACCCCGCTTCCTCAGTCAAAGACCGTATCGCCGCCGCAATCATTGATGCAGCCGAAGCCTCAGGTGAACTCACTCCCGAAGGCACAATCATCGAAGCGACCTCAGGCAACACCGGTATTGCCCTGTCAATGGTCGGTGCCGCACGCGGCTACAAGGTTGTCCTCGTGATGCCCTCGTCAATGTCTATCGAGCGCCGCATGATTATGCGCGCATTCGGTGCTGAACTCGTACTCACCGACCCGAAGGGTGGTGTCGCCGCAGCTGTTGCGAAAGCCGAACAGATCCGCGAAGAACGCCCCGGTTCGATCATCGCCTCCCAGTTCGCCAACCCCGCAAACCCGGCGATCCACGTCGCCACCACCGCCGAAGAAATCCTCGCCGACACCGACGGTGCTGTCGATATTTTCGTTGCGGGTGTCGGCACCGGCGGCACAATCTCAGGAGTCGGAAAAGTCCTGAAAGATCACAACCCCGACATCCGCGTGATCGCCGTTCAACCGGCCGAGTCCCCTCTCCTCACCGGCGGAAACCCCGCCCCGCACGGTATTCAAGGACTCATGCCGAACTTCCTGCCCAAGAACTACAACGCTCAGATCGTTGACGAAGTCATCTCTATCGACACCGACACCGCAATGACCTACGCGCGTCGCGCCGCCGCAGAAGAAGGACTCCTCGTGGGCATCTCCTCAGGAGCCGCCCTCGCCGCCACCGCCGAAGTCGCAGCACGACCCGAATTCGCAGGTCAACGTATCGTGACGCTCCTGCCTGACACCGGTGAGCGTTACCTCTCAACGAAACTTTTTGAAGACCTCACCGACTGAAACACTCGTGGGGGTCGTGCATCGCGGATGCACGCCCCCCACGGCCTCACACTCCCTTTCGATACGCGCTGAGCCACAGGTCGGGATACACTCACAGACAAGCTCGCACGAAAGACACGCGCATACCAATGAAACCTCGCACAGCCTTTCAGCTCTTAAAAGAAGACCTCCAGACCGCGCGTCGTCGCGATCCGGCAGCAACTTCCAGCCTTGAAATTGCCCTGACCTACCCCGGAGTCCACGCCCTGTGGACGCACCGCATCTCACACGCACTCTGGCAGCGAGGCGTGCATCTACCCGCCAGGATCCTTTCTTCACTGAGCCGCTGTGTCACCGGAGTGGATATCCACCCCGCTGCACAGATCGGCAGGCGTGTTTTTATCGACCATGCGACCGGAGTCGTCATCGGAGCCACTGCCGAAGTCGGAGAAGATGTCGTGATCTTCCACGGCGTGACCCTGGGCGGAGTATCCATGACTCCTGGAAAACGTCATCCCACCATCGGTAACCACGTGATGATCGGAGCCGGAGCGAAAGTTCTCGGTCCCATCACAATCGGGAACGGCGTGAAAGTGGGAGCAAATGCCGTCGTCGTCAAAGATGTCCCCTGCGGTAATGTCGCCATCGGCGTTCCCGCGCGCCTGATCCCCAAGCCCTGCGTCGATACGAAAGATGACGACCTCATCATCGATCCCTCCTACTTCCTCAGCGAACCTGAACTCTACATCTGAGTAAGCGGCTTCACTTTCTTCCATTCACTTTCTTCCACAAGTAAAGGTTTCGACACAAGCACACGAAAAAGCCGCGCGTGTGACCTGCACCACCTATGCTGAGGTTATGGAACAGCGCACACTTCACGCACAGGTAGATGCGTTAACCGATGTCGATCGCCCGGCAGGAGTCGAAATCGCAACGCTCACCCGCTACGACATCCCCACGCTCGCAGTCCTTACCCTGGACGCCTACGGTTTTGACACCACCTGCGAAGCACTCTTACAAACCTCCGAAGAACTACGCATGACCTTCGAAGGCGCCTTCGGAGCAACAACCCACGATTCTTTCGTGGGAGCCTGGGATGGAGGCAGCCTCGTCGGAGCCATACTCGTCATCCGCGAATCCCCCTGGGACGACGTACCTGACGGTCCCTTCGTCATCGACCTCGTCGTCGATCCCGAATACCGCAGACGCGGCATCGCCACCGCCCTCGTCGGAGAAATCGCGCGACGCTGCAAGAAATGGGGATACGACTCACTCGCACTCAGAATCGACGCACGACACACAGGAGCAGCTGAACTCTACGACAACCTCGGCTTCGCAGATATGAACTGATCCGCTCATCCGGCTTTCCTGCTAAGTCGGATAAGCAGACAATCAACTCAGCGTTGACACGAAGGACACCAAAACAAGCGTCGATTCTGCATCAACGCCTCACGAATAGGCGTACCGCAGCGCACACAGGGCCTCCCCGTGCGGTGATACACGTACCATCGTGACGCTTCCTCATCACCGACAAGAGGAGGATTCGGTGCCTCCTTGGGATCCATCGTCTCTAAACGCCCTGCCGCCAAGCCGCGATTCATCAGATCACAGATCAGCACCCACAGCTCTTTCAAACGCTTCACAGAGACATTCTTCCCTTTACGATGCGGTGAGATTCCTGCAAGAAACAAAGAATCAGCCCGATAAATATTCCCCACGCCCGCAATAATCGATTGATCCATGATGATCTCACCGATTGCCCGTTTCTTCGCATGAGCCGTCCGAGCAAAACAATCGGCAGCTTCCTCATCATCTCGCGCACCGACTTCTAAAGGATCGGGCCCCAGTCGCGCCTCCACCGCCTCACGCTCAGCATCCGTGATGAGTTCACAGCGATTCGGCCCAATAAGATCAGCGACCGCATGAGTGTTGTACATGCGGAAACGCACCTGCCCAACCGGCTCGGGCGGCTCCCAAGTGCCCGCCGCAGCTTCACCGAAACCACAACCCCAACGAGTCTCCGAATGCCCGTTCCACTCCCCCGCTGGAACAGGAGGCACACGATGAGCCACACCGTAGCCCTCGTCAACGACAGTCTCATCGCCGTTGAAACGCCACCATCCATAAAGCCCAAGGTGGATGTGCATCCAGCGTTCCAGAATTGGCTCGCCCTCGCCTTCGCACTGGCCCTGCCCCTGGCCTTCGCCCTCGGTCACAAAACCAATAAACATGTGCTTGCCGTGAACGCGGACGCACTGCAGACGACACCCATCAATCAGCGCCGCAGAATGAGCGAAACGTCCCTGAGGTGATGAGGCAACAACCGTGCCGCCTGCGAAAAGCTCGGTAATCGTGCTCGCAAGTCGGCGAATCGCATCACCTTCAGGCATGTCGCCTCCTGAGTTTTCGTTTTCGCGATCAGGCCCGACGCCCCGTTTCATCACGAGGGCGCCGCAACCTCATCACGCTTCAATCAACAGCCATCATCTCAGGTAATAGTCATCAACGCGGAAGAACCACGTTCACCAAGGAAGGGGCACGCACAATGACCTTCAACGGATCGCGCCCCTCAAGGAGCTTCACAATCGGCCCCTGAGCAAGGGCCTCCTCACGCAGCTCCTCTTCCCCAATCGACGGTGACACGTCAAGACGCGCACGCACCTTGCCATTCACCTGGACAATCGCTGTCACTGTCTCTTCGATCAGAAGAGACTCGTCCGTCACGACCGGGAAAGGCTCGCGGGCAAGTGAATCCGGATGACCTAAACGCATCCACAGTTCCTCAGCGATATGCGGAGCAACCGGGGACACCATGAGCACAAGAGCCTCGACAGCTTCACGAGGAGCCGCTTTCAACGCGGTGAGGTGATTGTTCAAAACAATGAGTTTCGCGATGGCCGTGTTCACACGCATGTTCTCGTATTCGACCGTGACATCGGCAATCGTGCGCGCAACGAGGCGCTTCGTCTCAAGGTCCGCCTCGTCCTCGCTGATTGACAGCTCACCTGTTTCTTCGTTGATCACATTACGCCACAGGCGCTGAAGGAAACGCTGCGAACCGACAACCGCGCGAGTCTCCCAAGGGCGAGACAAATCAAGGGGCCCCATGCTCATTTCATAGACACGGAATACGTCAGCACCGTAAGCCTCATACATCTCATCCGGGGTGACGATATTCTTCAAGGACTTCCCCATTTTCCCGTACTCACGGGTCACCGGCTCGCCCCTGTAGGTAAAACCGCTCGTCTCATCGCCCTCCACCTCATCAGCTGGGACGTACTGGCCGCGCGCGTCAGTGTAGGCGTAAGCCTGCACATAACCCTGATTAAAGAGCGTGTGGTAAGGCTCTGAATCTGGGACATGCCCAAGATCGAAGAGGACTTTCTGCCAAAAACGCGAATACAGCAGATGAAGGACCGCGTGTTCAACACCGCCGACATACAGATCAGTACCGCCGGACTCTTTGCCGTCACGCCCGCCCATCCAGTACGCAAGATTGACAGGATCGGCGAAAGCATCATCGTTCTTCGGGTCGGTGTAGCGCATCTCGTACCAGCACGAACCGGCCCACTGAGGCATCGTGTTCGTTTCACGACGGTAGGGCTTAAGGCCATCGCCGAGGTCGAGTTCCACATTCACCCATTCCTGAGCGCGACCCAGCGGCGCTTCGGGCTCAGAGTCTACGTCGTCAGGATCAAAAGTCCGTGGCGAGTAGTCGGAAAGTTCAGGCAGCTCAACGGGAAGCTGATCTTCCGGTAGGGCGTGGGGCAGGCCGTCCTCGTCCCACACGATCGGGAAGGGCTCACCCCAGTAGCGTTGACGGGAAAACAGCCAGTCACGCAGACGATAGGTTACCGCTTTGTGGCCGAAACCTTTGTTTTCGAGCCAGGCGATCATCTGAGCTTTTGCTTCATCTTTTCCGAGGCCGTCAAGCACAATCTCGTCATTGCGCGAATCTACGGCAACACCGTCACCGACGTAAGCTCCCTCACTCAGATCGGGCCCGTAAGGATCTTCGGCTGGGCCAATCGTGCGGATCAGCTCCAGCTCGTATGCGCGAGCAAACTCCCAGTCACGCTCATCATGAGCGGGCACCGCCATGATCGCACCGGTCCCGTAGCCCCACAGAACATAGTCGGCAACAAAAATCGGAATCTCGCGCCCATTCACCGGGTTCACACCAAAGAAACCTGTGAATACGCCGGTCTTGGTACGGTTTTCGTCAACGCGCTCGGCCTCGGACTTTGACGCTGCTTGCGCACGATAAGCAGCAACCGCTTCACGCGGACAGGAAGCTCCTTGAGTCCACGCTTCTTTTGTCCCCTTGGGCCAAGACGCAGGAAGGGTGAGTACGGCTGCGTCTTCGCGATCTCCCGCGAAAGTTCCTCCCAGGATCGGATGTTCAGGGGCAACAACCATGAAGGTCGCTCCGAACAGTGTGTCGGGACGTGTCGTGTAGACCTCAAGCTCATTGAGCGTCGCACCCGCCGCTTGGCTTCCTGGAACCGTGAAAAGAACACGCGCGCCCTCGGAACGACCGATCCAGTTGCGCTGCATTGCGCGGACTTTATCGGGCCAGTTGATCGTGTCAAGATCGTCAGCGAGACGCTTCCCGTAAGCGGTAATCCGCATCATCCACTGACGCAGGTTCCGTTTGAACACCGGGTAGTTACCGCGCTCGGAACGACCATCAGCTGAAACTTCTTCATTCGCTAAGACGGTCCCCAAGCCTGGACACCAGTTCACCGGCGCTTCACTGACGTAGGCGAGGCGGAAAGAATCAATCACCTTCGCGCGTTCCACACGAGTCAGTTCCGCCCATGCTCGACCATCGGGAACAGCGACGTCACCTGAGGCCAGTTTGGCTTCCAGTTCTGTGATCGGACGGGCCGCGCCAAGGGAACCGTCTGGAGCGATCGCTGTCTCATCAAACCAGGAGTTGAAAATCTGAAGGAAAATCCACTGCGTCCACTTCACATATTCGGTGTCCGTTGTCGCAAGCGAGCGACGACGGTCGTGGGAAAGGCCGAGGCGACGCAGCTGCCGACGCATATTCGCGATGTTCTGTTCGGTTGTGATCCGAGGATGCTGACCTGTTTGGACCGCGTACTGCTCTGCGGGAAGACCGAAAGCGTCGTATCCCATTGTGTACAGGACGTTCTCACCCTTCATGCGGTGGAAACGTGCCACGGTGTCGGTCGCGATGTAGCCGAGGGGGTGGCCGACATGCAAGCCTTTGCCCGAAGGGTAGGGGAACATGTCGAGAAGGAAGAAAGGTGCGGCCTGCGCTAGGGGACCTGAGAATTGACCGACCGGGTTGTCCGCGTTGAAGGTTCCCCTCTCGTCCCACCGGTCTTGCCACGCTGTCTCAATATCACCTGCGAGTTGAGCGGTGTATCGATATGCGGGTTCCATGCCCGGCACCTGACTCATAGGGGCCTCCCCTTCTTCACGTTCACGATATGCGACCTTAGTAAGGGTAGACCATCACCTCCTTGTGCCGTGGCAACAGTGGTCACTGCGAGGAAAAGAGGTGAGAATAAGCGCATGGCAAGCGTTTTTAGCAAAATCATTTCCGGTGAGTGGCCCGGTCGTTTCGTGTGGGCCGATCAGGTGTGTGTTGCTTTTGCGACGATTGAACCCACGGCTCCCGGTCACGTCCTCGTTGTTCCGCGTGAACCCTATCCGAAGTGGACGGACACTCCACATGATGTAGCTTCTCACCTCATGGGCGTTGCCCATATCATCGGCCAAGCTCAAGAGGATGCTTTTAGGGTGCCGAGGGCGGGGCTGGTGATCGCAGGTTTCGAGGTGCCCCACACTCATCTTCATGTGATCCCTTTGCGCAGTGAAGCTGACATCCTTTTCACGCAGGCAACACAAGCCAGCGCAGAAGAACTTGATGACGCGATGCATCGTCTGCGTGACACCCTCATCGCGCGAGGACACGGCGCGCAGGTTCCTCACAGCATGAATTCACTCACGCTTCAGTGAAGAAGGTCCGTAAAGAAGATCCTCGAAGTCGAGGAGAAGAGCGCTGAGACACTTTCCGCGTGTCGCGCGTAGCGCTGCAACACGTCAGATCACGCCGCTGTTCACGCATCCAGCGGCGTGACTTGTACGAGTCGAACAGTTGCAGCCGACACGCAAATTTCGGCCTGGTCCTCGATATCGAGGACCAGGTTCTCGCCCTCGCGTCGCCTCAGGCGCACACGCGCGTCGAGTCGCAAACCGATAGCATCCAGATCGCGCAGAGTCTGAGAATCTTCATCTGAGAGGCGAGCGACGCTTGCCCATGTCCCCTCAGCAAGGTCCAGCAAGGCACACATTGGTTGGACCGTGACGGCCCCTGAAGGATCGGGAATCGGGTCGCCGTGCGGATCGCGATTCGGATGACCGAGTGCGGCATCAATATGATCGAGAAGACGGTCTGTGACAGCGTGTTCGAGGATTTCCGCTTCTTCGTGAACTTCGTCCCAGTCGAAGTTCAGGTGTTCATGCAAGTAGGTTTCTAAGAGCCGGTGACGTCGCACCATTGCGATTGCCAGAGCGCGTCCTTCATCCGTGAAATGCACCCTGCGATACGGCTCATGCGTGACGAGTCCTCGCGATGCCAGTCGTGCCACGTTTTCCGATGCCGTTGAAGCCACCACCCCCATCTGTGCCGCTAAATCATTGACGGAGATCCCGTCCGCTCCGGCTTCTTCGCTGCTCCACATTACTTTGAGGTAGTCCTGGGCGACTTGTGTTGCGCGCGGCTCGCCGCCGGACCTGCACGTCACTGCAGCCATATGCCCTCGATTCGCTTGTGTGGTGGTCTTCTCAGGACGTATTTTTGCATCGATCCTGCCTGGACGGTAAAGTGGTGTCTTGGTCGCAAGACCCCCGCGTCATTAGCTCAATTGGCAGAGCAGCTGACTCTTAATCAGCGGGTTGAGGGTTCAAGTCCCCCATGACGCACTTTCGATGGCGCGACCGGGCGGTCGCGCCATTTCTTCACTGATCGAGACCTAATTCTTTGCGCACACGCGCCACGTGTCCGTTTGCCTTCACGTTGTATTTCGCAAGACGCACGCGACCGTTCGGAGCAACAACAAAGGTGGAACGGATGATCCCCTCATACACTCTGCCGTAGTTCTTCTTTTCACCCCATGCACCCCAGGCACGAAGAATCTCATGCTCAGGATCACACACAAGAGGAAAGTTCAGGGATTCCTTGGCCGCGAAACGTTCCAAGAGGGGCAAAGGATCGGCACTCACGCCCAGCACCGTGTAGCCCGCACTCTGAAAAGAGTTCCACGAATCACGAAAATCGCAGGCTTCGGTCGTGCATCCCGGCGTTAAAGCTTTCGGATAGAAGTAGACGATGACACCTGCTTGCGCCTGGGTTAAGAGTTCTGACAGGGTGATCGTCCCGTGCGTAGACTCCGCTGTGAAATCAGGTGCCATCATGCCTTCGCCAAGCTGTGTCATAACTGAGGAGTCTAAAACGATATTCGCGCTACGTCGCAGTCAGGTCGTGATACGCGCCCTTTTGTATTCCCTTAACTGCTGGTATAGCTTCATCAACGCAGCCATGCAGGTGCGTTCGTTGATCTCCTGTGCAGACAAAGCGTATGGGACATCACGGCGCGGTCCATTGACACACATTTTCACACCTCGAGCTGCCGTCAGAGTTTTCAGAAGCAGGCGAATGTGTTGTGATATGAGATTTTCGACATCGTCAAAGCCAACTGCACCACCGACTACACCCCGCTACCCACTGACCCGATGGAACGGCTCCTCCAAAGCCGATAACCAGCCTTCGTCTTCGAATTAAAGGACACCAGGCAGCTCGGACGGAAAGTTGGAGGGTTTTTCTGTGAGGGTTGCGTATTCGGAGGCGCAGCGTGTGGAGGCTGTGCGTTTGTTCTGGAAGGTGGGGTCGGCGACCAAGGTGGTGCACCGGTTTGGTTCATGGCTTCTTTTGCGTCAGCAACCGCGATGAGGGCTTCGTCGACTTGGCGGCCGGTGAGGTCTTGGCCTGGGTGTTACCCCTATAGGGTGAGCAGATGTAGGTCAGTGGCCGGTAACCAAACTCAGCTCGCTGCACCCGGCGCAGCGCCTGGAAGGTGGTCGAGTCCGGGTACCCCTCAGCATTCTTGGTTTCGATGCCGATACCGGCAGCAGCCATCAACTCGCCCAGCGAGGTTCCTTGGATACGGGAGACACTCATTTGGCATCCCTCGTCTCGATCAGGAGTAGGATGCCGCGACGGTTCTTCAGCACGTCGTAAATGAACAAGCGGCCAGCCTGGGTCCAGTAAGTGTGAACATAGGATTTCTGGCTGCCCTCATCACCGACCAGGTGGGTCTTGGTGGAGGTGTAGCCCTTGTCCTGGTATTTGGCGTAAAGCACCCAGACACCGGACTGCTTAAACTGCGCACCCTCCTCATGGAGGATCCTGTTGAGCGCTGTGCCCGACAGACCGTAGTCCTTGGCGATCACCGTGATGGGCATCGTGCCTTTGGTTTGCAGTACGTGCTCATAATAGGTGACCTTCGGGGCAGCCTCGGCCAGTTGCTGGGCCTGAACCAGAGTGCGTGTCTCCAACTCCTGAATCTGGCGCTTATCAGCGACCAGTTGCTGGGCCATCGCAAGGAGAATATCCGGGTTAGCGAGCAACTCACCCTTGGCATACATGCTGTACTTGCGGATGCTGGGCAGGACTTCTTCCATCACCCAGGTCTCAAAACGCTGCGCTGCCGGCAGGTGTGAGAAGACGATGAGGCGGTAGAGGTCGCCTTCGGTGATGAAGATGGCGTCTTGGATGCGGCCAAGAGCGTCAATGATGGGGTACCGTTTTGGACCCCCATCCTGGCGGCAGTGCATGCGGATGGCCTTGCCAGGATTCTCATACCCCAAGGCTGTGGCGACATCGCGGCCACAAAAGAGGATCTGGCCGTTTTCGTCGGTGGTGGTGCGCACCATCCCGAAGGCATCGTGGTTGAAGGTTTGTAAATCGGTGTTCATGGGCTTGGCCTTTCGAACTCGTCGGTGGTTCGAGAAGGGGCGGGATTGCTCCCTCTCAACCCACGGCCGACGAGGCCCGATTTGTTAACCACCCAGGCGGCAGAAATTTGCGTTCCATGGCAGCTACTCCGCCGAGTCTTGCCCTTGGGGTAAGAGTTGAAAGACTGTAAACACGGGGTTTCAAGCGCAAGCGAGCTAGTTATCTGCTAGAATTTTTTTGAAGCCCCGGTGGAGCGCTGCCTGTCAGGTTTTCCTGGTGAGGCATTCTCGCCGGGGCATTGACGTACATGCGAAAGCTCAGGAAAAGGCGGGGCAGGTTGGACGATTCAACACAGTGGATCATCACCTGGCTCTCTGCACCGCGCTGGCAACGCTATCTCCAAGTCGCAAGCAACGATCCTGAGCGGGCGTTGGCGCTTTATGAGTGGAATCTGCAACTTGCCGCCGCGCTTATGCATGATGTGGCACATATTGAGGTTGCGGTTCGTAACAGCTACAACAAGGTTTTAGAAGCCCACTGGGCGGGTGGCGAGCATTGGCTGTTGGACTCTTCCTCCCCAATCCGCAGCGCGTTGGTGCGCAAACGCCGTGGCAAAAACATTGATTTGAATGAGCGTAACCGGCGAAGTATCGATGAAGCCCTCCAGCGTCTTCACACGAACGCCCCGGCTATTGGTGCGATCATTGCCGAACTCTCTTTCGGGTTTTGGCGTCACCTCACCGACACCGCACACGAAAAAACCCTGTGGATTCCCTACCTTTCACGAGCATTCCCTAAAGGCACTGACCGGCGCGACATTGAGGCTTCTCTAACGATTATCAACACGGTGCGTAACCGTGCATCGCACCATGAACCATTGTTCACTTCCAGACGCGAACAAGAAATCACACAATGCCAAGCCAAGATTGTTGATCTTGCCCAGATGCTCCTGCCCGAACTTGCAACCCATCTACAGGCCACCAGCACCATTACCACTGTGCTGGGCCAAAAACCCATCTAATCCTTCCGATAATATTCGCACTGGTAACCATCCGCATCCAACGGCAACCCCTCAGCCCAGGATGGTGCCTCACACATGGCCGCCGTGACCTGCCCCACCGTCACAGCATCTTTAGGAGTCTCGATAATAAGTTCATCGTGAACATGCATCACCACCGGCCACTCTTTGGCCTCCACGGTGCGGATCGCGTGGGCGAGGAGATCGCGGGCGGTTGCTTGGACGATGTTCTCCACGAGCTTCGGTCCGTAGGTTTCGATCCAGTCCCAGCGTTTAGCGGTGTTTTGGCCTTGGTAGGTGATGACGTCGCGCCCGAACTTGCCGGTGGTGATGGTCGC
>JASBZF010000036.1 GCA_029983625.1 Pauljensenia sp. | reverse complement strand
TACGCGCACCACAATCAGCAGACCCCGCAACATCCACCCACTCACCAAACGACGGATCCTTCGCAGCAGGCCGCGCAGTACACGCCTTCACCTCAGCAGACGTCATCGCGCGAGTACGAGACTCAGTACTGGAAGACTCACGCTCATCCCACACAAGCGTCACATCATTCCACACATACGAATACTCAGTCCGCACACGCGACTGCCCCACAGTACGCGCACCACAATCAGCAGACCCCGCAACATCCACCCACTCACCAAACGACGGCTCCTTCGGATCTGGTAATCCAGGAGTTGGGGTTTCGCCGGGGGTTTCTGGCTCTTCATGCAGCGCTTGCAAAACCCACGTGCCAGCATTGTCACGCTGTACCGCATAATCGGCATTTTGAGGGTTCAAGGTCACACTGAGTTGCGAAGCAGGATCGTGAGTAATGAGGTATTGATGCCCCACACGTGGTTTCCACGCCGCATTGGCTTGATAAATCTCGTAGTGGAGGTCATTACTCATTCCTGACGCGCTTTCAATCGCACCTTGTGAGCCGATGCGTACCGTTCCGGCTCCTGCAAGCGAGTTCGCGTTCAGGCGCACATCACCGACATCGAAGGTCGTTTCTTGCGGAACTGTGAGCGTGTCGCCAATTTCTACGTCGGCCGCATCAGAAAGAGTCAGACGTGCGCCGTGAGCAAGCGTGACATCATGCAGACCCTCAAGTACCACATCCGCAAGAGCCACTCCATCAAAGACAATCTCGCGCTTTGCAACATCCAGCTGTGCGGGCACTGCATGTACCGTATTCAGAAAATTCGACTTACTGATGATCTTCACCGGTCCGCGCTGCTCAGTACCGTTCTGCGAACCTAAGACGATACCTTCATCCACCTTGATTCTTGGAGCGTCAAGATTAATTTCTGCAGAAATCATTGAATGATCGTCAGGGCTTCCCACATAGATCCGAGCCAGTCGCGTTTCAGCATTCGGATTGACCACAGTCAGCACCGACTTATTGCCAATCGGTCCGGCAGTATCTTTCACACCGGTATAGATCACGGGACGTTGATCTGATTGCAGTACTCCTAAAAGTGTATTGACGTTATCTAGGGTGAGCGCATGTCCTGCCTGATAGATGACTCCAGCAACACGATTCTCAGTCACAAAGGCAAGATTGACATTCTTTATTGCGGTATCAGCGCCCAGTTGCACATCGCGCCCCCTGAAAAGGAGGGTAAAATATGCACCTGTATCACTGTTCGGATCTGCCCCGTTAATGGTCACAGCTTTATTAATCTTCACGAGCCCAAGACCCGCCACCGTTACATTTTCTTTCAGGCGGATCGTGTCACCGTCTTGAGCTCGAGCAAGAGCTGTTTCAAGATTTTTGTAAGGCTGCTCGTAGCTACCATTTCCCGAGGTATCAGATTCTGAGCCGTTTTCTACCCACAGCTCACGTGAAGCATCAGGATCTTCCGGCACAGGAGCATCTTGATAAATGGAATCTTTGAAATCATTGGTGCTCGTAAGGTAAGCACGGAAAATCTCATCCTTCAGCGTATCAATCGCAGTGACCCGAGAAGTCGGAAATGCTCCATTCTGCTGATTGGCTTTCATTTGAGCAATGTCTGTGGCCACAGCCTTATCCATTGCCGCTTGCATAGCAGCAGCATCTGCGAATCCTGCGACAGGTTTCAGGCGATTCATATTTGCCGTTCGTTCGGCGTACATCGCCTTCTTGAAGGCAGCCATATTGCCGTTATATTCCGGCATAATCGCATTTAATGCATCAGCATCATTAGCATATTGATCTGACACATACGCAACCATACCTTTCTCCCAGCCGTATTGCCCAAGAAGATCATAAGCGTTACGCCTGAACAGATAATCTCCCACCATCTGTTCATTATTCTGCACACCGGCATAGATCGGCTGGTGCAGCGGTATGACATAGTACTGATTAGATTCCAGAGTCTTAGCAGAAGTATCAAGCCCCTGCGGCATAATTCTGGCGCTCGTAATCGCAGCGTCAACAAGCTGATCAATCGTTGTTAAGGAATGCGCCTGATCAACAGTAAGATGCTTGAAAGACTCTGTCTTTCCTCCGCTCTCTTTCCGATCATCCACCAAGCTCACAGTATTGAACGCAATTGCTTTATCTTCATCAGACAAGGCAAGAGTGGAGCGAGCCTCCATGATCTCTAGCGTGTACACAACATCCATCAATCCACGCATGTATTCGTGAAGATCTGACGGATTTTGGAAGCGTTCAGGTGAGGCGTTTTGAGTGCGCCCATTTCCAAGGGTATAGGCGGTATTGAGATTAAAAATCGGTAGGTATGGCGAATTTCCACCTTGCGCTTTTTGAGTATTATTGATGGATTCAAACATGCCTCGCGCATAGATTTCCCCACCGGCACCCTTGCGCGTCGAGTGGCCATTGAACCACACAGTAGAGTCAAAAATATGCGTCATCTCGTGCGTAAAGGTACTGATACCGTCGTCAGATAAAGCTTCAGACATCATCAACGACACCCGTCGCCCTTTTTCTCCAGCTTCACCCCCGAAACGCTGAAAATCGCGATAGATGCCAATAGGAAGCATGAACTCTCGCACGCCTGGATCTACCGCATCTCCGTCTTTAGGAGACCAACGACTTTGGTATGTCACTCCCGGAGCACTTGGCTTTGAGAACATTCCATCGCTGACGACAGTATTAATTCCTTCAAAAAGAACATTGGAGGTGGTCGAGACTCGATGCAAAAAGTCACAGAACGCCTGTTGCGCCTGAGCAGTTGATTCCATGCGCGCGCGCAAATCGCTATTAGTCGGCCCTCCGTACCCGGCTGTTAAGCCGTAGGTGACGGAATGATCCGTGCTCAGCACATACACACTCGGCGAGCTGAGCGACAGCAAAGGAAGCAGATGATTTAGCAAACGCTCATCATGAAGAGCTTTAGTAAAGAACTTCTGCGCTCCTACTTCCGTATAAAGCGCAGGCGACGCGGTTGTGAACCAGGCATTCACATCTGCGTTCGGCGCATACTTTTGCAATGATTTTGTCAAGAAATCCGCAAGCGTTCGAGCACCCTGAGGGGCCAGCTTATTCGCATATGTCGCGGCAGTCATGCTTCCATTCGCCGCGATATATCCCATTGCTCCAAGCTGAGTTACCACATCGAGTGGTCGCGCACGTGCAGGAGAACCAAAAGTTTCCTGGGACTCATAGAGCAAGAGGTCCGATGCTGTTTTCCCTGCAGAAAATTCAAATGAATAGTAGCGCTGAAGATACATCAGTCCAATAAACGCTTGCTTCGCATGATCTTTAAGGTACTGCGCTTCAACATGCGTTCCTGCAAGAAGCCGAGTCATACGAGCGTCAAGGTCCTTTTTGACGCTATTAAAGGCATCCCTCATGCCCAGTCGATCCATGTAGACCTTTTTGACTTCAGCATCAATTTCATCTTGCGTGGCAGTTCGACCAAGTTCTTTATTCAGTCGAGCAGAAATCTTCATTTTGTCGATGGCACTCACGTAGGGATTGAGCACATCGAAAAGGCTTTCATAGGTAACAGTCTCATAGCTGCTTTTAGCCGCTTCCCATGTAGGGTCTGCGGCATAAGACATCGGAGGAAAGAGGAAGGGCAGCAAGCCGATCACCGCGAGAACTGCTGCGAAACGACGAATAATCGGCATACCGTACACCCCTTGCGGGTCTCGAGGGATCTCCTGCGCAACTACATGAACCACACAAGAAACAATGACATTTCATGCTATCACCCATTCCCACTATCCGACTTGAATGCGCTCATACTCACAAGGCAGGAGCACTTGAATTCCACGCTTGAACAACTGATCGAATAATTCACTCTGACCTACACGTTAAGAACTCATCTATTGTTTTCGCAGGTCACACCTTTTATCGAGCCTCCCCACCTCCTCTTACTCACGCTTAGCTCCACAGCGAATCGCCACCTTTTGAGGCGAACACTCTTATTCAATCTGCCCTCAATTCCGCATCTCGCCCTCGTTGATTCGGAAGCGATGCGATGCCCGCTACAGCCGCAGGTGGATCCCCACACACGGTACTTCCTCGGACGCTTCGTCATGTCACACTTGAAGGCAGTACCCCCGTGCTCGCTGGTGCAGGTCAAAACTCTTCCCTTGCCTGAGGTCTGGATCCCCACCTCGTACACCTCGGAGAAAAACATTGATCGGCGGCAAACACTAAATCGTATAGGCGCGACAGTGGTCAGCGCCAGAACTGGAATCAGAAGAAACTTAAAAAGACACTGTTCAAGCACACGGCTTCATTCCACAGACACTTTTCTATGTTATTGACCCTCATGAACCCTAGAGTGTCAACCTGATGCTCACGAGACCTTGGGATAGAGCTGGAAGGCGGGAACACAGTCTTTCATCATGAGCCGGGATGGCTCTATAGGACGTCAGCATCTCCAGGCTCTTCTCTTTTTCCGAGCTTTGCCAGCCTCAGGTAGCGGGACTGTTTTGGGTACTGTGCTGACTGTACTGACCCCAGTCAGCCAGGCCGCTTTGACTGTCCCGTGTCAAAGAAAGCAATCAGAAGGACACGTCTTTAGGACATGCGAAAATGATCCCAACCGCCCGTCACTGTCACGCCATCCAATAAAAGCGTCGCCTCTTCACCCTGTGCTACGGCCCTGACCCGCCCAATCGGTCTGAACCCTTCAGGAAGCCTGGCATCGGGAGCGAATGTCGCAAGCATCCCGTGGTCTTCTCCCCCGCACAACACCCACTCAAAAGGGTTCTTCCCGCATATGGCTCCGAGCTCAGTAAGAGGAGCAGCCTCTGCGAGAAGAGCAGAACGATCCAATTCAATGACCACCCCCGAAGCGCGCGCCATACGCCTCGCATCTTGAGCGATCCCATCAGACAAATCCATCATCGCGTGAGCTCCCGCAGCTGCCGCAGCTGGCCCAGACTCTAAAGGAGGTGAGGGAGCCCGGTAAGCGTCAAGCGCTTCGCCGAGGATCCCACACGCGCTCGTGTCACGCAATAAAGGATCCACATGCCCACCACAGAGCAGATCCAATCCCGCATTAGATAAGCCTGCCCGTCCAGAAAAAGCAAGAACATCACCAGCTTGAGCGCCATCACGTCGAATCGGCGCGCCCGCGCAATACCCCATCGCTGTGATTGTCAGGACCGTCAACGGTCCTTTTGACATATCACCGCCGACAACTCCCGCACCGGCCGCCCTCGCTCGATCCCCAATGCCTCGCACCACAGAAAGCATCCACTCCACTTCCGTGTCTGCCCGCAGCACAACACCCACAACGAGGGCGGAGCAGCGTCCCCCCATCGCGGCAATATCCGCGAGGTTTTGCGCAGCAACCCGCGCTCCGATCTGCTCAGGATCAGACCAGGCACGATGAAAATGCTCATCTTCAACGATGAGATCAGTCGTGACAATAAAAGACCCCTCAGGCGCATTGATCTGCGCACAATCATCACCGATACCAAGGAGCGTGCGCTGACCGCGCGGCAACAGGTGAGCGAACTTCGCGATGAGTTCGCCTTCATTACAATCACTGACGAGGGTCATGGTCTCAGGGTAAAGCAGTCAGCGGAAATCAGGAACGCATCGTGCGCACTGTTTGCGAAGCATAAAGGCACATTGCAGCAGCTGAAGCCACGTTCAGCGACTCAGCATTTCCCGTCATGTCGATACGTACCAGCAGGTCACAGGCATCCAATTCTGCCTCCGACATGCCTTGCGCTTCATTCCCGAAAGCCCAAGCGTGCGATTCGCTCATCCAAGCGCGCGCTTCTAAAGTCGCACTCAACATCAGATCAGCCAAATTGTGAGAGCCAGAAGCGCCAGAAGTACCGAAGACCTGCGCTCCGAGATCGTGGACGAGGGCGACGCCCTCGTGAAAGTCTGTGACATTGAGGATCGGCAGGTGGAAGACGGAGCCAGCTGAAGCTCGGATCACCTTCGGTCCAGTGATATCGACAGTGCCTGAAACGGTGATGACGGCGCGTGCACCCATCGCGTCAGCTGTGCGGATGATGGTACCGACATTGCCTGGATCGCGCCCCTGAGCAAGTAAAACGAGCGTCGATCCGGGTTCAATCCTTGAAATACTGCGGTTAATCGCTTCACAACGGGCAACGGCGATGATTCCTTGGGCGTTTGCACTCATCGCGGAGGCGACTTCCTCGGTGACCCTATGAGTCCACGGTGTCGCCTGTCGTGCAAGCGCCGCAATATCGGGGTGTAATTCAACAGCACGCTCAGTCAGATACACATCGACAACGCAGTGTCCTTGATGCGTGAGAAGTTCACGCACGGCCTGCGGCCCTTCAACAAGCAGACGATGAGCGCGTACACGCGCCGAACGCCCGGAAAGTGCCGCTACTTTCCGCACGCGCTCTGCGCGGGGATTGGCGAGCACTTCCGGGCGCTCAGTGAAAGCAGCCACAGCTCATGCCTTGGGAGCGTTGACGTCCTTAGGAAGCGCGTCCTTAGCAACCTTGACCAGAGCGTTGAAAGCGTTGATGTCGTTCACAGCGAGCTCGGCAAGCATACGACGATCTACCTCAACACCGGCAAGACCCAGGCCCTGAATGAAACGGTTGTAGGTCATACCCTGCGCGCGTGCCGCAGCGTTAATGCGCTGGATCCACAGGCGGCGGAAGTCACCCTTACGCGCTTTACGGTCGCGGTAGGAGTAGACGAAGGAGTGGGTCACCTGCTCCTTGGCCTTGCGGTACATACGCGAGCGCTGGCCACGGTAGCCGGATGCCTGCTCGAGGACGGTACGACGCTTCTTCTTGGCGTTAACTGAACGCTTCACACGTGCCATGTTTCAGTTCTCCTTTTCCGGTCCGCTCACTTGCCGAGGAGACGCTTAACGCGCTTGACGTCAGCGTTCTCCAGGACCTGATCGGTCGCGAGGCGACGAGTCTTGCGGGAAGACTTGTGCTCCAGCAGGTGGCGCGCACCAGCCTGCTCGCGCATGAGCTTGCCCGAGCCGGTCACGCGGAAGCGCTTCTTAGCACCGGAGTGCGTCTTGTTCTTCGGCATTCTTCCTCATTCCTTCTCTGCTACGTCGTCAATGACTCGACGACGTCAGTTCTTCTCCGTGGAGGCAGCACGCGCCTGATCTTTACTGGCACGTTCGGCACGCTTACCGCGACGCTCTTCACGCTCAGCTTCACGACGCTTACGCTGCTCGTTCATCGCGTCAGCTTTGCGTTTCGTCGGGGCGAGCACCATCGTCATGTTCCGGCCATCCTGCCTGGGCATGGACTCGACGGTGCCGAGTTCCGTGACCTCATCAGCAAGGCGCTGAAGCAGACGCACCCCGGCCTCGGGACGGGACTGTTCACGACCTCGGAACATAATCATGACCTTGACTTTGTCACCGGCGGAAAGGAAACGCTCAACGTGTCCTTTCTTCACCGCGAAGTCATGGTCGTCGATCTTGAGGCGGAAACGAATCTCCTTCAGCTGGGTGTTCGCCTGATTACGGCGAGCATCGCGAGCTTTCTGGGCGGCTTCGTACTTGAACTTCCCGTAGTCCATAAGTTTCGCTACGGGTGGCTTCGCGCTGGGCGCGACCTCGACAAGATCAAGCCCGGCCTCTTCCGCCAAGCGCAGCGCGTCCTCGACGCGGACAACGCCAACTTGTTCCCCTCCGGGGCCCACGAGACGAACCTCGGGGACTCGGATCCGCTCGTTGATGCGGGTCTCGCTGATGGGTGGCTCCTTCCACGGTGTTTCGCAAAGAGCAATGAAAAACCTCCGTTGCTCTTTGTGCGCACGGAGGTCAATCCCAGGTTCGCGTCAAACGCTCACCCGTTCAAACCCGATCCCCTTTTCAATTACGCCTTCGGCGCTCACCTCACTCACATGAGGCGGGTATCCAGGTGGGAGGAATCTCCGCTTGCATTCTGGGCAGTTGCCCAGACGGTTCTTCCTTAGATTAGCATCCATCAACGCCGAGGGCGAAGCTCTCAGAAGAAAGAAACGCTATGCGATCGCACACAAACAGCCGCAAGCTCGGACAAAGCTCACGCCGAAAAATATCTGATACAGGTCATATGCGCCGCCATCCTAGGCAAACCTTGCACAGCACAATCCGACACAGCGCACACTCTCACGCACCACAAGCCGATACGACACAGATTCACACCGAATACGCCAGACGCGGAACAATTTCCACACGATCCGCAGCAACGCCAAGCCGTTGTGAAGACACAATCGCTTGCGCCGCCCTCGTGATACGCGCCCGCAATGCACCCTCTTCACCTGAAGCATCCGCGAAAAGTTCAATACGGACAAGCCCCTCACCACCATAAGACAGACGCATATCCACAAGAGCGCCCTCGCCGATGCGCGCAGCTACACGAAGCTCAGCAAGCAACTCCGCATCCTTCCACGCAGGCAGCCACGAATCCTTCTGAGCAAGCGCAGCCACAGCCGCCCGAGGAAGAAAAACCTCAGACACACCCGGATCCACAACAATCCGCCCCCCCGTCTCCACCAAAGCAACAAGAGCGAGCCTGAACGGATCAAAAGCCATCGGCCGATCCTGCGGGCGATGACACTTCAGCGAATCCTTCGACGAATACGCGACCAGAGCCTCACCAGCCCCCGTTTGAGTGCGCACAAAATCAATATCGTCGTGCCGAGTTTCAGCGCACACAGCATCACGCTTCAATGCCGCATCGCTACCCTGATCCAGCGACACCTCAAGCTGAACCGGAACAATGACACGCTCACACGCAAGCGCCGCAACGAGCGCCTCCAAGCGTGCCGCTCCCCCATCTTGCCTGGGATCCAATGCAAGCGCCTCGGCTGTACGCGGCAAAACTGAACCATCGTCGCTGCGATCAGAGTGGGCAAAGGCAAGACGCTTCGCAAGCTTTTTACGCTGCGCCTCATCCGGGGTGGGAAAGGACTTCACGTGTTCGACTCACCCGACGCAACAGCAAGAGCCTGCGCCACAGTGAAAGCCCCCGCATACAGGGCCTTACCGATGATCGCGCCCTCAACCCCAAGATCAACAAGATCACGCAAAACCGCAATATCCGCCAAAGAAGACACGCCCCCG
Organism: Pauljensenia sp.; assembly: GCA_029983625.1. Taxonomy (GTDB): domain Bacteria; phylum Actinomycetota; class Actinomycetes; order Actinomycetales; family Actinomycetaceae; genus Pauljensenia. Next base: position 5,968 of record JASBZF010000036.1, on the reverse strand, counting down.
GAGGCCACCACCGCCGCGTCCGTCGCCGCGCACACGCGCTTCAGCAGCTCCACATTAGGACCTGACAACATACCGTCACGCGCAACATCCGTGACAACATAGCGAACACAGCCCGCCTCATTGAGACGATCGATCACCTCAAACAGATCCCCCGCATCGCGCGTCCAGCCCCGCGTCGCTAAAGTCTGGCCGCGCACATCCAATCCGACAGCGATCCGGTCACCGAACTCTTGAATGACACACCTCGTCCAATCTGGATTCTCCAAGGCCGCCGTCCCCAGATTCACGCGACGAGCACCCGCATCCAAAGCACGAGCCAGCGACGCATCATCACGGATCCCACCGGAAAGCTCAACGTTAATCGGAAGTTCCTGCGTGATTTCCTTCAAAAGCTCAGCGTTTGAAGCCCGCCCAAAAGCCGCATCAAGATCCACAAGATGCAGCCACTGAGCGCCCGCCTCCACGAAAGAACGAGCCGCCTCCAAAGGATGCCCGTAGCAGGTTTCCGTTCCAGCCTCACCCTGAGTCAAACGCACCGCCTGACCGTTCACAACATCAACGGCAGGTAAAAGCAGAAGAGGTGACATCACGGACCTTTCACTCATAGAAAACAACATAGAGGAAGCACGCAGATCACAGGCTCTTCAGCCAATTACGCAACAGACACAGGCCCGCCTCACCCGACTTCTCAGGATGGAACTGAGTCGCCACAAGAGGACCATTCTCCATCGCCGCCACGAAACGCGAGTTCCCATGACGCGCCCACGTGACCAGAGGAGGAATCATCGGACCACACCCCAGCACCTCAAGAGGATCGTCAAGCACCCCGTAAGAATGGACGAAATAGAAACGCTGATCGGCAATCGTGTCAAAAAGTTTCGAACTGTCAGGTGCTTCGACAACAGACCAGCCCATATGCGGCACCACCGGCGCATCGAGGCGACGTACCACACCCGGCCACTGAGCAAGCCCCGCCGATCGACCTTTTTCTTCCGACGACTCAAACATCACCTGAAGGCCGACACATACGCCAAAAACAGGGCGAGAACCCGAAAGACGAGCGTCGATAATCGCCGGACCATCCGCCGCACGCAGCTGGGCCATCACCGCCGCGAAAGCACCGACACCAGGGAGAAGAAGCCCCTGCGCCTCCAGGGCCGCTGCACGATCTGAAGTCAAGTCCACATCAGCGCCCACATGCTCCAAGGCCCGACACACGGACCTGACATTGCCTGAACCGTAATCAAAAACAACGACCTTCGGCTTCATCGTCACCTCCTGCGCAGCCAACCAAAAGGACCCGGATGTTTTCTCGTCGTTCCATTTGCCGACACGGAATCCTCGTAGTCCTCAGGTTTCGTCCTGCCCAGCAGCAGATCCTCTGTCGCCTGAGGCATCGACCCGAGCAAAAGCCCCGCAGGGATCGCCTCTTCCGGCACGCCCGACACGTAGCGTTGCGCCGTGATCCTTCCCGACACACCAGGCTCCACACCATCGCCCTCGACAAGCCAGGACATCATTGCCACCGCACCGTACTTCGACAGGCGTGAAATGAGGCGCGCCACCTCATCCACTCGCGAAGGCATCGGACGTGAATCAGCGAGCAGAGCCTCCAATTCGTCTTCATCTGTCGGCGTGGTCTCCACCGGAAGCCACACGGCTGTCCAGGGTTTAAGGCGTACCACTGCCTCTGAAATCCCCTTCAAGGCTAAGAGCGCATGAAGGGCCTCCGGTGCGTTAAGCGGAGCAAGGACCAGAGCGACCGACAGTTTTCCACCCTCCAGGTGAAGGGACTCGTCAAGCGGCTGATCATCTGGATTCTTCAGCTTTTCTTCAAAAGTTGCGAGTTCAGCAGCAATCCCCATCTCATCCTGAGAGGTCGAAGACGCCCCTTCAGTGTTGACCTGACCCATGTCAGCATTGACCTGACCCATGCTGGCGACAAGATCACGGAACGCGGCATCGATATCGTCGTCGCGATCAGCCATTACTTCGCCCTCGATTCTCGATTCTTCCCCGTCAGCCCCGCCGACTCTTGAAGAATTAATCGTACCGCACCGTTTTTACAGCACACCCTTAGTTGAAGGAACACCCTCTACCCTTAGATCTCGTTCAACCGCGACACGCAACGCACGCGCAAACGCTTTAAACTGCGCTTCGACAATATGGTGCGGGTCTCGACCATGAAGCACAGACAGATGCAGACAAATCCCCGAGTTAAAAGTCAAAGACTCGAAAACGTGCCGTGTCATCGCGCCCGTGAAATGCCCTCCGATCAGGTGATACTCCTGACCGGCAGGTTCGCCCTCGTGAACAATATAAGGACGACCCGCAACATCGACGACCGCGCGAGCAAGCGCCTCATCAAGGGGGATCGTCGCATCACCGAAACGCCTGATACCACGCTTATCACCAAGAGCTTCCTTCAAAGCTAAGCCCAGACAGATCGCCGTATCTTCAACCGTGTGGTGAACATCGACTTCAATATCACCTGTTGCGCACACTTTCAGGTCGATAAGCGAATGCTTCCCCAGGGCCGTGAGCATATGGTCGTAGAAAGGAACACCCGTTGAAATCTCAGTGATTCCCGTGCCGTCAAGGTCAAGTTCCACCCGGATCGAAGACTCTGAAGTCGTCCGGTCAATGACGGCGGTCCTGTGCGCGGTGGTAGTCATGAGTGGATCTCCTCAAGTGCGGTGACGAAAGCGGCGGTTTCTTCCGGTGTGCCAATAGTGACGCGCAGCCAACCTTCAGGGCCGACCACACGGATCAGGATGCCACGGTCCAAGAGGGCACGAAAGACCGCGTGACGATCCTTGAAGGGGCCAAAAAGGATAAAGTTCGCGTCCGAATCCACTGCGTGCAGACCCATAGCGCGAAGACGAAGGACAAGCTGGTCTCGTTCCTCACGCAGCGAAGCGACCTGCGCTCTGAGTGTGTCGGCGTGGCGCAGAGCCGCCAGTGCCGCCGCCTGCGTGACAGCGGACAGATGATAGGGCAGTCGCACGAGCATAACGGCGTCGATGATTTCCTTCGCAGCAGTCATGTAGCCGAGGCGAAGACCGGCCATCGCGAAAGCTTTTGACATCGTGCGCGACACCACAAGATGAGGTGTGTTTTCTAGGAGTTCCAGTGCCGAGGGCGTGCCCTCTCGACGAAACTCCGCGTATGCTTCGTCAACGATGACGATCGTTGACGAGTCTTGACCGCCGACTAGAGGACCGGTATGTGCGGCGATTGCGCAGATTCTCTGCACTTCATGTAAGGGAAGGGCCGTACCTGTCGGATTGTTCGGGCTTGCCAGGACAAGAAGAGAGGGGCGCTTGCGCCGCAGAGTCTCTTCCACGACATCCAGGTCGAGCCTAAAGTCATCCAGACGGGCTCCTTGGACCCAAGAGGTGTGCGTATCACGCGCGTACTCGTGGTACATCGAATAGGTCGGGGCAAAAGAAATTGCGCTCCGACCAGGCCCCCCGAAAGCTTGGAAAAGATGAAGCATCACTTCGTTTGAACCATTGCCCGCCCAGATCAGCTCCGGGGCGCGACACACACCGGATTCGGCGGCAAGATAATTCGCGAGGGCGGCGCGTAATTCCCAGAAATCACGATCGGGATAACGATTCAGACTCGCCGCAGCACGCGCCACCGACGTTGCGATATCGGCAATCACTTCCGGGGCAGGAGCGTAAGGGTTTTCGTTGACATTCAGGCGTGCCGCGACCTCCATCTGGGGTGCCCCGTAGGGTTCAAGGCCCGCAAGATCTTCACGTAAAGGCAGCGTCCAGGTCTCGCCCTCGTTTATTTCCATATCGCTCATTAGGCGCTTCCTTTCCCTTCGCGCACAAGCACTGCGGCACCGTGAGCGGGAAGATTTTCCGCTTGAGCCAGCACGTTCAGGCGCGCTGAGGAAGCGGCGAGGGCGGGTGCGGAATATTCGACGACCTGCTGGGAGCGCAGGTATTGAGTGACATTCAAGCCGGAAGCAAAACGCGCTGTTCCCCCGGTGGGCAGCACATGGTTTGAGCCTGCCATGTAGTCTCCGAGCGGGACAGGAGTGTAGGGGCCGACAAAAATTGCGCCCGCGTTTTTCACTCGCTCCGCATCAGCCCGTGAGTTTGCCGTGTGAACCTCAAGATGTTCGGCAGCGTAAGCGTTGACGACGGCGATCCCGGCTTCGATGTCATCAACGAGGACGATCCCGGATTGCGGGCCAGCAAGGGCGGTGAGAATCCGCTGAGTGTGCTGTGTCGCTTGTGCCTGGCGGGGGATGAGTTTTTCCACTTCGTCAGCAAGGGCGAGCGAGGAGGTGACAAGGACGGAAGCGGCAGCCGGATCGTGTTCAGCTTGGCTAATAAGGTCGGCGGCAACGAAAGCCGGGGTGGCTGTTTCATCTGCGAGGATCGCAATTTCAGTGGTTCCTGCTTCTGAGTCAATTCCGACTGTCCCCTGAAGGAGACGTTTAGCGGCGGCAACGAAAATATTGCCCGGCCCTGTCACCACATCAACCGCTTCGAGGAGGTCGTCGCCGTCCTCGATACCGTAGGCGAAAGCGGCGATTGCCTGGGCGCCGCCGATTGCCCACACTTCGTCGATACCGAGGAGCGCACAGGCGGCAAGAATCGTTGGGTGTGGGAGGCCGCCGTGAGCTTTTTGCGGTGGGGAGGCGAGTGCGATTGAGGAAACGCCCGCCACTTGGGCGCATACGACATTCATGACGACCGAGGACGGATAGACCGCTAAACCTCCGGGCACGTACAGTCCGACCCTTGACACGGGAAGCCAACGCTGCGTGACAAACCCACCGGGCACGATCTCAACTTCAGCTGGTTTCGGAAGCTGCTGGATGTGACCGGCGCGGTTGTGTGCGATCGAGGTTTCCAGGGCTTCCCGGATTTTCGGGTCAAGTTCGTGTAGTGCGCTTTCGATTGCTTCGGTGGGGACGCGCAGACGCGGTGGGCGTACCTGGTCGAATTGTTCAGCGAGGTCGTAGAGGGCGGGGGCGCCTTCGTTTTTCACGCGCTCAATCAGGGGGGCGACTTTCACAGACGCTTGCGCGGTGTCCAGGGCTGCGCGTGGGAGGACTTTACGCAGTTGAACGTTTGAGGGTTCTTCGCCTCTAAGATCGATGCGTCGCATGATGCCAGTCATGCGCTCAGAATAGGCGACGTGTACTTTCATCAGGGGGTGCGCCCACGCCACGAACATTTTATTGCTGCGGTATGTGTTGGTGCGCTACTGAATGCGGTACTGACAGCACTCGCGCAGCTGTGAGGGGAAGGATCAGGATGAGCGAAGTTGTCCGCGTGGATGTCAGTGGTGTGATTCGTCTTGGGCAGTTTTTGAAGTTGGCGAATCTTGCCGAGGACGGGGCGTTTGCGCGCGAGCTGATCCAAGGTGGTGATGTGCGTGTCAATGGTGAGGTGGAGGTGCGTCGTGGCCGTCAGCTTGCTGACGGGGATTGTGTGGAGGTGGATTCTCCTGCGGGAGTGTTCGCTGCCCGAGTCCATTGTCGAAGTTAAGGCACTCTGTTTCACTGGCTTGAGTTCGCTGTCACTGGCGTTCGCCGGTTTCATTGGGTTTCACTCATTTTTAGGCGCTCCTTTTTCTGTGAGTGTGCCCGTTTTCTGAGATTTTCCTGCTGGGAAAGTGCCCTGTTTGTTCTGAGCAGATGCCGTGTCGCGACACTTGGGTTCCTCAAGCTCACATGTTGAGATCTTTTCTTTGTTTTCTCTTATTCGCCAAGCTGGCACTTTAGGCTAGTAGTGAGCCGCCACACAAAGGCATGGCTCGGATCGCGCGCTGTATCACAGCTCCTCTCAGTCCCTCGACTGCATCAAGTCTTGTCACCAATAGCGGAATCCGTCTTAGTGCCCGTGAGCATTGTGCCTTAAGTGACCTGTTCTCTGGTCACTGCGTGTGGGAGTGACAGGCCCTGGACAGAAGGGGTTTGCGTGGCTGCGCGCGTCGT
>JASBZF010000035.1 GCA_029983625.1 Pauljensenia sp. | reverse complement strand
CCCCCCCCCCCCCCCCCCCCCCCCCCCCCCCCCCCCCCCCCCCCCCCCCCAGCCTTATCAAGTCACCGTACCGAAGGATCTTCCCCCAACAGATCAGGGTTCCTACGGCAAGTAGTAGGTCGGGTTCGGCAGCTTGTACGCGACATCGGCGTAGCCGCCGATAAGGTCGGAGTACTGGTCACCGAAGTTTCCGACAATCCGGTAGCCGAGATCCTTCTCAATGTGACGACGCACCGAAGACTTGAACTCAACTGTCGTACATTTCTCCTTCGCGCACGACACCCACGCAGGCAGTTCAGCGGCCTGTGAGGACTTCTTCGTGAAGTACAGTTCAGCGGGAATCGGCGGGTATCCGACCTCGTTCAAGTTCCGCTGAGTCACTTCCTTGAGTTCATCACTGCGTCCGGTCAGGCCAATCGGTTCACATCCTGCGGCCTTCGCAGCGGTAACGAGGTCCACCATGCCGGGAGTCGCGGGGAGCGCATGGTAGTTCGTCTTGAGGTATTCGACCTGCTTTGCGGGCGTAAAGTGGAACTCCAGCCACTCTTCCATGTCGTAGGTCCACAAAGTCGTGTCATCCGCATCGAGGGTGATTGCGGGTTTTTCACCTCGGGCAACCGCAGCCTTACAGTTCGCAACGACCTCTTCTTTCGCGGCGGCGGTCACTGCGGTGACATCGCTGATGTAGGAGGATTCGGTCTTGTTCGCAACATACTGTCCCAGCGCAGCATCTGGGCTTGCGTTGTAGTAGGCGCGGATCGTCGCTTTCACGATGTCCATATTCGGGATCATGTGGTCTTTCACTCCCGCGACTTTCCCGCTTGAACCATCGGGCATCAGGTCATAGGTGCCTTCTGCCGGAGCCATTCCCGCCGCCTGATCAGCTTCCTGTGTTTCAAGAAGGTCTGGGCTTGGCAGATAGTAGGTGGCGTTCGGAAGTTTGATCCACTTGTCAGCGTAGCCGCCTTGCAGATCGGACCACTGGTCGCCGAAGTTTCCGACGATCGTGTAGCCAAGATCTTCGATGATGTGTTGACGTGTTCCGGCTTTGAATTGCACGGTCGTGCATTTATTGGCGGCAACGTCACAGCGCCCCTGAGCTTTGAGGTAGTCGGGCATCTGCGCCGTCTTCATAAACTTCGTGAAGTACCTGTCCGCAGCAAACAAAGGAGTACCGTCCTCGGCAACATATCCGGCATCGGTGAGGTTTTGGATCGTGTAGTCCTTTTGTGCGTCATTGCGTCCGGTGAGACCGATGATCTCACATCCGGCTGCGTGGACTTTCTTCACGAGGGCGACCATGCCCGGTGTTGCGGGCATTTGGTTGTGGTCGAACCACTCTTGTTGTTTAGCGGGCGTGAATGCGAAGTGCATTGCCGCGTCTTCCATGTCGTAGGTCCACAGGGTTGTGTCGTCCGCATCGAAAACTGCTGCGGGTTTCTTACCTGCGGCTTTCGCAGCTGAGCAGTCAGCTGCGATTTCTTCTGCTTTCACGGCTGCAATGGACGTGACGTCGGTAATGTAGGGGGATTCCGTTTTGTTCGCGATGCCGTCACGACCGGCGTTCATATAGGCGCGGATCGTGCTGCGTGCAATATCCCAGTTGGGCAGATTTTCACCGCTGGCACCGATTCCGCTGCTCCCGTCTGCTGCGAGGAAGAATCGCGTGCGCGGTGTCATCCAGGATTCGTCGTAGTCGGAACGGTGTTCGGGTGCCGAGGGCACTTCCGGGTCTGGAGTGTCGTGATTGTCAGAAGGATCCGGGGCCGGTTGTGCCGTGTGGTCAGCCTGGTCGGCTCCGGCAGTGCGGTCCTTTGCCGCCACGTAGTGATAGCCCTCGGGGCAGGTTTTTGAGGCGGCAGCTTCTGCTCTGCTGGGGACGAGGGCGAACATGGGGATGAGCGCAAGGGCGGCGAAGGCAACTAGGCCGCTGCGTTTTTTGCGGGTGATGAGTAGTGTGCCCAGGACGAGGGCGATGAAGGCGAGGCTGATGATGAGGGCGACGGGAGCGCCTGTTCGGGCGAGATTCTCGACGCAGTATTCAGGGACCACGATGTCTCCTCTGTCTAGAGTGTCCGCCTAGGGTGGCGGGAAAATACTGTACTGCGATGGAACTTTCTGATTCAAGATCCCTAATGCATGTGTCAATTCATACGAGCATGAATTGAGGTGCTTCTCTTTTTTGGTTTCCCTCCTTGTTTTTCTCTTTGTGCTGGTCAGGATCGGGATAGGTCGGATATGCACCCTCGAAGGAGGGCGAAAACGTGACGTGGAACAAAACGCAGAAAAGTCAGGCGAAATCCGGAAACTGGGACGAAACTGAGGGCGGGAATGGACACTGAGCTGAGGCCAGGCGCTGCCCTTTTCGTCATGGCCTCCACATGGGGTCCGATGCGGGAGCACCGAATCGCGCGTACAACTCGTCGGGGCGCGCGATTTCGTCGGCGAAGCCAAGGGAGCTCATCTCAGCAAAAAGTTGCCGCGACTGTTCCTCTGAGGTTTTGTGTTCCCTTTCTCCCCGATCGCCCTCGATACTCAGCTCGTCCTCGATACTCAGCGCGCCCTCGCCATTTAGCACACTTTCGTCGCCTGCTGTTTCCAAACGCAGAACTCGCCCTCGGATCACGATCGGCGCAATCTCCGGGTTGTCCCAGGTTGCGCGTGTCGCTACCTCCAGAATCTTCACTGCCTCCTCAGCGGACACGAAGGAAGACACTCGCACATCAAAGGACACCAGGGAAGGTTTCCCGAATCCTTCTCCGACTTCAACAGCGCAGCCTTCAATTCTGGGCAGCTGTGAAGCTTCGAGGGCTTCGACGATCAGTTCGCAGAAACGTTCAGAACGTCCCTGACGGCGTTGTGACCGCATCGCGCGCATAGCGATCCCGGCCCCCATCGCACCGACTCCGAGCGCGCCGATGAGCAGAGGGTGAGCGATCTGAGGGATGCGTCGCATGATCTTTTCACTGCTGTCTGTGTGGACCGGAGGCAACTGGCGTATCCAGCGGCCATTTTCTCGCCAGGGCACCTTTTCAGGCCCCTGCCTGGGAATCTTATTCATCCTTCCTCTTCAGCGCACGCCCAGTGACCCGCTTCGGGTTTTGAATGTGTCCACCCAGCCTTTGAGCAGAGCTTTAATCCTGGTAAGTCCTGTGCGAAAAGGAGTTGCTACGTCAAGAAAAGGCGCGGGTGCCCACGCGGATTCGTATTCGACCGGCGCGAAGTCCGCTGCGTTTTTCAGATCAGCGAAAACATCAGCAGTATCTTTTTGTGGTGTGTCGAGGACTTCTTGCCAGATCTCGTAGAACATGACGCGCGTGGATTCGTGAGCTTTAGGAAGATACTGTTCGAGGGCGCTCACGGCGTCTGCGACTTTTCCCCACGGCATAACGCGAACTTTTCTTTCCACATGCCGAAGTGTTTCCGTGTAGGTCGCCGAAGAGTGCGCGTAGTAGAGCGGGGATTTCTTCGGGCGCACAAGCCTGCGTCGAACTTCGACGCGATGATCGGGGGAGCGGTCTGGAGCGCCGTCCATCGCGGGGATCACGTCTTGATCGTGAGCGACTGACACCATAACGACCTCTGGACGGATTTTCCGGCGTCGCCCCGGCGTCCCGGTGGCGAGAATCGCGCGGACATCAAGCCCTGCTTCTTGAGGGGTCATCGCTGCGAGGGCGACCGCGACGATCCCACCTTGAGAGTGCCCGCAGATCAGGACCGGCTGAGAGCAGAGTTGATCTGCGGCAATACCGTCACGAGTCATCGCGTCGTGTACGGCTTTCACAAGGCCTAGGCGCATCGTGGATTCCAAGCCGATCATTTCACGAGTGTTTGACTCCATATCTGCGGGGTTTTCGTCGCTTGTGAAGTCGGTGTGCGCGGTTCCGGGGAGGGAAATGAGCCAGCGCCGCTTTTCTCCTTCGCCGACGCGAGTGATTTTCAGCGTGGTGCCCGCCGTCATCGCCCAGTACATGTCGTCAATATCGGCACACATGTCGCTCAGTGTTCTGGGGGGTTCTGTGCGTCGCAGCTGTGCTTTCGGGCGGTCTTTCCGGCTGGGACACTCGGGGTTGTCCTGGGCGGAGTCACGTAGGAGGTGGGCGTGGACGGGTCCTGCGCGCATCGCGCCGATCGCTGTTGCCGCAGTAAGGATCGCAGTCATAAGAGCGTCGTAGGGGCGCGTGGGGATGAGTGGGAGGAAGTCGCGCACTTGGGGAGTTGCTGTACTGACGTTTGACCTGCTGACGCTTGGCATCCCTGTATTTGTGTGTGATGTACGTGTGCGCAAGCGGCCAGAGTCGAGGGCGATCCTCAGTGTCATGAGTCCGCGAATCGCTGTTGAGGTGGCCCCTGCTATGCGTGCAAGAGCTCGTACTGTGAGGGTGTCGAGTCCGGGCTGGTCGAAGAAGATTCTTTGTGAGCGTTCCGAAGCTTCGGTGCCGAGTTTCGTGCAGCGATCTTTCGCGTTTTCTCGCCATTTCGGCGGTAGCGCCGTGATCGTCGAGGCGAAGCCGAGGGCGACACAGGAGGCAAGAACAGGGAGGACTGGAAGGAGTTTGGCGCGCAGATACACGGGCGGATAGGACTGCGGGACTCGTCGAGGCGCGTACATGCGTCGGTATCGCCGTGACCGTGACACTGCGCACCCCCGTCGCTGAGTTCTTGTGTGTGGGCGGCGATGAGCTGAACACAGGATCCGCCCTGGATTTCCCTCCCCAAGCCTAGTCCGCATTTTTATTCCAGAGCAGACTAAAAGCGAAACGAGGCTGCGCCGATATTTCAACACAGCCTCGTTTCAGCAACAGAGCAAGCAGATATATTCTGGCGCTCACTCGTGCATCATCAGTACACGGGTCTCGCAGTGGACCAGATGATGACGCCCGCAACAATAAGGACGAGGAAGCCTCCAACGACGACATGCATATTCCACCTCCTCTCTTTTTTCTCACTCAGTAAGCACCTATTCAAAAGATTCGCTCCATTATTCTAAAGAGTATTCTTTTCTTTTGCCCCTAAAGAAAACGCTTCGCGATACTTCAAGCGGCGACCTGTTTGTAGAATTGCGTGTTGATAGATTCGATCACCGATGATGATGGCGCACAGACCGAAGGCAAGGCTGATTAAAAGCGCCGCCATCGCATCCAGCCATGATGCTTCAGCATCGAGTAGTCGGATCGGCATGAGGATCGTTGAAAATAGAGGAAAATAGCTGAGAAGTGAACGTGCAAATCCCTGAACAGTCGCACCAATAATAAAGACAATAGAAAGGGCGAGCATAATGGGCTGAGTGGAGTATTGCAGGTCTTCTGACCGTGTACAGAGAGCCCCTGCGGAAGCCCACAAACCGGAAAGAGCAAAGAACCCTGCAAGAAACATGATGAGAAACCATCCGCTTGCCCCGCCCACGATAGGAAGAATCTCTCGCGCTGAGGTAAAAAGTCCGCAGATCACGCCACATCCCATGAGGACGAGCATTTGAAGAATCGCCATAGCGGTATTTCCGATCACTTTCCCAAAAAGAAGTTGGCGAACCGGGATTGTTGAAATGATAATCTCAACGATTCTCGATTGTTTTTCTTCAAGCACTGACTGTGCGAGTTGCACTCCGTATGTCAGAGACGAAAAATAGAAGAGAGCAGCGAAGATCAAGCCAATGACCCATCGATAGAATCCGTATTCACTGCCACTTTTAAGGGTGAGCGCACGCACAGCCGTAGCTCTTTCCACATGTCTTTGGTCTTCGTGGGCAACACGAGCGAGACGATACATTTCGCGCGTATGGAGAGTTGACGTGAGCGCAGAAAGTAGCTGAAAATCCGGTTGATTGAGAGCAATGAGTTCCCATGCTTCTCTTGAATTGAGATTTTCATCTGGGAGCAGAGCCGCATCTACCTCGTCATCACGTAACAGCTTTTCAACCTCTTCACGATTCTCAACATGAACTATCGTAAGAGGTAAAGAAACTTCAGTCGGCAGCATTTTGTCTGAGTGCGCCGTTTCTTCCAAAATCTCAACACTTTCAGAACCCAAGGCCGCTATTTTTATCACACCTTTGTTCGCTGTGAGATAGGCGGATCCAAAAGTTGCACCAATAATGAGAGCAATGGATAAAAACGTGGACAGCAGATAGGCAGGATTCGTAAGTTTTACAATCACTTCGCGTTGACAGACAATCCACCACCCCCACGTTCTCAGGCGAGAACAACTGCACTGTGGTTGCATCATTGCGTCACCATCTTTCGATATGCGTCGCCAAGCGTTGTTTTCATCTGATACAGTTCGACGATATCCCCTTCTCGAATCGCGCATTCCACCAGTTTTCTCCTCGAAGACTCATCCTGCACTTTAAACTCTGCAACATTGTCAACTATTCGCAGAGTTTCAATCCCTTCCACTTCTTTTACCCATGATGTGCTAGATGTCGATATGAGCCGATAAACAGGGCACTCGTCCTTAAGGAGTTCAGACTTCATTCCTTCTGCAATAACTCGACCTCGTGACAGTATGACAATGCGATCACATAAACGATCGATCAATTCGATCTGATGCGATGAGAAAAAGACAGGAATCCCTTCCGATGCACGTTCGCTAAGAATCTTGCTCATCTCATCAATGGCGAGAGGATCAAGACCTGAAAACGGCTCATCAAGAACGAGCATCAGTGGATTTCCGATGAGTGCAGCAATAATCTGCACTCTTTACTGATTGCCGAGAGAAAGGGTTTCCAGCTTCATCTTTGAGCGATCAGCCAGTCTGAAACGTTCAAGAAAGTCCTGAACTTGTGCGTGTGCTGCTCGTGAAGAAAGTCCTCGAATCCTTCCGAAATAGCTGAGCTGATCTATGATCCTCTGCTTTGGATAGAGTCCGCGTTCTTCCGGCATGTACCCTATGCGCCGCCGCACTTCTGGCTCGATGGGTTGTCCCTTCCAACAAATTGTTCCCGCATGAGGTGCAAGCAGACCCATGATGAGCCTCATAATTGTTGTTTTTCCGGCACCGTTTGCACCGAGAAATCCCGTCATCTCTGCTTCGGGAAGCGTGAAACTCACATCGTCAACGACGAGTCGATCGTCAAATCTCCTCGTCAATCCATGTACAGACAACATGCTCAAACTCCTTCGGATGACACACCGTTGCTGCTTGAATTGAATCAAGAATATGGCAGTGAATCCGATCTCGCAGAGGCGATATGCCCGGTCCGAGGCTGCTTTTTAAAGTATCTATTCCACAACGCGATCACGCGCAGGATGCGGGTAAGGTACTCCGATTCCTTGACGCACATCGGAGCGAAGACGTTTTTTCGCTGGAATCCGCACGCGATGAAGCATCTTTTTCATCGATGCAATCGTCGTATCCGTAAAGCGCGTCGAACGGTTGAAATCAGCGAAGGATCGATCCGCACCCGTGCGTTCAAAACGGCAGGGAATCTCTACCATCGACAAGCCCGCGACCAGCACGTCAATCGTCATCGCGATCTCAAGGCCATACCCGCTCATAAAAGGCATTGCACGCTGAATTGCTTCCCTCGTCGCGCAGCGCACGGGCGCAAGTGGAGATGTCGGCTCCCATCCTGTCGCCCGACGGATCACAGCCCGTGCAAGCGCCCTCGACTTCGACTTCGGTATTCGAGAATCCGCAAGTGCTGGAACCGCGCATGCCACATCAGCTTCGCCGCTGATAACAGCTTCCACGAGGGCCGTCGCTTCAACTGCTGAATCTCCGAGATCCGCATTCAGAATGAGGAGGAGGCGTTCGGGCCAATCGGCGCGGTCACGCATCGCCGCAACTTTTACTCCGGTTTCGATTGCTGAGGCTCTTCCTCGCGGCACGGAATGTCTGACCACTACCGCGCCCGCAGCTCTCGCAGATGCTGCAGTGTTATCTTTCGATCCATCATCGACCACGATGAGCAGATCAACGCCTGGAATCGCACGACATGCTCGTACCGTCGAAGCAACATCGCGACCGACGTTATGAGCTGGGATCACAGCCGCCACGCGCTGCGGCCCAGACCGCGCCCGCAGTGTCTGAGTGAGCGAGGAATCCACGCTCATATTCTAAACGCCACAGCACACCCGAGCCGGACACTCTTACTTCACGACACGAACCTCGCACTCACGCACACAAGGCCCGAAAACTTTCATTCACGCGCCCATAGGAAGACTGACGCACAATCAAAACCGCTACGACACGCCGCCAATAGACACACTGTCAGCCAGCCGGTAACCCACAAGAAAACATTAGGTCATCTTTATCGCAACACACTCCCCCTTTGTCATTTCTTCTATTTCGCACATAAAGCATATTGAATACGCGACTGCTTAACCCATCTGAGGCAGCCTGAAAAGTAATACTCACAGCAGCACAGGGTGGACCTCAATGAAACTGAAAGCAAGAAAAAACCGGGGGGGTGCCGAAACAGTGTTTCGGCACCCCCCGGTCACAGGTCAAAGGGAAAGAAAGAATCAGCGGATCGTCACTTGCCGGGACACGAGTCCTTGTTTGATGCGACGTTCCTCAGCGCTCAGGGCCTCTTGTACTGCGAGGCTCTCGTCAAGGGCTTTCATGAAATTCTGAGCAGATGCGGCAATGTCTTCGGCGGTTTCACCTTCGACGAGTTCAAAAACCGGAATCACCAGGCCGCAAGCGCGGAACGCGCCGACGAAGCGGGAACCTTCAGACAGACGCGCTTTTCCTGCACCTTGCAGACGAGCAAGAGCATCGAAAAGGCGATTTTCTTCGACGGTGGACACGTAGCGCACAAAGTTCCGGTTCATCGCGCACCAGTACATTCCCTCAACTCCGGGGACCGGAACGGTTTCGATGATTTCTTCACGGTTTTCTTCAAGTGCGCGGCGCGTGTGGTCGTCGATTTCTTCCGAGGGATCCAACCAGAAAGCGAAGTTCTCAAGGATTTCCATTTCGGAAAAGCTCGTTGGATCAACGAGTTCTTGGAGGCGTTCGGCTGGTTCACGCACATCGAGGTCGATCAGACCTGTTTTCCCTTCCTCTTTCGCCGACAGTGCTGCAAGAAGAGCTGCACCCATGTCGTGAGAGAGGTCAGCGGAGTTCGCGCGAGTCTGCGCGGCGATGAGAATACGCCCGTCAGCGCGAAGCATCGCTGAACGACCATCCGGCAAAAGCGTGACGATATCGAACTCGACGCTGTCGTGAGCAGCGTCGGTCCGGGCACTCATCATCGCAGCGGGAATGAGTTCACGCATGGCAACGAGTTCAACTTCGCGGACGAGTCCTTCAAAAGGACGCGCAACGAATGGGATCGGTGCGCGGTAATCTGCGGCAGGATTGGCGACCTTCTTACGGCGACTTGCTTTACCCATGAGCGCAATCGTAGCGGCCACAGGCCAGCAGGTCACCACGCTGAGGCGCTGAAAGCAACGCTGGAAAAGCTCAGAGCGCTTCGCTTGCTGCCTGGACTGCCGGTAGCGCAGCGAGGTAACGCGCAAGGAAACGATCGTATGCTGTACAATCCTCCGCTTCTGCTGCGATTACACGCGCTTTTGTCTCAGCAAAGACTTGTGTGTTCAAGTATTCGGGCAGAGTTTCGCCTTCGGCTTTGGCGATGAGGTAGCGCCCAAGAACCGCGATACCCCATGCTCCGCCCTCGCCCGCTGTTTCTGCGACGGACACGGAAATTCCGAGCGCATCGGCGAGTATTTTCTGGGCGACACCCGGTGTTTTAAAAAGGCCGCCGTGCGCGAAGAGCAGGTCGAGTTCTACGCCCTCGGCTTTGAGGATGTCCATTCCTACGCGAACGGGAGCGAAAATACTCATGAGCTGTGCGCGGATTGCATTGGCAAGAGTGAAGCGCGCCTGAGCTTCGTGGGCGAACAGTGGCACCGCCTGATCTATTTCAAGGATCGGTTCACCTGAGAGCGTGTTGTAGGCAAGGAGTCCGCCGCCGTCGGCTTCTCCTGTGAGGGCATTGCGGTAGAGGAGGTCGTATACCTCAGGTACGGAGAGTTCATGGCCCATCAGTTTCACAAATTCCACGAACATCGCGACCCAGGCGTCGATTTCTGAAGCGCCGTTGTTCGAGTGGACCATTGCAACTGGGGAGCCGTCCGGGGTGGTGACCATATCGATTTCGGTGTGCAGATTGTCCAGGGCTTTTTCGAGGACAACCATGAGGAACACCGAGGTTCCGCACGAGATGTTGCCGCTGCGTTGTGCCACCGAGTTCGTTGCGACCATACCTGTTCCCGCGTCACCTTCGGGTGGGCACATCGGGATCCCGGCCTGCAGGTGACCTGTCGGGTCGAGCAGGAGCGCGCCTTCGGGGGTGAGTGAACCGGCGGGCGTACCTGCGCTCAGGACTTTCGGGAGTAGGTTTTTTACGCTCCAGGGCAGTTGACGTTCAACGACGAGGGCGTCGTAGGCGGCGATCATAGTGGCGTCGTAGTCGCCGCTTGTCGAGTCGATCGGGAACATGCCTGAGGCGTCACCGATGCCGAGGACGCGCTCACCTGTGAGACGCTGATGGACCCATCCGGCGAGCGTGGTGATCGAAGCGATGCGTTCAACGTGTGGTTCTTCGTCGATGACGGCTTGATGGAGGTGTGCGATGGACCATCGCAGGGGGATGTTAAAGCCGAATGTGTCGATCAGTTCTTGAGCTGCGCGACCCGTGTTCGTGTTCCTCCATGTTCTGAAGGGGAGGAGTTGCTGTCCTTCTTCGTCGAAAGCCAGGTAGCCGTGCATCATCGCGGATATGCCGAGCGAAGCGTAGCGCGTCGGGGTGATGCCGTAGCGTGTTTCAATCTGGGCCACAAGATCGGCGTAGGCGTTTTGAATGCCGTGCAGGACAGCAGGGAGTGAGTAGGACCAGAGTCCGTCGATCATTTCACTTTCCCAGGAGTGACTTCCCGATGCGAGGATCTCATGGGTCGGACCGATGAGGACAGCTTTGATTCGTGTCGATCCGAGTTCAATACCGAGGGAGGTGTTTCCCGTTTCAATGAGTGTCTTCGTTGCTTCAGGCATTTTATTCTCCTGATGGTGTTGTGAGTTCCTATGAGATTGTGTCATTGCGAGCCGGTGTGTTCCTTACTTTTTGTTATTCCGCCCTGTTTGTTATTCCACAGTGTTCAAGGAGGGCTTGGATAACGGCGGCGGCCCCGTCGTTTTCAACTGCTCCGGTCACGTGGTCGCCCTCGGCTTTGATATCCGCACAGGCCCCTCCCATCACCACGCCGAAGTTTGCCCATCGGATCATGGGGATGTCGTTTGTTCCGTCTCCGATCGCTACGGTTCCCGAGGGCGGGACACCTAGTTGAGTGGCAAGTCGTTGAAGAGCGCTTGCTTTGGTGACACCGAGGGGAAGGATATCTGCCCAGCTCGTCCAGCCGACAGAGCATTCCCACGTGTCAGGAACGCCGATCGCACTCAGGAGTGAGTCGAAGTCGGTTTTGCGCATGTCGGGCGCTCGGATCACGACTTTGATTGCGTGGTGTTCTCGTAGTTCTTCGATGGGGACGATTGTGTGTGCTTCGATGAGTTCGCCGGGTGGGAATTCTTCTGAGATGAGGAACATTCCGGGGACTTCGACACCGAAGATCGCATGCGGGATGTGTGCGCTCACGCGGTCAATAAGTGGGCGCGGGTCAAAGAAGTCGAGTGTGGAGATTGTGATTTTTTCAGGCGAAGGGGTGATATGCGCTGTGATTGCCCCATTTGAGCAGATCGCCCATCCGTTCGTTTTGTCTATTTGTTGAAGGACGGGCGTGGTTGCTTCCAGGGAGCGTCCCGTTGCGATCACCGTGTGCAGACCGGCTTTTTGCGCTGCACGGATTGTGGAGCGTACTCGTTCAGAGGTTCCCGTCGGTAAAAGGAGCGTTCCGTCCAGGTCGATCCCCACGAGAATACGCGAGGGGTCTGTGGGCATATTTTCTGGTAGTGCCGCTTTTGCTGCTTCAACGAGGTGGTGAAAAGGGATTGGCGCTTCTCCTGAGGGGGGTGGGGTCACGAGGTTGAGGATGCGCTCTGTTTCTTCTTCCTTCATCATTTCTTTCGCACTTGCGACGCTCTTCAAGGGTGGCGGCGATCATGAACATGGGACTCAGACATCTTATATGGCATTGACAGCCCCATAAGATAGGGCTAACGTTGCATACGTGAGCATTTTCACTCACGAAGAGAAGATGCAATAGATGCGGTTCAAAGGAGAATCACATGTCATCTCAAAAGATCACCGCACTTGCATTGGTTGCAGCTCTGAGCGCTATTTCCATCGTTGGGGTGCCCAGCACAAGTGCTGCACCGGCAACATGTGAAGCCCGCAAGCTCTCACGCAATTCCATGCAGTCGCTGTGTTTACACGGCACGCCAGGTAATGGTCACTACGCTGAAGCTCGTCTCCAGTTCGACGGCTATGCTGCGTATCGTCATTCAGACCTAGCTCCTATGGGCGAGAAGAGCATTTCAGGTATCTTCCACGGAGGCTACATTTCTGAAGGCCCCTGGCCCGTGGTTCAGCGATGAAGACACACTCTTTATTTTGCGTCTTCTGGATTGCCCTTGCTTTCCTACTGTGTCCTGCGTGCAGTGCTGAGGAGGACACCTCCTCAGCACTGCGTGGCAGAGGTTGGGAATCTGAACTTGAAGCCGTTAAACAAAAAGACATTTCCGATTTTGCGAAAAAAGTATTAGAGGACAATGTCATTACAGAGGAAGAAGCCGCGCAGGCGCGCTCAAATTACGTCTCCTGCGTGAACTCTTCTGGACGTTTAACGGCAACAAGCTTGTCGGATGGAGGATACGAGTTCACAGGCCCCGCTATCGACACTGAAGAATATCACACTATCACTGATCAGTGCAGTAAAGAGACCTCATCTCACATAGTCACTATGTATTTTAATTCCATGCGAAAAAATCCAAAAAACATCGACTCGAATGAATTAACGGCGCACTGCCTCGTGAAGCATCACGTTGTCGAACCAACGTATTCAGGCACTGATTATGAAAACGATCTTGAGGAGTATTTTCGCAAGGAGGTAAAACCTGAAGAAGGCGTAAGGGTCGCACTCTCGTTTACAGACCCGCAACGCGGTCCCGATGTATATGATCGTTGCTCGACTATGAGTGCTCAAGAAATCCTTGATCTTCCCTGAAGGTGAGGTACACCTTCACAGGTCGATTGACACATCAACGCTCAGCCGCACGGCTTCAGCCCAGCCACCTTCCCGATCCAGTCTCCTTCTCGTGCGCGGCGCGCCTGTTTTTAGTGCCTGGCCCGGTAGGTGTGGACGCGCATGTCGTGGCGACGTTTCACGACTGCGCCAGCGGCAGCAAGCAGCGCAAGGAGGAATGCTGCAGCGTAGATAGTGTCTGCGGCACGCCCTCCTGTCATCGGGATTTTCACATCGAGCCGACTCAGGTCAATGCACTCTTCTCCACTGTCTACCGCAAGCCCGTAGTCATGTGTGCTGCTTCCGTCACGGAAGACCAGGCCGTCTTTTGTGTGCGCGACAAGGTGAGTGTCCGACGTGATCTCCCACCTGAGGCGCGCTGTGTCTTCAGGTTTAATCCACACAGCATTATCCGGGCCACAAGGATCATTCACGGCAGGAGCTTGTGGCAGGTCAACGCAGGGCACCCCACTATCGGGGGCGACACCGTAGTCGTGACTGGTCGTCAGGTCTGGGAAAATCGGGTAGTTCTGAGCGTTCAGGCGAGCAATCAGGTGCCCCTGATCGGTAATTTCCCAGATGAGCATGTCGTCGTCTTCCGGTTTAATCCACACGGCATTATCTGGGCCGCATGGGTCATTCACTTGAGGCGCAGGAATAGGCATGGAGAATGCACCCCAGTCAAGCATTCCCTGTTGAGCGAACTCACCGATCCAGCACTTCCAATAGTCCTGTGGAGGACCGAAGTCACGACTTTTCGCACCATCGGGGAAGGTATAGCCGTCTTTTAGATGCGCAATCAAGTGATCCTGATCGGCCACTTCCCAGCGGACCAGGAAGGTGTTCATTATTTCGCTGATATGCCAGCCACTGTCAGGACCCGACAGATCACCAGGGACCGGGAATATGGCGACGGGACCATAGCTACTTATGAGGTAACACAGATCAAAAACTGGGGTGGTCAGGGGATCGCGCCAGCTCAATGTTGCAGAAGAACGTCCTTTCCCTGAGGACACTTCAGCCCACACCTCATAGGGCTTTTGGTACTGTGCCGCCATCGTCAGCTCCGTGTCTGCGCTGATTTTCAACGAAGACCCTTTGGGTAGGCGTGGGATTGTTGCCCGCACCGTATTCGTCGTAGCATCGTAAAGAAGCTGTGTCGGACAGACGGCATCTCCGTTCTCTACAACGCAGGTGAGATTCTGGTCAGTGGTCTCGAGGACGCTGACTTTATATTTGCAAAAAACCTGATCGGCTTCCACTTCGCAGGCATTTGGAAATTCGGATTGATCATAAACTAGCATTGGATTATATCGACCAATATACTCCTCAGCTGTTGTAATTGTAGTGGAACCCACTTTACTGGCTGGCGGCCATTTCGTCCACGGTGCCATTCGGCGCTTCAGCATGAATTCGTTACTCAGCTGAAGCATGACCTCCACATTGTCTGCGCTTTCACCTGAGTTCATTATGAGAGTGTCTACATTCACGCGATCCCCGACGCGAGGGGAAGGATTCGACACAGACACACGGGTTGACACTCCTTCCTCCTCTTGCGCGGATCTGAAAACCGCTTCGCGCGCAGGTTGCGAGCTGAGTTCAGTTTCTGTCTGAACTCGGTTTGAGGAAGGGTCATCATCGACTTTAGCGTCGGGTAATTCCGCAAGGAATACAGTAGTCGCACGCGAAGCATCCGGGAATCTGCCTTTCAGAGTAAACACAACCTGAGTGCCTGCAGGTAGCGTGTCAATCCGCCCTGTCACCGAAGGCTTTTCTGCCGCGCTTACAGCAGCGCCCTCGGTAACGGTCACCCCACTCGGACATGACGCAGTGACACCCGCCTCAGGGCTTGCTGTTTCGAGGCCATCCCCTTCTTCTGCTTTCGCGACGCCATTTTCATGAGATGTCGTTTGTGCTGCAGTATCGCTGTTAGTCGCCTCAGGTGGGGGCACACATTCGAGC
>JASBZF010000034.1 GCA_029983625.1 Pauljensenia sp. | reverse complement strand
GCACTGTGGGCGCACATTCCTCATATCACCTTTGCTCTACACTCACTGTCCGGAACAGTCGTGTGTTATCCATCGATTCACTATCAGTTGAATATTTGCTCAGAAACGAAAAAGCTTCGCTGACCTATGGGAGAGTGTGCTGAGGGTCAATCGCCGTATGATTGATTGAAAGCGATCCCTACCGGATAGCAGCCCTGCATACTTGCTTGGTTTCCCATCGTCCCAGTGATCCTCTGTAAGTTCGGCGATTTCTCGCACAGAATCATCCGCAGCGCCGCTTTCAAGGCGTTGTTTGGTGAGTTGCCCACGGGCGCCGGCCTTCAGGAGCGCGGCTTCGATCTGGGGGACGAAGATGCTAGATCTTTTCTCTCTCAAGTTCAGCAAGTTGGTCAATAAGTGGCATCAGAACATTGAGCTTCTCAACAATTCGTTCCTGTTCTGCGGCAGGCGGTAGTGGAATTGTAAAAGCTCCCACTACAGATGCAGATACTTCCTTGAAAGTTGTGCCCGTTCCTTGTTCCGCAAGACGTGAGGCAAGCGCTAATAGTGCGTAATATAAGTACTCAGAAATCGACGATTCAGTAGGCACCAGCGATTTACATCCCTGGTTTGTAGCAATGGGAGTCATCGTGATAGCCACATATCCGATTGGTGCTCTACTGGAAATGATAATCGACCCTTGTGGTATGAGAGTAGCACTAGAATGTGTAAGGCCAGCAGCCGTAATGTTTCGCGAACCTTTTTGAATATATTTGCCACTAATTTTTCCAAGATCCGCTGGAGTCACCCAGTTAATATTACCTCCCCAAAATGTAGATTCACTGCTCTTAGGTGTACCACCTCCTACAATAATGCCAAGCTGTGCTAGTCGCACCCATTCCCAAGTATCTGGGATATCGAAGTGCTTCTCTGCAACAGTGACAGGTAATGAGGGTTGTTGCTTTTTGCGTTTTCCTAATTTGCTTAGCGTAAGTTTCTCCTGAGTTATTTTTTCAAGCAAATCTACAGCATTACCGTCTTCAGATTTTTGCGCGGTGAGTTTTCCGCTGAGTGCGGCCTGGAGGATGGCGGATTCGATCTGGGTGACGAAGTTACGATCTAGATCTTCTCTCTCTCTCTCAAGTTCAGCGAGTTGATTGATTCTCTTTAGGATCTCATCAAGAAGATCGCAAATTTCGAGTTGCTCATGCATTGGCGGAATCTCAACAATTTGTTGGTTGAGACGCGCAAAATGACGACCATAACCTCGGTCGGGCATGGTTTGAGCCAGATGTAAAGTGAGGTAAAATAAAAATCGCGGGCATATTTTATTCGAAGTGAGAAGTTTTACTCCATCAGCGACAACAATAAAGGGAAAATCTAGATATTTGACATTTCTTGTGTGGTCACCGAAAAGTACTATAGGGTATGTAGCATCAAAGAATTTGAATCCTAATGTTTTATTAAAATAACCGTCAATAAGGTTCTTTCCTTGTGAAACACCTGGAATCTCACCAGCGTTTTGTAAATCTTTCTGCTTTGCAGTCTTTCCAGACAGTCGGAGTGTCTGAGTCAATTCTCCATATGACCTCGGTGACAACCATCCGTCTTTACTTCCTTGGCTCCGGGTTAAAAACCCCTTGAGAGCGGCCTTGAGAACTGAGGCACGGAGTTTGTCGGCGATCATGCGCGGGCCTCGTGGAGGAGTTGTTCGATGAGGGCGATTTGCTCATCGATCTGACGGTCCAGTTCAGCGCGGCGTTTCTTGTAACGGGCGATGGTTTCCTCAGGGCTGAGGATCTCTTGCGTTTCCTTGGGATAGCCGCACTGGTCAAGGTTGTACCCTTGCTCTGCTAACTGTGCAGCAGTGAACGCCTGAGCTTTGAAAGTCTGAGTGTTCGAGTCTGCGATCTCACGGCGATTATTCCACCACTGCCAACAGTCATCAAAATGCTTCAACTCCATCGGGCGGGTCTTTGAAAAAGCCTTATACCCTTCCGGCAGGTCAACCCGATAAAACCAGGTGGTCTCAGTAGGGCCAGTGTGGTCAAAAAATAAAAGATTCGTGGCGATCGACGTATACGGAGAGAAAACACTACCGGGCAAACGAATAATCGTATGAAGATTAAAATCGCGTAAAAGTTTCCTCTTAATCTCTATCTTTGCCCGATCAGTACCAAAAAGCAGACCATCGGGCAGAACAACTCCCGCACGCCCATTCTTTTTCAAACGGTACATGATCAGCGCCATGAAAAGATCCGCAGTCTCACTGGAACGTAAAGTAGAGGGGAAATTCGTCTGAATTGACGCCTGCTCGGTACCGCCATAGGGAGGATTCATGAGGATAAGGGAAAACTTCTCATCCTCAGTAAAACTGCGCACATTCTGCATCAAAGAATTACCGTGAGAAAAATTAGGTGCGTCCACGTCATGTAACAAAAGATTCGTGACACCCAGCAGATACGCCATCGGTTTCTTTTCGACACCGTGGACAGCGGTCTGATATTTGCGCCGATCATCCTGACTATGAACCTGAGCTTCCAGATACTTCAAACAAGAAGTGAGGAAGCCGCCGGTGCCCGCAGCGAAATCTGCGATCGAATCTGACAAAGTCGGGGCGGTCGCTTTCACCATGAAATCAGTAACAGCACGAGGAGTGTAGAACTCGCCAGAACTGCCTGCACTCTGAAGCTGCTTGAGTAAAGTCTCGTAAATCTGGCCGAAAGCATGATGTTCTTCGTAACTGTCAAAGTTAATCGCATCAACGAGATTCACTAACTGGCGAATCAGGACACCATCTTTCATGTACTGGTTCGCGTCATCAAACACAGCTTTGACGATTGCCTTACGGAGCGGAGTCCTGGAAGTCACAGGAAGAGTCTTCAAAGTGGGGAAGAGGTCATTATTGAGGAAATCAAGCAAAGGCTGCCCAGTCAGAGCCTCACCATCTTTACGATCAACCGCCCAATTCCTCCACCGCAGATCTTCTGGGATGATGGAACGATACTCGTCCTCGTCGGTAATCTCCCACTGCTTTTCCTTATGGTCGTACACCTTCAAGAAAAGCAACCACGTGAGCTGTTCGATGCGCTGGGCATCACCGTTAATCCCAGCATCACCGCGCATGATATTACGGGAAGTCGAAATGAAAGAGTTCAAGCTCATATGATGAAAACCTCCACAGTCCTTCTTTTATACCGAATAAATGGAATCGATGAGATCACGCACAGCGTCGCAATAATCCGCCTTCTGACCAAAGAATTCGACGATCGTAGAAGGGGAACCCATTTCCTTAAAAGGAGCATTATAGAGGATCGCGATATCTTCAATCGGCGTCACACCCAGCTCAGCATACTTATCTAAAAGCCTATCAAGCACAGCCTGACACTCGGCGGAGTACTTATGAAGATAGCCGCGTTTCTTGACCTTATTCGCCCGCTCCTGGCGCGTGAGTGGTGGCCTATCAAAAGCCACATGCACAATCAGATCAAAGTCATCCATCTGTGAAACACTCTCACCGGCTTCCTCACGTAACTTCTCAAGGAAAACTCCCTGTTGTTCGCACAGCTCGCGGATAAGTTCACCCTTACGTTCGTTCTGCTTCCACGCTTGAAGAAACTCACTGAAAGACCCGTAACGATCCAAAACAATCTGACGCCAATACGCAATAATCGACCCGGTAACAAGCTGACCCGTCACCGGATTAATGAACTGCTCACGCTCACTGAGGAGCTTCACATCCACTCCGTCTACCCGTACCTTCTTGCGAGGATCGCGCGAATCGAGATCTGCTATAAGGTCAAGCTTCGTTTCAGGTTCTTCGCCTCTGTCCTGGGTATTGTCCTCAAGGGAAGACAGGTCATCATCGGGCCAGTCTGGATCACCTGACCCATCCCCTGGGTCTGGAAGGTCGATCACGACCACCGGGTCACCGTCAAAATCTGGATCAGCAAACAGACGAGTCGAACCACGAAAATCTAAAATAGTGAAATATTCCTTGCCATGTTTTGGGGCCAGCCGAGTGCCACGACCAATAATCTGCTTAAACTCAATCATGGAAGAAATATTCTTCTCTACAACAATGAGTTTCAGGGTCGGGATATCCACTCCAGTTGTGAGAAGCTGCGAAGTCGTGACAAGAGTCGGATACGCTTCGTTCACATCCGTAAAGTTCTCCAGCTGATTCTTCCCCGCCTCATCATCGCCGGTAATGCGCATCACGTAGCGGTGGTCACGTTTCATCTCGTCGCTGTTCTCATTGACCAAAGCCTGACGCATCCGCTCCGCATGTTCGATATCCACACAGAAGACAATGGTTTTTGAATCTCGCCCATACTTGCGTAGCCACGACGTGATGTACTTTGCGACCATCTGGGTGCGTTCATCAATGATGAGATTTCGATCGAAGTCACTCACATTATATTCGCGGTCCTCGACCAATTTCCCGTCCACATCCTGCTTGCCCTCTTCAGGACGCCACCCCTCAGCATCCACATTCAAGGTAGGACGCAGCACCTTATAGGGTGCTAAGAAACCATCCGCGATTCCCTCACGCAAACTATAGGTGTACACCGGATCGCCGAAATACGTCGTACTCGAAACCTCTTTCGTTTCCTTCGGAGTAGCCGTTAAACCCAGGTGAATCGCGCTTGAATAATAGTCCAACACCGCACGCCATTGAGAGTCTTGCGAAGCTGAACCACGATGACACTCATCCACCACCACCAGGTCAAAGAAATCTGGCGTGAACTGGCGGAAAGGCTCAGCGCCAGCCTCTCCGGACATCTGATGATAAAGACTGAAATACACCTCGTAAGAACTATCAAGGTGACGATTTCGGACCTTGGTCATACGATTCTTCAAAGGATTGAAATCACCGCTGACCGTCTGATCGATTAAATAGTTGCGGTCCGCCAAGTACAGCACGCGCTTGACCTTGCCTGCTTCTAGCAAACGCCAAATAATTTGGAACGCCGTGAAAGTCTTACCCGTCCCCGTTGCCATCACAAGAAGAAGCCGATGCTCTCCTTTACTGATGGCCTCCACAACCCGATCAATTGCGATGCGCTGATAATAACGCGGCTCTTTCTTTGTGAAAGGATCGTAATGGTAAGGCTGAGCAATAATCGCCTCGTTTTCAGGAGTGATATCCCGAGCCTCACAGTAGCGACGCCACAGTTCTGCCTCCGTGGGGAAGCGATCCATAGGGAACTCACGTTCTCGATGGGTAAGGAAATCATGCTCCACAAAAGCATGACCGTTAGAAGAATATGCGAAAGGCACATCGAGCTTGCGCGCATAGGTTATGGCCTGTTGTAACCCAGCCCCAGGAGCGTGAGAAGAATCCTTCGCCTCCACAATCGCCAAATACTGACCCGAATGCGATCTACGCAGGAGGTAATCAGCTTTACCTGAGTGACCTCGACGTGTTGTCGTCCCCGGGACATTGACCGGTCCCGGAATGAAAGCCTCCATAGAAAGTTGCTCGCGACTCCAGCCCGCCTTCTCCACAATCGCAGGTGTGATGAAACGCAGCTTGATGTCTTCTTCAGTCAAGCGCTCCATCCACGACCTCCGTATTCCTGGGGAAAACAGCCCCAAACTGGCCCTTCACCTCAATCAGAAAGCTATTTGCGTTTACGTTCACGCACCCGCATCGACAATTGAATGGGTGTCCCCTCAAAACCGAACTCCTCACGTAAACGCCGTTCAATGAAACGACGATACGCCGGATCAAGGAAACCCGTCGTGAAAAGCACAAAACGAGGTGGCCGTGACGACACCTGCGTGGCGAACAAAATACGCGGCTGCTTCCCTCCACGCAAAGGATGAGGGTGTGCGGCAACAAGCTGACCGAGGAACGCATTCAAACGCCCCGTCGGAATCCGCGTATCCCAGCCTTTCAACGAAGTATCCAAAGCCCTGGCAATCCGATTCGTGTGCCACGTCGTCTTCGCTGAAACATTGATACGCGGCGCCCAGGAAATCTGCACAAGCTCGCGTTCAATCTCCGCTTTCAAAGCAGCCTGACGTTCCTCATCCACACAATCCCATTTATTCGTGACAATGACAAGGGCACGACCGGCATCCACCACCTGCTGTACGACACGCACATCCTGCTCAGTCAGCGGCACAGAACCATCAAAAAGAACAAGAGCGACCTCAGCTTTTTCTAAAGCCGCCTGAGTGCGAATCGACGCATAGTAATCCGCGCCCGTTGTTTTGTGCATCTTCCGGCGAATACCCGCCGTATCCACAAACCACCAGAGCCTATTATCCAGCTCGACAAGTTCATCCACCGGGTCGCGCGTCGTCCCCGCAAGCTCATTGACGACGACCCTTTCACAGCCAGCCAAGGCATTCAGCAAAGACGACTTACCCACATTAGGGCGCCCAAGAAGAGCTACGCGACGAGGACCACCCTGAGGCAGAGCTGAAGCGACAGCTGACTGCGAAGGTAAAACCTTCATCACGGCATCCAAAAGATCACCGGTGCCGCGCCCATGCAGAGCAGACACAGCGAAAGGTTCACCCATGCCTAAACTCCACAGGCTCGCCGCATCCGCCTCCTGCATCGCAGAATCCACCTTATTCGCAGCCAGGATCACAGGTTTTGCTTTTGCGCGGAGCATCGACACAATCCGCTCATCCGAAGCTGTGATACCGACGCTTGCGTCGAGCACTAAAAGAACAGCATCCGCAAGATCAACCGCGACCTCCGCCTGATCAGCGACCAGCTTATCCAGGCCCTTCACGTCGATCTCCCAGCCACCCGTATCGACCACGGTGAAGTTCCGTCCCGCCCATTCAGCAGGATAGGACACGCGGTCGCGCGTCACTCCGGGAGTGTCTTGAACAACAGCTTCACGCCTGCCGATGATCCGGTTCACAAGGGTGGATTTACCGACATTCGGGCGCCCCACAATCGCAAGGACCGGGAGGCCAAAAGACTCCTCACCCTCCTGCGATTCTGGCGCCTCGCCTGAAAGGATCGCGAAATCCTCCTCGTCAAGATCAAATTGCTGAAGTCCGCGCAGCATCGCTTTGGCGCGCAATTCATCGTCAGGCGAAGAAGGAGGGAAGGAAGAATCGTTATCCATCACCCGATTATCCTAACGGGCACCACCGGCATAAAGTGACGGCAGCACCGAGAACACCAGAGTCAAGAACCCAGGTGCGCCACAGCACAAACTCACAGGAGCAAAAACCACAAGCTCACAGGGGGCAAAACCACAGGCTCACAAGGGCAAAACCGCAGGCTTACAGGTGCGCGCGCACATCACCGGCAAGGACTTCACGGGCAACAGGGACATCATTGTATTCGTGCTTAATGCCCTCAATATCTTGATACCACTCCGCACCCTTACCCGTAATAATCACCGTATCTTCACTCTTCGCCGCAAGAATCGCACGCCGGACCGCATCACGACGACAGGTACGAATTTCTGTGACATCCTTCAGATCTGGACGCACACTGGCAATCCCTCGAAGAAGATAATCACGAATCTGTTGCGGATCCTCAGTCCTGGGATTCTCATCCGTCACCCACAACACATCCGCTTCCCGTGCTGCGATCGCCGCAAGAACTTCCCGCTTTGACGCATCCCTATCCCCATCGGTGCCAAACACAATATGAAGGCGCCCAGTGGACAACTCTCGCGTGGAACGTAAAGTCCACTCAAGAGCCTCGGGAGTATGAGCGTAATCAACGATCACGAGGGGCTGAGCGCCCGAGTCCGGGTTCACCTTTTCCATACGACCAGGAATCTGCTCCGCCTGCTCAACCGCACGAATCACATCTGCAATCGGATACCCGAGCTGAACCGCCGACACAATCGCAAGCGCCGTGTTCTGAACATTCACCTCACCAAGAATCGGCATCGCCACACGATGCCCCACCCCTGTGGGATCACACAAAGTGAACACGGTCCGCCCAATGACACGATCCGGGTGGATGTCACGCACACACCAATCTGCCGACTCTTGTGACAACGCAGCAACAGTGACCACGGGGACACTGGCCTCCACAGCGAGACGCTGGCCCCACTCGTCATCCACACACACCACCCCTCGGCGCGAATACTGAGGAGTAAAGAGCTTCTTTTTCGCAGCGAAATACGACTCCATATCCCCGTAATAATCGAGATGATCATGCTGAAGATTCGTGAAGGCAACAACGTCAAAAACAACCCCGTCCACTCGCGCGAAACTCACAGCATGAGAGCTTGTTTCCACGACGGCCGCCCCAAGCCCCTTTTCTGCAGTAAACGCTAAGAAACGCTCAATCACAGGGGATTCTGCTGTGGTCTGATCAGAACGGAACCTCAAATCCCCGATCCGCGTTTCCACCGTGCCGCACACACTCGCATCCGGGTAACGCACCCCAAGAGCTGCGCGCATCAGGAAAGACGTCGTCGTTTTCCCGTTCGTTCCCGTCACCGCCATCGTGGTCAAACGCGAAGCAGGAGAGTCATAGATGGTCTTCGCGATCCTTCCCGCCGCCACACGCGGATCCGCACACACAACAATCGGTATCTCAAGACTCATCTCCTGAGCGAGGCGTACACCTTCTGTATCCGTGACAAGAACCGTCGCGCCCGCCGTTTGAGCCGCATGAGCAAAACGCATGCCGTGCTGAGTCAGACCTGGAATCGCCACGAAAATCCAATCCCGGTCACAGTCGTTGGAAGAGACGGTGATACCGGACACGTGCAGATCCGTCGCTTCTGCGAGTTCACAAGAAGTACCCGAAGCGTCAAAAAAAGCCTCCACAGCAACGCCTTGAAGGACCTCAGGTAGGGGAAGGGGAGTGACCTGAGGGCGGATGTCTACCACAGAACTCATGCCTGCTACTTTACCTTCGCCGTCGCGTTCGCTTTCTTACGTGAGCGCTCACGAGTCTTTTACGTAGACTCTTCAACATGGGAGTTCTCACCAGGGATGAAGCACGTGAACGGTCCGAAACGATCACCTTAGAATCGGTGCGCGTCCACATTGACCTACGCGATGCACACACGAACACCGTCAATGACTACCCGGTGCGCTCCAGTTTCACCTTACGTTCGCGTACTCCGCAGACTTTTCTTGACCTTGCAGGCCAGGTGCTCGCCTTAAAAATTGACGGCACACCTCGGCCACTCCTTTTCGAGGGCGAACGCCTGACCCTGAGCGATCTGCCCCTTGACCGTGACGTGTGTATCGAAGTTGAAGCCCGATGCACCTATTCACATTCGGGAGAGGGCCTGCACCGCTATGTCGATCCCGAAGACGGGCGCGTGTACCTCTACACGCAATTTGAACCCAATGATGCGCATCGCGCATGGCCCTGTTTTGACCAGCCCGACATGAAAGCACGCTGGAGCTTCACCGTTGATGCCCCCCAAGGGTGGGTCGTGGCCTCCAATGGGGAAGAGCTCTCAAGTATTCCGATCGATGGGGGAGTACGGCACGAGTTCTCACCCACTCCACCCCTGTCCAGCTACGTGACCGCTATTGTCGCCGGTGAATGGGCCGTAGTGGACGGTGGTGCGTGGCGCGGAGGCGTGGACGGTGAAACTGAGATTGAAATTCCCCTACGGTTAATGTGCCGTGCAGCTCTTGCCTCGTCAATGGACTGTGCAGATATCCTACAAGTGACGAGGGCGGGGCTTGATTTCTACCATTGCGCCTACGGCTTCACCTATCCGTGGGGTACCTACGATCAGATTTTCGTCCCCGAATACAACCTGGGAGCAATGGAGAATCCCGGTTGCGTCACCTTCAACGAAAACTACCTCTCACGCGAAACCCCGACCTTCGCTGAACGTCAACGCCGAGCCAACACGATCCTGCACGAAATGTGTCACATGTGGTTCGGGGACCTTGTCACTCCGCGCTGGTGGGATGACCTGTGGCTCAAAGAATCCTTCGCAGAAAATCAAGGAGCCATCGCCGCAGCACGTTCCACCGTCTACGCGGGGGAGCGGGCCGCTTTCGCCGTTGGCCGCAAAATATGGGCCTACGAGCAAGATCAGATGCCGACAACGCATCCGATCGCCGCTGATATCCCAGATGTGGGCGCAGCAAAAACGAACTTCGATGGGATCACCTACGCAAAAGGCGCGGCGGTCCTCGATCAGCTCGTCGCTTGGGTCGGTGAAGACGCTTTTTTTGCCGGAGTCCGCCTCTACTTTCGCCGCTACGCTTTTTCCTGCGCAACTTTCACAGATCTACTCGACTGTCTGAGTGAAGCCGCACAACTGGACCTGTCGCCCTGGGTGGATGCGTGGCTGAAAACCTCAGGCCCATCCCTTCTTGAAGCCTCCTGGAACACTGACCCGTCGGGAGCGATCACTGATTTTACCCTTGAGGACACCGCCGACTCTTCAGTGACGCGCCCCCACCGTCTCCTCGTCACCGGATGGACTCTGACCTCCACCGGTCTACAACGTCGATTCTTGTCCGACCTGCGCATGGAAGGCCGCTGCGCCCTCGTCGATCCTGAAGGACAACTGCAACGACCGGGAGCAGACACTGAACTTGATCTCCTCGTCCTTAACGACAATGACCTCACCTACGCGATTTCACGACTGGACTCGCGCTCACGTGACACAGCTTTAGCCCACATCGGCTCCTGCCCTGAACTCATGACGCGCTGCGTCGTCTGGGCCTGCCTGTGGAACGCGGTGCGCGACGGCCTGCTTCACCCCTCCTCCTTTATCTCATCGGCCCTGATCCACGCCGAAACAGAAAACGATGACGCCCTTGCCGCACGTCTTCTCGTCATGGTCCGTGAAGCCCTCGGATTCCTCAACGGAGCCACACGCTCTCACGACAAGGAAAAAGCACTCATCTGTGCTTTGCGTCTGTCAGGAAATGACGAATTAGATCGTGCTCGCGCCTGGAAGCGTTTTGCTATTGACCTGGCCAGCAGTACGCAAGTGGAAGGAGTGCGCGAGTTCCTTGAAGAAACGGCTGTCGCACACACTCAGACCGGATGGTGTGCCCGTGGCGCCCTCGCAGCCCGAGGTGAAGTAGACGAGGCATGGCTTGTGGAACGCTTCGACGACCTCCCGAGCGGTGAAGCCGCGCGGGCGCTCATTCGCGCTCAAGCTGCCCTGCCTTCGCGTCAATCCCACAAGAAAGCATGGGCGCTCATCACCGCTCCCGGCACCGTCAACGATCACCTTTCCGCAGCTTTTGAAGGTCTGGCGATCTCAAACATGGTGGACTCCCGCTACGAAGACCTGGCCTTAGAGATCCTTGAAGAGTTCTGGAACACTCACACCATCGGTTTGGGGATGCGTTTCGTTACGGGCGCATTCCTCAGGCCAGCAGACATTGACGATCCTCATATCAGCACGCATCGCATTGCCTCACTGAGAAGCTGGCTCGACACGCACCCCAATGCTCCTGCCCCCCTGCGTCGTCTGATCGTCGAAACCCTCGATATCAACGAACGACATCTTCGCGTCCAATCCCTGTGGGCTCGCCCATGAACGACACAGAACCTCTTACACAAGGAGAACATACAAGAGGGGAGAGGAAAGACCTTGCGGCTTCCATGTCGCTTCTGACCCAGCTCCTCACCAACCCGCTTGACTTGGGCTATACGCACTACGAAGAAGCTGCAGGGCCGCTAAAAATCTGGCATAAAGTGCTGGTCGTTGTCTTCTCAGTTGCTCTTGGTTTAGCGTCGGTAGCAGCCGTGAGCGCTTTGCGCATCGCCTCCAAACATGACGTCACCGAGGATCTGCGTGAGCAGGCACTATCACGTCAAGAAGCGGTTGAAACCCTCCAATCGGATGTCAGTGCTCTTTCTGCACGTGCGCATCGCAGCTCACACCTGGATGCTTCCGCACAGCTTCCCCCCGCCCTCGCCCTCGCGAATTCTTTGGACGCACGGCAAGGCCCCGGACTGATCGTCACTCTCAAAGACTCTGAAATCGCGACCCAGAAGGGCACTCCCGCTCAGGTCCGCGATATTGATCTCAACGTCGTCGTGAACGCACTGTGGTCAGCTGGCGCAGAAGCAATCGCCATTAACGATATTCGTATCGGTCCCGGCACCTTCATCCGGCAAGCAGGATCTGTAATCCTGATTAATATCACGCCGATTCACTCACCCTACACCATCGCCGCCATAGGGGAAGCGAACCCGCTGTCTGTTGCCCTCGTCAAAGGCTCAACCGGAGACTTTCTGTCAAGTGCCTCTTCAGTCAACGGCATTGAAGTCACCAGTGCCGCTAACTCTTCTGTCCGTGTCCCCGCGCTTGATCTTCGCCTCACGCGCGCCGCCCAAGCTTTTGACACCACCGAAGGAGAATAAAACGTGCTCGCCGTCATCGGTCTTGCCCTTGGTATCGTCCTCGGCCTGTATTTTGACCCGACCGTGCCCTCGTGGGTGCAGCCCTTCCTTCCCGTCGCTGTTGTCGCAGGACTCGATGCCCTCTTCGGGGCAACGCGCGCCTGGCTCGAAGGTGCCTTCCACGACAGAGTGTTCGTCATGTCCTTCTTCTGGAACGTCGTCGTCGCTTGCCTCCTCGTCCTGCTCGGTACCCAGCTCGGCGTCGGCTCAGCGATGACCACGGCGGTTGTTGTTGTCCTGGGGATTCGTATTTTCTCGAACACGGCCTCGATCCGTCGCCTCCTTTTCAAGGCGTGACCATGTCCACACCACCACCTCCGCTGAAGACTCGCAGCTCGCACACCGGCCTCAGCACCCGCTTCCGTCGCGCCCTCTTTGCTCCGCCACGTGCGATGCACTGTGTCCTGCTCGTCATCTGTTTTGCCCTCGGCGTCGCCCTCGTGACCCAGGTGCGCGCACAACGCACGGACCCCCTGGATTCCCTGTCCCAAGAAGAACTCGTTGTCCTCCTTTCGGAACTGTCCACTCAGGCGGACTCTTTACGGCAAGAACGCAACTCACTTCAACGTCAAGTTCAAGAATTAGACAACGCCGCCACAGAACAAGAAGCCGCTGTTGATGCGGCACGCAAAGCCAACGAGCAGGCGCGTATCAATGCCGGACTTGTCGCAGTACACGGACCCGGTGTCCTCATCCACGTGATCGATCCCGCGTCAAAGCTGTCGTCCACTGAGTTCGTGATGACTCTTGGGGAGTTACGCAATGCTGGAGCGGAAGCCATTGAACTCAATGGCGTGCGTCTGACAACGCGCTCTTTCTTCACCTCTTCTGCCTCGTCACCGGTTTTTGTAGATGGTCAGCTCCTCAAAGCTCCCTACGATTGGAAAGTCATCGGAGATCCCGACACGATCTCGACCGCTTTGGAAATCCAAGCGGGTGCCGCAGCGCAGATGCGCGCCAAGGGTGCGCAGGTGTCGATCGTGGAAGCCGGTGATCTTCTGATCAACTCCACTGCTTCAGCAGCTGAGCCACGTTTTGCGTCGGTTGACGAAGCAGAATAGGGCAGTGATGCGCTGATGAGTGCGAAGAGCGCTTAAACTGATGTGAGATCTTTCGTGTGTGTACACCATGTGATGAAAAGGAGGGAACGATGGAGCAGTCGCCATTGATCGATCCGACGTCCACCTCGCTCTTTGGCTTCAGTGCCGCAGATGATACGGACGCTCCCGTTGTCCTATCTGCTCGGGATCGTGAAGCAGTAGAGGCTCTGCCCGCTGGTTCTGCGCTCCTCATCGTCCAACGCGGCCCTAATACGGGAGCGCGTTTCCTTCTCGATCATGATGTGACATGCGCGGGACGTTCACCGAAGTCGGATATTTTCTTAGATGATGTCACCGTGTCGCGCAAGCACTGTCAGTTCCTCGCCGAAAACGGGGGACATGTGGTGCGTGACTCCGGTTCGCTCAACGGTACCTATGTGAATCGTGAGCGCGTCGAACAGCTTCGCCTTCACGCCGGTGATGAGGTTCAGATCGGGAAATATCGACTCACTTACCAGCCTTCCACGAAGAACGCATGAGCGCGCTTCACCAGTACAAGTCCGCTGAGACGCAAGCGCCTCAGCCTTGGCCCCGTAACGTTGATCGTGCGCCTGTCTTTTCGATTGGACAGGTCGTTTCTGAGCTGAAGTCGGAGTATCCTGCGATCACTTTGTCCAAGGTGCGTTTCCTTGAAGAACAGGGGCTCGTCAGTCCGGCGCGCACAGGCGCGGGATATCGCAAGTATTCGCGCGCAGATATTGAGCGCCTTCGTTTTGTTTTGAGTGCGCAGCGCGATTCTTTCACTCCTCTTAAAGTGATCGGCGACCAGCTGCGCGCACTGGATGCCGGTCATGAGATTCAGCCGACCCCCAGGGCACGCGTCGTGGCTTCTCAAGGTCAGGTTGTTCTGCCGAACAATGCGCGTTCCATTTCGGCACGCGACCTCGCAGACCTGAGTGGAGTGGGAGTTGACACGCTGGAGCGTTTCGTCAAACTCGGACTCATCGCTCCTGATCTTGGCGGCTACTTCCCAGCTCGCGCGGTGCAAATCGTCTCTGTGCTGCTGCGTTTGGAAGATTCTGGTTTCGATATCAGGCTTTTACGGTCGGTGCGCACGGGTGCGGAACGCAGCGCAGATATCATCGCTCAGACTATTTCCTCACAATCTTCGCGCTTGCGTTCAGGAGATGCCGAACGTGCGATCGCACGCATGAGTGAGGCCGGGGAACTCCTCGCTGACCTGCATCGAGAGTTCCTGCGCGTCTCTTTGTCTCAGCTCCACCCTCACGGTGTCTAAAAACTCTCAATCTCAACTTGAAGGTGAGACTCTCCGCGCGTCTCATTGACCCTGAGCGCAGCTGCGCCTAGCGTGGAGCTACCGTCAACACCGATCCTTGAAGGAGTGCTCAGTGAGCGCCGAATCCAGTGACGCCGCCTACCGGCAAGCCATGCTCTTCGGCGACCCTTTGGAAGGTCTTGAGGGCGACAGTCTTGGATACCGTGGGCCCGTTGCCTGCGCTGCTGCGGGCATTACCTATCGTCAGCTCGACTACTGGGCGCGTACCGGACTGTTACAGCCTTCTTTACGTGCCGCGCGAGGTTCTGGCTCACAGCGCCTCTATTCCTTCAAAGACATCCTTGTGCTGAAGATCGTGAAGAAACTCTTGGACACGGGTGTGTCCTTGCAGCAGGTACGCACGGCAGTTGTGCAGCTCCAGAACAGGGGAGTGGACGATCTTGCTTCCATCACTTTGATGAGCGATGGGGCTTCCGTCTACGAATGCACATCCACCGATGAGGTCATTGACTTGCTTCAAGGTGGCCAAGGTGTTTTCGGGATCGCGGTGGGTCGTGTCTGGCGTGAGGTTGAAGGAACTTTGGCTGAACTGCCGATCGAGCGTCTTGAGCCGGTCGATGAACTCGCCGAACGTCGGCGGAAAAAGCGCGCAGTATCTTGACGAGGGGCCTTGATTCATTCACTCAAGGCTTGAGCGATTTATTCACGCCTGAAGTGATACTCAGCAATCTTTCTTGAAACTTTTTACTGACTCATTCATTCACTCACTCAGTGAGTGCAGATTCCCTTTACTGATTCGCTTTTCACACCTCCCTTACTTGTTGAAGTGCTCAGGGCTTGCCAGAGTGTGCAGTCAGTGACGAGGCTTCGGCTCGCCGAATTGATCCACGTGCTTCGCCCTCGTTCCCCATCGCACCGCACCGAGCACTGCCCGCAGTTCTTTCGTGCAACACCTGTCGCGTCGGGCTTTAATGTCGTGGGGTGTGAGCGATTTTCACGCTGCTCTTAGCGAGGGCGTTGAGGGGTGCGTGCTGGCGCGTCCGTGGCGCGTTTTCGAG
>JASBZF010000033.1 GCA_029983625.1 Pauljensenia sp. | reverse complement strand
GCCGGCGCGCCCGAACTGGCCGGTGGTGATGGTCGCGCCCGGGTAGGCCAGGCGACGTCCTGAAGGTAAGCGGCAGAAGAGGATTCCGGCCTCACGGGTGAACGTGATGCCATGAGTCGAAGTGGGGCGTCCTGTGGTGAGGGCTTGCTGGGCAGCAGCATCGATTGCCCACCAGAACTCCACTATCGCCGGATTAGCCTCCCGCCACGCAGACACCAGGCCCGGCAGTTCGTCTGCTTCGAGACCCATGCGCAGCGCCCCCATGTTCTCTAGCGCGCCGGTTGAGCCGCCATAACCACAGGCGAGTTCCGCAATTTTCCCTTTCTGCCGCAGGTGCTCGTTCATCCCATGTTTCTCAACTGGAACGCCGAACATTTGGGAAGCAGACTGACAATAGATATCCCCGCCCTGCCCGAACAGGTCGAGCCGCCAGTCTTCGCCGGCGAGCCAGGCGATGACGCGGGCTTCGATGGCGGAGTAATCGGCAACAATAAACTCACACCCCTCCCATGGGATAAACGCGGTGCGGATTAGTTGGGAGAGGACGTCGGGTACGGAGTCGTACAGCATTTCCAATGCGTTCAGGTTGCGTTGTTTTACGAGGGCGCGTGCGGCGTCGAGGTCGGGTAGGTAGTTGCGAGGTAGGTTTTGGACTTGGATTAGCCTTCCTGCCCAGCGTCCTGTTCTGGCTGCCCCATGGAACTGCATCAAACCCCGCGCCCGATAATCCTTCGGGTTGGCGCTGGTGCTCATCGCCTCATACTTGCGAACCGAGGACTTGGACAGCTCCAGCCGCAGCGAGAGCACTTCCTTGACCACGGGGTCGCTGGTGGCGGCCAGGGTGTCTTGGACTTCTTGCTTGCCCATAGTGGCCATAGTGACGTCACGTTCGTTGGCCCAGTCTTCCTGACTTGGCTCATGCCTGTTGGGTTGTTGGAGTGGAATTGTCTTTTACCTGCGGTTTTGTGTTGTGTTTAGTTTGTTTTTCCTGACTAATTTGGCGTGTGTTGGTAGGTTGTTTGGGTGGGGTTACCTAGGGTTCGGGTGGTGCCGACAGCTTCGGGGGCTCGGGCTGTTCAGGTGATCTGGCGGTATGTGGATAACAAGCCGGTGTTGGATCATGTGGGTTCAGCTCATGATGATGCCGCTTTAGATCTGCTGATGGTGCAGGCTCAAGCGTGAATTGATCAACGACAACCACCTCTTCCCTTGGATTTAGATGATCTGTCTGCCTGCAGTGGGGTGGGTAGCAAGGAGGCGCCTTTCGTGGTAACTGATGAGCGTGCGGGAGTGCTCCTTGAGGTTCTTAGCGTCATGTTTGATCATTTAGGGCTGGGGCAGGCCAGTGGTGGGGACAGGGTGTTTCAACACTTAGTGCTGGCCAGGTTAATTAATCCTGGTTCTACGTTTGATTCGATCGAGACCTTAGCTGAAGTGGGGCTGGCGAGCGCGTCCTATTCCACGATTAAACGCCATCTTCAGATCTACGCCACTGAAGAATTTCATGCTGCCTTAACGGGTGCGTTAGCTAGGGAGGCGGGTGTGAGGCCAGGAGTGGTGATTCTATACGATGTGACGACGTTATATTTTGAGACTGATAAGGCTGATGACTTCCGTATTCCTGGGTTTAGTAAAGAGCGCCGCCTTGAGCCTCAAATTACCGTTGGCCTGCTCGCTGGGGGCGATGGATTTCCTTTAGCTGTTGGCGCATTTGAAGGAAACATGGCCGAGACGAAGACTATGGTGCCGATGATCCGGGCCTTCACATCACGTTTTGGCGTTTCGGACGTGACGGTGGTGGCTGATGCGGGGATGTTCAGCAGCGCCAATAAACAAGCGTTACGTGAGGCTGGGTTTCATTACATTCTGTCCACCCGGCTCAAGGCCTTGCCCTCCCCCATTGTGCGGTGGCAGTGCGACAACCCCTCCATAGCCTACTCCGATGGTCAGATCTGGAGTATGGCTGACCGAAGTGGACTGAGCCCACATGATCCACCTCATACCATCACGTACTACCAGTACTCATGGGACAGAGCCAGGCGCACCCTGCGGGGTATTGACGAGCAGGTCGCTAAAGCCGCTAAGGCTGTTGCTGGTAAGAGCGCGATCAAGCGTAACCGCTACGTGCAGCTACATGGTGGTACACGAAGCGTTAACCACGCCCTCGCCGAAGAAAACCGCGCCTTGGCAGGAATTAAGGGATACGAAACCAGCAGGGTGGACTGGAGCGGGGAGCAAGTGATCACCACTTACCGTCAGTTACTGCGTGTAGAAAAATCTTTCCGCATGAGCAAAACTGATCTACAAGCCCGCCTCATCTTCCACCATACTCGCCAATCCATCCACGCCCACCTCGCCATCGTTACCGCTGCCCTAGCAGTAGCACACCGCCTTGAGACGGCCAGCGGATTATCCATCAAACGCCTCATCCACACCCTCAAGCGCTACCGAACCTTCACCATCACCATCAACGAACACCCCTCCACGCCGCCAGCCCCATCCCCACAACATCAACCACCTCATCCACACGATCAAGCAACACTGCACACCAGACAAACCTGACTAAAATGAGCCAAGTCGGGTTACACAGTAACGAGGGTCGGATGGGTCTACCCAGGTGTAACCGTACTTGCCGTCCTCGGTAGGGATGAGGACTTGGTCTTTGTTGAACCAGGTGAGTTCGAGACGCTGGGGCGAAGAGGTCATCGGCTGGTCTCCTTGCTGACTTCGCAGATGTTGCGACGGCGGCAGTCTAGGGCTTGACAGATTCAGAGTAGAACAGCGGTGGTGACGTTTTCGTCTCAGCCGAGCTTAGCGATGCTTGAGGCCGAGAGATTACCTTATTCTCTTAAGTCTTTGACATTCCCTTGCCAATGAGGGTTTTCCAGAGCGTATGAACGTCAAAGCCAGCTGTGGTGTTGGTGTATCACCATCACGGTTAATCCTTACCAGGCGGTCACTGTTTTCACACAAGACAGCCTGCCGATCCTTAACGGTGCGCAAGATGGGACTCGAACCCACACGTCAAAGACACTGGAACCTAAATCCAGCGCGTCTGCCAATTCCGCCACTTGCGCGCCTTCCTATCTTATAAGGGAACATGCCTTCTACTCGCCTCACTCGCTGACAGCAACTCGGAACGCTTTTTCAATCGTCCCCTCACCAAGGACTCGCGAACCACGATAAAAGACCGCAGACTGACCGGCGGCAACGCCACGAATCGGACGAGAAAGACGCACAGTCAAAGACTCTTCCCTTCCCACACAAGCCGCTTCCTCAACATCTGAATGCGTGAGCAAATCCACCGGAACAGCCTCACCATGAGCCCGAACCTGAATGAAAAGAGAGGAACTCCCCTGCCCACACACTCCGGTAACGCCCTCGTCACCTAAATCATCACTAGCCAACCACACGACATCACTACAGATGATCCGATCCACACATAAAAACTCCGAAGCACCCACAACAACCTCATTCGTCGCGGGACGAGTTTCAAGAACATAACGAGGACGCCCATCAGATGCTGGCTGATCAATACGCAACCCCTTACGCTGACCGACGGTGAAATTCCAATACCCCTCATGCGAACCGAGCACCTCGCCCTCGGGACCAACAATCCGCCCCGGCTCAGTCCCCAGATGCGCACGTAAAAAGGCGCGCGTATCACCATCGGGAATGAAGCAAATATCGTAAGAATCCGGCTTATTGGACACCCCCAGACCGCGTGCCTGTGCTTCAGCGCGCACCTCAGCCTTTGACGTCACCCCACCTAAAGGCAATAACACCCGCGACAATTCCGAACGCCCCATCACAGCAAGAACGTAGGACTGATCCTTCAAAGGATCAGCCCCACGATGCAGCTCCAGACCCGCAGGTCCTGTAACGATCGAGGCATAGTGGCCGGTGCATACTGCATCAAAACCAAGAGAGTGCGCACGCTGCGCAAGCTCACGGAACTTCACGAACTCATTGCAGCGCACACAGGGATTGGGCGTGCGTCCACGCGCATACTGTTCAACAAAGTCCTCAATCACAGTCTTTTCAAAATCTTCGGCAAGATCCCACACGTAAAAGGGAATCCCCATGATCTCAGCAGCTCGCGCAGCATCCCCCGCGTCCTCCACCGAACAGCAGCCGCGCGAAGACAATCGACATTCAAGAGGCTGGGCGGATAAGGCCATATGAACACCAACGACCTCGTGACCGGCATCAACAGCGCGGGCAGCGGCAACAGCAGAATCCACACCGCCGGAAAGTGCAGCGAGAACACGCATCACGACCTCCTCGAAAACGAATACGCCACGCGAGAAGCCTCGCGCGCATCCAAAGCACGTCCGGCAGCAAGAGCTTGCGGGAGTGCGCGAAGAAAAGCCTCAATATCTTCCGGCAGGGTGGACGGCCCCGTTGACACACGCAAAACCCCGAGCGCTTCAGCTTCACTTGCGCCCATAGCGAGTCGAATTGCCGAGGGGCGCGTCACCCCCGCATGGCACGCTGATCCGGCAGAAAGAGCAACACCTGCCGCATCCATTGCCATAAGGACCGCTTCAGGATGCGAAGTCGGGATCGACAGGTGAATGATCGCAGGAGAAGCATCATGAGGATCCACACTCGGATGAATGGGCAGCCCCAAATCCTCACTCAACGCAGATACGCCTTCCAGGAGTAATGTGCGCAACGCATAGGCATGCTCACGTCGTCGATGACGTTCCCGAAGGGTCTCTTCTAAAGCGGCAGCGAGGGCGCAGGCACCCGCAACATCAGGAGTTCCCGAACGTACACCTCGTTCATGTCCACCTCCGGGTCGATCTGTGCGCACAGGCGTCCCCCTCTTGACAAGAAGAACCCCGGTACCCACAGGTGCCCCGATCTTGTGTCCACCAATGGACAGCAGATCAACACCCAGTTCAGCAAAATCCACGTCCAGGAGGCCCACGGCTTGCGCGGCATCCGTGTGAACAAGAGGAGACAGCCCCGCAGCGGTGTGCGCCGCAGTTGTATGGGCCGCACTTGCCGGTCGCTTCAGTGCTTCGACGAGATCGTGTACCGGCTGAATCGTCCCGATTTCCGAACTGACCAAGGTCAAGGAAGCTAAAGCCACAGAATCCGCTTCAGCCGCCAGTTTCGCAGAATCCAGCTCGACAACACCGCAAGAAGCGACCTTCAGGTGCGCCACTTCAAAACCTTCATCGCCAAGGATCTGAGCCTGCTCACCAACCGCATCGTGTTCTACTTCGGAGAGGAGAACACGATTTCGTTCAGGTGCGAGGGCGCGCAGGGCTCGCGCCGCCCCCACAACTGCGAGTGCATCCGATTCGGTTGCGCCCGACACAAGAACGACCTCGGCACGTTCTGCCCCCAAGCAGAGTCCAATTCGCTCTCGAGCGTCCTCCAGCATTCGCTTGGCTCTGCGTCCGCCCGCATGAAGTGCGGCGGGATTTCCTGGTTCACGAGCAAGAGCGTTCTGCGCCTCGATCCAGGCTTCACGCGCACAGTCAAGAATCGGCGAAGTCGCCGCATGATCAAGATAGTGCGTCACGGCATCAGTTCTCGCCGCGACGTGTTCGAGCTGCCCGGATCGCCTCAAGGGCTTTGGGAGCGACCTCGAAAAGATCACCCACCACACCGAAGTCAGCGATTTCAAAAATCGGCGCGTCCGGGTCATCGCACACAGCCACGATATGCTCACTTGACTGCATACCAACCGTGTGGTGGATCGCCCCTGAAACTCCAAGACCGATGTACAGCTTGGGCGAAACATTCACGCCGGTCTGACCAATCTGTACGTTCCTTGGCGCCCAACCTTCGTCGGCAACAACGCGCGTGACCCCGACTGCTGCTCCCAGTTCATCCGCGAGCGCCTCGACGACCGACATATCAGCGTTGGTTCCTCGTCCTGCGACGACGACGATCTCAGCATCGGCGAGGCGGACGCGTCCCGTTCCGTTTTCTACGTGAGAAGAAAGCACTTCGATAGCGCTCGCCTGTGGGCTTTTTTCAAAGCTGAGTTCTTCGATCTGAGGAACGGAGGGTTCGCTGGCCGGAATGATGGCGCACGCACCTGTTTTCACGGTAGCGATGGGGAGTGTGCCCGTGATGCGGATCCGGTTTGTCCACGTTCCTGCAAGCGCGACGCTTGTTGCGATGAGGGCCTGTCCTTTAACTGTCAGGGCGTTTGCGTCGGCAAGGACACCGCAGTTGAGGCGCATTGCGACTCTGGCGGCAACTTCTCGTCCTCGGTAGGAGGAGGGGAGGAGGAAAGCACCGTAGTGCTGTGAGGTGACAGCGGCGAGGGCTGCGTCGGCGACGAGGGCGCTTACTCGCGGGGCAAGATCGTCGAATACTGGGCAGAGAACTTTTTCCACACCGAGGGCGGCGAGGGCGGGGGTGTCGGGTGTGCGCGTGAGTGCGAGAACATGCACTCCTGCGTTGGTGAGTGTGCGTGCAAGCGAGATCACCTGCGCTGAAGTGGTGGTGAGGTGCCAGGTGTCTTCGTCGTTGTAGTGCTGGTGGTCAGCGAGGACGAGGATCGGGGTGTGGAGCTGGTCTGTCATCGTCACTTCACCACTTCAAGGATGTAGTCGGCGAGGCGTTGTCCGGCATCGCTGGAGTCGGGAATGATTGTGCCTGGGCCGTTTTTGGTCACTTCTGCGGATTCGAGGACTTCGAGGAGCTGTGGACGCCCTGCGATGCGTGCGCCGATGTCATTTGTGGCAATTTCGTCCAATCCCCAAGAATCCAGTGGTTTTTTCCGTGCTGCTTTCATGGCCGCAAATGCCGGGTATCGGGGTTCGTTGATTTGGTCGGTGACCGAGATGACGAGGGGCATCGGGGCTCTGAGCACGTCCTCGTGTCCGTCGGCGTTGCGGGCAATTGTCGCTGTGCGCGTCTTGAGGTCAATGTCGATGGAGTGGGCCAGGCCGAGCAGGGGCATGTCAAGTTGGGTAGCGAGGGCGGCTGGGAGCATGGAGGTCATGGAGTCCAGCGAAGCCATACCGGTGATGACGATGTCGATGGGGGCTTCGTTTCCTAGGGTGTGGATTGCGGCGGCGAGCACCGTTGCGGTGAGTCCTGTGTCGGCACCTTCGAAACGTTCATCGGTGATGAGGACTGCCCGATCGGCGCCGAGTTGAAGTGCGCGCAGGAGAGCATCTTCAGCATCTTCAGGCCCCATAGTGAGGGCGATGACTTCTCCGCCGTGTTCTTCAACGAGTTGAACGGCTGCTTCTACCGCGTTCT
Organism: Pauljensenia sp.; assembly: GCA_029983625.1. Taxonomy (GTDB): domain Bacteria; phylum Actinomycetota; class Actinomycetes; order Actinomycetales; family Actinomycetaceae; genus Pauljensenia. The sequence continues at coordinate 8,667 of JASBZF010000033.1, read as the reverse complement.
CATCGAGTTCGTTGAGGACGTCATCTTCTCCTCGCACGATCCTACAATCTTCGAAACGTCGATCCGATTGCATGTCGGGAACATGCTTGACGCACACGATGATTCTCATGGGCCTAGAGTGCCATATTCGTCCCCTTTCACTCATCGAAGGGTGACGCTCAATGGCAAAACGCACATCTTTCATGCCGTCACGAGGGCGAAAGGGCGTGACACACATGCATGGCACAGATATTGGGCGGCTCGTTTGTCGCGCGTTTGAGCGTATGTCGGTATTCTGCGCCCTCGTGTCTTAGTCTTATTGGCTGTTGGAGTGTTCGCTTGCGTGTGACAGTGACACCCAGAATATGCGCTGAGCGCGCCGAAAAAGGAGGGGAATCATGACTCAAAACTGTGCGCACGACCACCGGGTCGCATACGTCAAGGTCACAGAACCTCACCCCATCCCTCGTCGTCTCGGCGTGTCGCTGCGCGCACAGGGCCTAGATGTTTCCGTCGTGGCACGCAACGCCACCGCCGTCGAGTTCTGCGTGATCGAAGCTGACTCCACAGAGACTCGATATTCTTTGCTCCCCTCCAATGAGGGGATCTGGCACGGTCATATTCCAGGACGAGGGGTGGGAACACGCTACGGGTTCCGCGTAGACGGACCGTGGGATCCCGATGCGGGGCTGTTCCACAATCCTGCGAAGTTCCTCCTCGACCCCTACGCGCGCGGCATCGAAGGCAGCGTTGATATGGGTCCAGCGGTCTACGCTCACACGGTTGATGACGACCTCTACCCCAGTACCTATCCTTTCGCGCGTTCGCCTTTGGATTCTCGCGGACACGTCCCCGTTTCCGTTGTGGTCGATCATCAATTCGCCCTCGCACCAAAACCTCAGATTCCCTGGGAAAACACGATCCTTTACGAAATCCACGTCAAAGGCTTCACGAAGAACATGCCCGGTGTTCCCGCCGAACTACAGGGAACCTACGCGGGTCTTGCACATCCGGCTTCACTCGACTACCTCAAACGCTTAGGTATCACCGCAGTCGAGCTCCTTCCCGTCCACGCCAAATGTGAAGAAGCTTTCCTCGCTGAAAGAGGACTCACAAACTACTGGGGGTACTCGACACTGTCTTTCTTCACTCCTGAACCAAGCTACGCAACTGTCGCTGCGCAGCAAAAAGGCGCTCAGGGCGTTGTCGATGAGTTCCGCGGTATGGTGTCGATCCTTCACCAGGCGGGGATTGAAGTCATCCTTGATGTCGTCTACAACCACACCTGCGAAGGTGGGGACGGTGGCCCCACGCTGTCATGGCGTGGTTTTGATTCCCCCCTCTACTATCGTCACACGAACACTCGCCCCACCCAGAACATCGACGACACGGGAACGGGAAATACCGTGAACTTCGATGAGCCCACGACCATAGCGATGGTGTTGGATTCGCTTCGCTACTGGGCAACATCGATGGGAGTAGACGGCTTCCGTTTTGACCTGGCCGCAACCCTGGGGCGTTTCTCAACGGGCTACACCCCCATGCATCCTCTCCTTGTCGCGATGGCCACCGACCCGCAGATCGGGACATGTAAACTCATCGCCGAACCCTGGGACATCGGGCCGGGCGGCTGGCAAACCGGTCATTTCCCCCTCCCCTTTTCCGAATGGAACGACCATTACCGAGGTGCCCTGCGCAGTTTCTGGCTGTGCGATGTCAAATCCCTTATCGAAGGGCGAGGCGCTTCTGGGCCCAATAATCTTGCAACGCGCCTCGCCGGTTCCCGTGACGTCTACGACCACGGGAAGGGCCGAGGGCGTGGCCCCAGAGCCTCCATTAACTTCATCACCGCCCATGACGGTTTTACCCTGGCTGATCTCACGGCTTTCGATACCAAGCACAACTGGGCCAACCTCGAAGGGAACCGAGACGGCTCCAATGACAACCGCTCCTGGAATCACGGGATCGAAGGTTGGGTTGCTTCCACACTTTCTGCCACCGCTGACGCCTACACGACGCGCCCCGGCACCGAGGGCGAAGACCTCGTCTACTGGAGACGACGGCGTTCTCAACGCAACCTCCTTACGATGCTCTTGATTTCAGCGGGTACCCCCATGCTTCTTGGCGGCGACGAATTTTCACGCACCCAATTCGGTAACAACAACGCCTACTGTCAAGATTCACCGATCTCTTGGCTCGACTGGAATCTTTCTGCACCGCAGCTCGATCAGCTCGCTCTCACTCGCTGGCTCATCGCTCTTCGCACAGCCCATCCCGTTCTACGTCCCGATGTGTACGCCAGCGGAATCCCGTATCCGGGCGATACGGTGCCCGATGTCTCCTGGTACACCACCACAGGCGATCCGATACCAAATGAAGGCTGGACCCAATCAGACAACCGTGTCTTCCAGATGCTGCGCTCAGGAGCACGCTGGGCAGATCGGGACGCCCTCGTGATCGTGAACGGAACCTTAGAACCCCACACGGTGCATCTTCCTGAAGGCCACGGCCTCGATTGGTTCCTCGTCGTTGACACCGCGTGGGGGCCAATCGAAGACAGCATCCCGCCCTCGACCGATCCGAATACGCTCAGTGTGCACCTTGAACAGATCGCCCATCACGACACTGTGTCGATTGCACCGATTTCGGTAAAAGTGCTCCTGTCTGACCTGTCGGTGAAAACGCAAGAATGAGCTCAGGACGCAGCTCACGGTAGGATCTGCCCATGACTTCCAGTGAAGATGCCCTCGCCAATTCCACTTCCGATGCTTCGCTTGCACGCTCAAAAGAACGTTCAGCTAAAATCGACCGGGCGATCGATGAGAATCCCTCACGTTTTCGAATCCTGACCGGTGACCGCCCCACGGGACATCTCCACCTCGGACACTATTTCGGCACCCTGCGTAATCGCGTTCTCCTCCAAGAACGAGGCGTAGAAACCTGGGTGCTCATCGCCGACTATCAAGTCATCACCGACCGTGATGGTGTCGGCCCCATCCGCGAGCGCGTCCTCGCACTGATCGCCGACTACATTGCAGCCGGTATTGATCCTGAACGCTCCGTTATTTTCACGCACTCAGCCGTCCCCGCGCTGAATCAGCTCATGCTTCCTTTCTTGTCGCTGGTGACCGAATCTGAACTGCACCGCAATCCGACGGTCAAGTCTGAACTCGAAGCAAGCGACGGTCGGGCAATGTCTGGTCTGATGCTCACCTACCCGGTGCATCAGGCAGCCGATATTCTTTTCTGCAAGGCCAATCTTGTGCCCGTCGGGCAAGATCAGCTCCCTCACTTAGAGCAGGCGCGTCTTATTTCTCAGCGTTTCGATAAGCGTTACGGTCGCGCTCATCCTGATCGTCCCGTATTCCCGCGCCCGGAAGCACTGCTCTCAGAAGTTCCTCTGCTCTTGGGTACTGACGGCACCAAGATGTCGAAGTCACGCGGGAACACGATCGAATTGGGGATGAGTGCTGACGAAACCGCGAAGATCCTCAAGAAAGCAAAAACTGACGCTGAGCGCCACATCACTTTTGATCCGGTGAATCGTCCCGAAGTATCGAATCTCTTGATGCTTGCGTCTTTATCGACGGGACGTTCACCCGTAGCGATCGCCGATGAGATCGGCGACAAGGGAGCGGGGGCACTTAAAGCATTCGTGACCGACTCCCTGAATGAGATGTTCGCTCCGATGCGCGCTCGGCGCGCGGAACTTCTCGCACACGAGGACTATCTGTGGTCGGTTCTGCACGCCGGTAATGAAAAAGCGAATGCGCAGGCGGATCAGACCTTGGACGAGGTGCGCATCGCGATGCAGATGACCTACTGAGCGCAGCTCATGGGGTGCCCTCACAGCGCTGAGGGCACCCTTTTTTAGGCTCTGAGAACCTGCCCAAGGCGCGCATATCCTTGCTGGTGGAGCGCGTGTCAAAGGTTTAGCGTCGAGCTATGGAATGCACGCTCAGCACCGTCCTTTCCCTTCCGGCGCTCACTCATCGTCTCGTTTCTGAACGCAAGCAGTCCATCTCTCAGCGTCTCAACTGGCTCAGGGCCGGTGTCCTTGGCGCCAATGATGGAATCGTGTCGATTTCCGGTTTGCTCGTCGGCGTTGCCGCTGCTGATCCGACCAATACCTCCGCAATTGCAATCGCCGGTATTGCAGGAATTGCCTCTGCAGCCCTTTCCATGTCGGTAGGTGAATACGTGTCGGTGTCCACGCAAAGGGACTCAGAACGTGAACTGGTTCGCGTCCAAAAACGCCTCCTCGAACGCGATCCTGAAGGCCAAGAACGCAAGCTTGCTGCCCTGTGGGTCCAACGTGGCCTGTCCGCACAGACCGCCGCCCTCGTCGCGGATGAACTCTCGCGCCACGACGCACTCGATGCACACCTGACCTGCGAACACAACATCGCTGCAAACGACCTCACGAACCCGTGGGCAGCGGCGGCCTCCTCATTCTTGGCTTTCCTCCTCGGCTCTGTCCTCCCCCTGCTCACAATGCTGATCTTCCCGCCCGCTGTGCGTATCCTTGCCACTTTTGTCGCTGTTTTAATCGCTCTGGGTTTGACCGGATACATTTCGGCTGTGCTCGGTGATGCTCCGCGAGGGCGAGCGGTGATCCGGCTGCTCTGTGGCGGAGCGACCGCAATGGCCCTGACTTTCTTCATTGGCCATATTTTCGGAGTCACGGTCTAAGAAGGAAAATACCGAGCAAACTGTTGGGTAACGTTCGCGCACATGCCCCCGCCTTTCGCTACTCTGGGCAAGGTGAGCGACATTCTTCTGCCCCGGATCCCCGTCACCGAACTCTTCCCCGTCGTTGAAGAGGGCCGTTTAGCCGCCAAAGCCACCGAAGGTGAACCTTTCCCGATTCGGGCAACGGTATTTCGCGAAGGCCATGACGCTTTTGCTGCAGAAGCGATCCTTCTCGACCCCAAAGGGCGCGAACACTGTCGAGTTCCGATGGTGGATATCGCTGAAGGACTGGACCGCTACGAAGCGTGGGTGATGCCGGATCGTCCCGGTTCCTGGAGTTTCCGCGTGGACTCCTGGTCGGATCCTTACGCTACGTGGCGTCATGACGCAAGCGTCAAAATCGATGCCGGTGTCGATGTGGAACTCATGCTCGAAGAAGGCGCGCGCCTCATGGAGCGCGCAATCGCTGGGAAAGCGATCCTCAACCCCACTCAACGACCTGCCAGCCCCGAAGATGCCGCAGTGCTTGCCGATGCGGCCATGCATCTGCGCGATCAGAAACGCAGTGCACAGCAGCGCCTTTCAGCAGGACTGTCTTCGCGTGTACGTTCCGTGTTCCGCGCTCACCCTCTGCGCGACCTGCTCGGTTCCTCCGCTGTGTATCCGCTCTACGTCGCTCGGGAAAGAGCGCTCAGCGGCAGCTGGTATGAGATCTTCCCGCGCTCATTCGGAGCCTTCCAGAACCCGGACGGCACCTGGGTTTCAGGTACTCTCAAAGCGGCGGCGAAAGGGCTTGCCCGGATCGCCGACATGGGCTTTAACGTCGTTTACCTCACTCCGATTCATCCGATCGGGACAACAAACCGCAAAGGCAGGAATAACACCTTAATCGCTGAACCCGGCGACCCAGGCTCTCCCTACGGGATCGGAGCCAAAACGGGAGGACACGACGCAATCCACCCCGAGCTGGGCACTTTTGACGACTTTGACGCTTTCGTCAAACAGGCCCGCACACTTGGACTTGAAGTCGCCCTCGATCTGGCTCTTCAATGTTCACCCGATCACCCCTGGGTGAAAGCTCATCCGCAGTGGTTTACCTCTCGCGCTGACGGGACAATCGCCTACGCAGAAAACCCGCCGAAAAAATACCAGGACATCTACCCGCTGAACTTTGATAACGACTATGCGGGCATTTACGCAGCCATTCGTGAAGTCCTTCAACTGTGGATCTCGCACGGGGTGACGATCTTCCGCGTGGACAACCCCCACACGAAACCACTGCGTTTCTGGCAGCAGCTCATCGCCGATATCCGATCCACGCACCCCGAAGTTCTTTTCCTCGCCGAAGCCTTCACGCGACCCGCGATGATGCGCACCCTCGGCGCGATCGGCTTTGACCAGTCCTACACCTATTTCACCTGGAGGACCGGTAAAGAAGAGATCGAAGCTTACTTGCAAGAAGTCTCCACCGAGACCGCTCACCTCATGCGTCCGAGTTTCTGGCCGACAACCCATGACATTCTCACTGCTCAAATGACAAGCGGAGGGAGTGCGATTTTCGCGATCCGCGCCATGCTCGCCGCCCTCGGATCACCGAACTGGGGCATCTATTCCGGCTACGAATTCGTAGAAAACGTCCAGCGCCCCGGATTTGAAGAGATGATCGACAATGAAAAATACGAATTCAAACCTCGCCACTTCGAGCACGCCGAACCCCTGGGAATCGCTCGTCTCCTCACACTACTGAACGCCGCCAGAGCGAAACACCCCGCACTTCGTCAACTCCACTCATTAACAATTCATCCGACCTCCCACCCTGACATCATTTGCTTTTCCAAGCAGATCGCCGCTCGTTTCACCTCTTCAGGCCCAGACACTGTGATCTGCGTTGTCTCTTTGAATCCGCACGAGGGCGTGTGCGGAAGCGTTGATATCGACTTGTCCGCCCTCGGTATTGAAACTTCCCAAGGAAGAATCCGCGTAGTCGATGAACTCGACGGGCAAAGCTACATCTGGGGGGCACATAACTGGGTGGAACTGTCCCCCTTGACGCGCCTCGGGCACGTCTTCGCCGTCGAGCCTCTCCTCGACCTCGATCCCTGGGAGAGCACACGATGACCATTCGATTGCCTCACCCGCATGTGAATCGAAGAAGATTACCCTTAAGCTGAACTGTCGCGCGACTCACATCAGCGCCTTGGACGTGGGAGAATCACACTATGGAACCCGACATGACACCAGTGCCCGTCGACCCGGCAATTCTCGACGCCGTCGGCAGCGGCAGCCACTACATGCCTCACGCCGTTCTCGGTGCCCACCTCGGTGAACATTCTGTGACGATCAGGACCGTCCATCATCTCGCCGATGCCGTAGAAATCGTGACGAAGGACGATACCTACCTTGCCGTCCACGAACGTGCCGGTGTCTGGGTGGCCGTCCTGCCCCTGACACATATTCCTGACTACCGAGTTCGCGTCACCTACGGCGATCAGATCACTCTCCTCGACGACCCCTACCACTATTTGCCGACTCTGGGGGAAATGGACACCTACCTCATTTCCGAAGGTCGCCATGAGCAGCTCTGGAAAGTCCTCGGTGCCCACCTCAAGCACTACGAAGGAGAAATGGGGCCGGTTTCCGGTGTCGCCTTCGCTGTCTGGGCGCCCAATGCGCGTGCTGTGCGCGTCGTCGGCGACTTCAATTTCTGGGACGGTTCCGCACACGCAATGCGTTCCCTGGGAGCTTCAGGTATTTGGGAGATCTTCATCCCAGGGGTCACAGTCGGTGCCCGCTACAAGTACGAAATCCAAGGTCCTGCGGGAAACTGGTTCCAAAAAGCTGATCCTCTTGCCCGCGCAACGGAAATTCCTCCCGCCACCGCATCCGTCGTCACAGATTACTTCCACGAATGGAGCGACGAAGAATGGATGGCGACCCGCGCACAGCGTTCGGTACACACCGGGCCAATGTCGATTTACGAAATTCACGCCGGTTCATGGAAACAAGGACTCGGCTATCGCGGACTTGCCGATGAACTCGTCCCCTACCTGAAAAAAATGGGCTTCACACACGTGGAGTTCATGCCTCTGGCCGAACACCCCTTCGGCGGCTCCTGGGGCTATCAGGTGACCTCCTACTATGCTCCCACCTCACGTTTTGGCACGCCAGACGATTTCCGTTATCTCGTTGATGAACTCCACAAAGCCGGAATCGGAGTCATCCTCGACTGGGTGCCTGCCCACTTCCCCAAAGACGATTGGGCTCTGGCACGTTTCGATGGCACACCGCTGTACGAAGACCCCGATCCACTTCGCGGCGAACATCCCGACTGGGGCACCTACGTCTTTAACTTCGGGCGAAGGGAAGTGCGTAACTTCCTCGTCGCCAACGCCCTCTATTGGCTTGAAGACTTCCACATTGACGGGCTGCGCGTCGATGCTGTCGCCTCCATGCTCTACCTCGATTATTCACGAAAAGACGGTCAGTGGCGCCCCAACCAGTACGGTGGCCGTGAAAACCTCGATGCGATCGAATTCCTTCAAGAAGCGAACGCAACCGCCTACAGGCGCCATCCCGGAATCGTCATGATCGCTGAAGAATCAACCGCCTGGCCGGGTGTCACCGCGTCCACAAGCGGCGGGGGCCTTGGATTTGGCATGAAGTGGAACATGGGATGGATGAACGACACCCTGCGTTACCTCAGCGAAGATCCCGTCAACAGGCGCTGGCACCACGGCGAACTTACCTTCTCCCTCGTCTACGCTTTCTCTGAGAACTACATCCTCCCCCTTTCCCATGACGAAGTCGTCCACGGAAAGAACAGCCTGGTAGAAAAAATGCCCGGCGACGACTGGCAGCGCTTCGCGGGTCTGCGTGCCCTTCTTGCCTACCAGTGGTCACATCCGGGCAAGCAGCTCCTCTTCATGGGTCAAGAAATTGGTCAGCGCCAAGAATGGAACGAGTCATACTCGCTCGATTGGTGGCTCACTGACGAGG
>JASBZF010000032.1 GCA_029983625.1 Pauljensenia sp. | reverse complement strand
TTTGGTTGGGGCCCCTCACTCCTATCCGGGACAAAGCTCTAAGGAATACTCCCTAGCCGGAGGTACCGGTGTTCGGCTTTGCAGCACCATTGGATTGTGCGGGCGGATTCTCACCGCCAGTACCCGGCTCGGGTGCGGGCTTATCTTGACCCGATTCAGCGGGAGACTCCGGAACAACAGGTTGTACGGGTACCGGTGTCGGAGTGGGCACACTCGACTGAGGCTGCTCCTTCTCAACCGAGACTTCAGGCGCGGCAGGCGTACTCTGAGCAATCTCCGGCACCGAATTCTTCGCCGTTCTCGTTGAAGGGACAACCCAGTCAAAAGTTTTCGTCGTCATGTTCTGAGTGGCCTGAGTCATGTATGCGATCCACACCTCAAGAGGCCAGTCAGCACCGTAAAAATGCTGAAGACCGCCGATATTTGTCAGGGGAACAGCGTTACCGTTCTCATCAGACTGATACATCGACACCATCGTCACAAGCCCCGGCACAAAACCCGCGAACTGGGCGGACAGCTGATCCGAAGACGTACCCGTCTTCCCTGCCGTTTCAATACCGGGCAAAGCTGATCCGACTTTCCAGGCGGAACCATTCGCTCCGGTCACCGCTCGAAGCGCAGGCATGATGGACGATACTTCTTCAAGCTCGAATGCACGTTCGCTCTTCTGTTCTGCCTCGTAAAGCAGATTCCCATGCGAATCAGAGACCGTCTTGACGATGTGAACATTCATACGTTCACCGCCGTTCGCAATCGTTGAGAACGCAGTCGCCAAATCAATGTTGTGCGGCGAAGCAAAACCGAGGACATTCAGTAAAGAAGCTTCAAGACCAGCAGTGTCCTCAGGAATACCAGCATCAATCGCAGCCTGCATTGTCGCAGCGGGACCGATTTCCTTATTCAAAGCCACATACGCAGTGTTAATCGAAGATGCGGTCGAAGTAATCAAGTCCACTAAACCGTAAGAAACTCCTCCGTTATTGGTGACAGGCTTTGCCAAACCTTCAAAAGACTTCGGCGAATTCCCGTCGTAACGGTCATGAACAGAACCCCCCTCCCTTGCGTGTGCAAGGAGTGCGAAAGGTTTAAAAGACGAACCCGCCATCGCGATATCCTGAGTGACAGAGTTTTGCTGACGGAGCGTATAGTCATATCCCGCGAATTCCGCGACAATCTCACCCGTATGAGGATCAATTGACGACAGGGCAAGATGCTGGAACTGCGGATCCCAACCCTCGACTTCCTTCATGGAATTCGCGGCCGCAATTGCCGCATCCTGCTTCACTTTGTCAATCGTGGACACGATCTTCAAGCCCCCGTTAAAGATCCTGTCCTCATCTACGACACCCTGAGAAACAAGTTCCGTCTGAATCTGAGCGATGAGATAACCCAAAGGACCCGTCATGGACGAAGAATGAAGAGTCGCAGGATCAATTGTTTCAGGGAACTTTGCCGCATCAGCCTCCCCCTGAGAAATCCAGCCGTCTTCCACCATAAGGGCAAGAACACGAGACCAGCGGGATTGTGCCTGATCGGGATCAATAGCGGGATCCCAGGCAGAAGGAGCGGGAATGATTCCAGCGAGAAGCGCCGCCTCTGACAGACTCAGTTCCTTCGCTGAATGGCCAAAATATGCTTTCGCAGCGGCTTCGATACCGTAGGCGCGGCGACCGAAATAAATCGTATTGAGATAGTTACCAAGGATTTCTTCTTTGGACTGCTCCCGGTTAATCTTTAACGCAAGAACCGCTTCTTTCGCTTTGCCGATGTACGAGGTCGTCTGACCGACGTAGTAGCGTTCAACATACTGCTGAGTCAGCGTTGATCCGCCCTGGCGCGAACCGGTCGTAATGTTCGTGTAAAGGGCGCGCAAAATACCCTTAGGGTCGATACCGGAGTTCGTGTAGAAAGTCCGGTCCTCGGACGCAACAACCGCTTTCCCCACATAGTCAGGAAGAGTCGATGCGTCAATGATCTGCCGATCAACCTCCCCTAAATCACCGAGCTCAGTCTCACCGTCGGAATAGTAGATCGTGGTTTTTTGCGCGAGGGCGAGGTCATCCGCTTGAGGAATCGCAAGAGTGAGATATACATAAAGGAAAGTCGCAAGCCCGGCGAGAAGCACAGTGAGGAAAGTAAAGAGTAAGCCGAGGGCGATCTTCTTAGCGACACGGCCTTTTCTTTTCTCCCCGGTCTTCTTCTGTCCTCCCGCGTGCGTGGACCTTGAGGAAGCACGCCGCGAACGTGCCTGAGCGCCTGAACGGCGGCTTTGGGTTTCGGCACGAGTGGGCAGAGGCCGCGCAGAGCCTGAACCCATGATCTCGTTCCAGTCCTTCTTCCCGTCGTTTCTTGTCACGAATCCAACCTTTCAGCCCGGGTCGATCCTTCCAGCCTATTCATTCATCCTGTGAATGAGCCGAAATCGTGACGTGCTCAACCTTTATGTCAGTTTCCCGAAGCCTGTTGAGCTTTCGCCGCCGCCTTTCGCGCTCGTTTCGCCGCCACCATTTCCTCATACCTGGCTTGCTCAGCTTCGTATTCGGCAGCGATATCACGGACCTGCGGTGACGACCACCACGCTAAAAGGGCCTCTTGCGCAGCCTCTTCGCCGAGAGGACCGCGTTCCATACGCAGTTCGAGCAGATAATCGCGCGCCATCTTCACCGCGCGTGAAGGACGAAGACCGAGGATCTGCATGATCTGATCACCGTCCAAATCCGGGCGAATCGCATCCAGTTCCTCCTGCTCACGCAGAGCCACGATCCTCGACTCAAGATCGTCGTATGCAGCTGAGAGCATAAGCGCCTTACGGCGGTTTCGTGTCGTGCAATCAGCACGGGTGAGGCGATGAAGTCGCTCAAGGAGATCACCCGCGTCAGCAACGTAACGACGCACAGCCGAGTCCGTCCACGCGGCCTCACCATAACCGTGGAAACGCAAATGAAGAGCGACAAGACCGGAAACGGCTTCAATAGTGGCCTTGTCGAACTTGAGTGCCCGCATCCGTTTACGAGTCAGTTTCGCACCGACAATCTCATGATGGTGGAAAGAAACTGAACCGCCCTCGAAACGACGAGTCGCCGGTTTTCCCACATCGTGCATAAGAGCCGCGAAACGCAAAACGAAATCCGGCGCGGGCACAGCCCCATCAGGTCCGGTCTCTAAATCCATCACCTGCTCTAAGACGGTGAGCGTGTGCTCATACACATCCTTATGGCGCTTATGCTCATCAACGGTAGAAACAAGCTCAGCAAGCTCTGGAAGTACAATCGCAGCAACACCGGTGTGGACCATGAGTTCAAGACCACGCCTCGGGAAATCAGAAATAATGAGGCGTTCAAGTTCAGCTCGGATTCTCTCAGCCGACACAATCTGAAGGCGCGGCGCCATCGCCTCCATCGCCTCCATCACATCAAGATCCACATCAATGCCGAGTTGAGCGGCAAAGCGAGCTGCCCGCATGATCCGAAGAGGATCATCATCAAAAGACTGTTCAGCGCTCACAGGTGTGCGCAAACGCGACTGTGCAAGATCTTCAAGGCCGTGATGCGGATCAACCAGAGCCATCGAGGGTAAACGCATCGCCATCGCGTTCACCGTGAAATCCCTGCGAGTCAGATCCCCTTCCAAAGAGTCCCCGAATGACACTTCAGGCTTGCGTGAACCCACTTCGTAAGTGTCGCAACGATAAGTCGTCACCTCGACACTCGTCGTCCCACGACGCCCACCGACGGTTCCGAACTCTTTCCCAACATCCCAAACAGCCTGCCCCCACAGGGCAAGAAGTTCTTCCGTGCGTTCGGGTCGCGCCGAGGTCGTAAGGTCAAAATCATGCGGGGCGACACCGAGGAAGGCATCGCGCACAGGACCGCCGACGAGGGCGATCTCTTCACCCGCCGCTTCAAACACCCGACCGAGTTTAAGGATGTCATCGGGGAGCTGAGTAAAAGCGCGCTTCGCATTCGCAAGGAGGGAGGGAATATCTCGGGGGGCATCAGTCATGGTTGCACTGCAAGTGTTCAGAGCCGAAGAGGCTGCGGGGGAGACATGAGAGAAAGTTCGGGAAGTCATCGCCCCTCAGAATGCCATGTTCGAGCCCCCAGAGGCTACGTTCCTTCCCGTGTGTGCAGCGTGAGGCGACCCACTGCTCAGGTTATGACCAGGGTGCCAACACACGAAAACAAGATGAAGCTGGCTAGAGTGGACACATGTCCGAACGCCCAATCGAACGCCGTCAGGGGGTCCCCAGACCCCCTTATCGTCGTATCGCTGAGCGTTCCGTGTACACAAGCACCGCGAATCTTCCCGTCTCTTTGGAAACCTCAGCTGGAGGTGTCGTTGTTGATGTCCTCAAAGGGGTTCCCTACGCGGCCCTCATTGCGAGACGGAATCGTGCGGGCAGAATCGAATGGTGCCTCCCTAAAGGTCACCTGGAAGCCGGAGAGACAGCCGAACAGGCCGCGCTGCGTGAAGTCGCCGAAGAGACCGGTATTTTCGGGCGGATCATCCGTCATCTCGCAAGCATCGATTACTGGTTCTCAGGTAGCGACCGCAGGGTTCATAAAGTCGTCCACCACTACCTTATGGGCTATCACTCAGGCACGATCACCGTGGAACACGACCCGGATCAGGAAGCCGAAGAGGCAGCCTGGATGCGTCTGGACACCATCACGCATCGCCTCGCCTATCCGAATGAGCGACGGATCGTCCAGATCGCCCTCGACCTTTTATACAAGGGCTCGTGAATGTCGCGCGCTCACATCCTCACACGCATTTTCGCTGCCGCACATCATCGTCGCAGCGTCACACGTCTTCTCGCTATTCCGGCTCTTACGGCGGCATACCTTACAGCGTGCCTACTGACTTCCAGCCCCGCCCTCGCTACCCCTGAAGTCCACATCCCGCGCGCCCTCGCTGAAGAAAGCGAAATGCCACCAGCACTTTTCGCACAAGCGAAACAGTCGAACGGGCTTGAAGTCTCCATCAACGAGGTCGCACCTCGGATCCTGACAAGTGAGAACGAACTCCTCGTCGCCGGAACCGTGAAAAACACGGGATCATCTGCCCTTCCAGCGCCGGTTCTTGAACTCTCAGTCGGCGCGTGGACACCCGTATCCGTAGCCGCCCTCGAATCTGAACTTTCTTCTCCTGCGCCCTGGGAAGTGACGGTCTCAACGCAGATTTTAGAAACGCAGCTCGAATCCGGGGCCGAATCCCCTTTCGAGTTTCGCGTGCCCACCCACTATCTGCCTCTCGGTTTCCCGGTGTCGTGGGGACCCAGAACGCTGACCGTTTCTTCTTCCTCTCAGGATGCTTCCGGTCGGGACCGTTCTTTGCTGATCTGGGACACTTCCCAACCCTTTGCGCACACCAGGGTGAACGCCCTCGTTGCCTGGACCTCACAAAACACGCGCAGAGGGGAAGCTGAGCGTCGCGCTGTCTTAGAGATCGCTCAAACGCCCGGCGCGACCCTCGCAATGGATGCGCGAGTGTTGCCCACTGTGCCGAAGGAAAATGTCGAAAAGAACGCTCAGGTCCACTCAGGCAGGCCACGCCTTTCCGCGAAAGCGGCTAAAGATACGCACTTTCTTGAGTCTTTTTATGAAACAGCATCGGAAATTGTTGCACTACCGGAAGGCGATGCGGGCCTGGCGACTCTCGCTCTCAGCGGAGCTGAAGCTCTGCTGACGGACGCGATCGCTTCTATCGACACTTTCCCCGCTTCACTTAAAGCCCCCTCTTTATCTGCTTCGCGCAAGGATATTGCCGAGGGCGAGGGTGGCGAATCTGCTTCGGCTCCTCACGCTGCCTCTACCTCTCCTGAATCGTCCTTACCTGAAGAGGACACTCAGCCGCATCTGTCAATTGTGAAGGACGTGTCGTGGCCGCGTGAGGAAGTCTTTGGAACCCAAGCGCTCGGAGCCTTTGTCAACAGGGTGACAATCGCGCCCGCAGGGGTGCTTTCTCCCGTTCATATCCTCAACTTCACGCCCTCTTCCGTGGTGAAAGTTGACCCGGCAACGGGAAGTACCGGTTCGGGAAGTACGGTGCTCACACCGCATACGCAACTCAGTGAGCTGGTGAACTGGGCGACGAAGAACGATGCTGATGAACTCGATGCTGAGCAGGGGATTGCTGCGCTCACCGCGATTATTACGCGGGAACGACCGAACGCGCCCCGGACTTTATTCGTTTCCACTTCACGCGATAAGGCTCCCACTGAGCGTCTCGTGCAGCGTCTGAAAGCACTTCTGAACGCGCCGTGGGTGGCTCCGATTTCTTTCCAGGAGGCGGCGGCTTCTGAAACAAGTGAGGTGGAACGTGTGGGAGCAGATTCTGGGAGCGTTCCTGAAGTTTCAGCGGAAGCGGTAGCAAACGTAACGGATTCTTTCGCTTTGCTTGGTCAGCTCGCCACAGCCACCTCTGATCCTCAGGCAGTTTTCGCTTCGGTGAATGATCCATTGCCTGCTCTTTCTGCAGCAATTCCGCTGGAGGAACAAGGCACGAGGGCGAGGGTGATCCGATCTCAGGTTCTTCGTCTTCGCTCGCAGATCACGGCAACACCTTCAGATGCGGTGAACCTGATTAACAAGTCCGCGGACTTCCCTGTCCGTGTTCGTAATGATCTGGAATGGGATGTGGATGTCCTTGTGTCGCTCATCCCTTCTGATCCGCGTCTGGATGTTTCTTCCACAACTCGGGCCACACTGAAAGCCCAATCGGTGACCTCAGTCGCAGTCCCGGTGACGGCGATCGGCTCAGGAAACATCGAAGTCACCTACGATATTTCAACTCCCGATGGGGCCCCCCTGACGGATTCTCCTCCGATTCTTGTGAGGATGCGGGCCGGTTGGGAAGACGCGCTAACTGCCAGCGCAGCCTCGGCTCTGGCTGTCCTGTTCGTTGTTGGTCTTATCAGAACAATCCGTTCAAAATTGAATCGCGCTCACGAAAGTGGTGCGGATGCGCCAGAGGAGATGCCACATGAATCTACCGCATGACGCTGCTTCCACGAGCGCAGGTCAGGACGCTCAATCGCAACAGAATCTGACTCCACACGCACACACGAAACCCCATTCGCTTCTTCGCGCAAGCGCCCTGATGGCTTCTGGGACTTTAGTGTCACGGATCCTCGGTCTTGTCCGTTCGATGATGCTTCTCGCCGTGATCGGTTCAGCCGGTGGTGGTGTCGCAGCGGCTTTCCAGACGGCGAACACTTTGCCGAACACGGTGTTCAATATCCTCGCCTCCGGCGTATTTGATGCCGTTCTCGTTCCACAGATCGTTGGCGCACTGAAACGTAAATATGACGGGGAAACCTACATTAATCGTCTCCTCACTTTGGCCGGAGTCATTCTTTTCGGCATCACCGTCATTTCGATGGTCGCCGCACCGCTCCTCGTGGTGATTACGGCTGCGGGATACGACACGGAAATCCGAGCACTCGCTATTCTCTTCGCCCTCCTGTGTTTACCGCAGCTCTTCTTTTACGGCCTCTATAACCTGCTCGGCGAACTCCTCAATGCGCGCCGCGTTTTCGGGCCGTACATGTGGGCGCCCGTTGTGAACAATGTGATCGGCATCCTCGGACTTCTCGCCTTCTTGCTTCTGTGGGGGACGACTGACAGCAGAATCGAAATCGCCGATTTCACGAGTACGCAGTTCTGGGTTCTTGGAGGGTCGGCAACTTTAGGTGTGATCGCTCAGGCGCTGATCCTTCTTATTCCAATGCGTCGCGCCGGTATTAGTTTCCGCCCGGATTTTCATTTCCGAGGAACCTCTTTCCATTCGGCATCCAAAGTGGCGGGCTGGACCTTCGCGACCCTCATGGTGTCGCAGATCGGGATCCTTTCGACCTACAATTTGGCTTCTTTAGCTGATTCTTACGCAAAGACTCACAACGTTTTCGATGTGGTGGGCATCAATGCGTATGCGACGGCCTTCATGATCTTCATGGTGCCCCAGTCGCTTATCAGCGTGTCACTTTCAACGGCGATCTTTACGCATATGGCTGAATATGCAGCAGAACGTAACGACGCGGCGCTTGCGAAAAGCTACCGCATGGGTGTGCGCACAATTACTTTCCTTGTCCTCCTTGCGGCTGCGATCCTCATGGCGGCTTCGGTTCCGATGATGCAGATCGTTTTGCCGACGCAACGCAATTCCGCTGTTGTGGTCGCTTACGCGATCATCCTTGTTGCGCTTATGCCCGGTGTTGCTTCAACCGGTATCGGCCTGATGAGTTTACGCTTTTTCTTCGCCTACGAGGACGTTAAACCTGTGTTCCTTTTCGGAATTGTTCCGGCTGGACTTCAAGTGGTGATCGGCTGGTCACTCTATGCGCTTACCGGTCCTCACTGGTGGGTTGCGGGTGCGGCTTTTGCGGAAACTTTCGCTTTGATTGTTCATGCGCTCATCGCCCTGTTCGGCGTAGCGAAACGTAACCCGATGGTGGATCGCAGACACATCCTTGTTTCTTACGGTGTCTTTTTCCTCTGCGCGGCCCTTGCAGGTGTGGTCGCTTTCCTTGTCCTTTCCTTCGTTGGGGTGACAACGTCAAACGATTCGACTTTGTTTCGTTTCCTTGTGGCAACGGGCAAAATACTGCTCGTTTCTGTGATCGCGACACCCGTTTACCTCCTGGCTTTGCGTCGCTTCAGCCCCGGTCTTTCCGCTTTGGTGGCGGCTCCGCTTCTTGCTCGTCTGCGTGTGCCCGTATCGCTTCGGCGTGTTCTGGCCGCTCCGCTTACAGGCACTGAAGACACTGTGGACACCATGCGCGACACCGTGAACGTTGATTGTGGAGAACTGGTGAAAGAGGAACATAAGTGTGAAGCTGAGCTCACGATGACCCCGGATGAAGTTCTGCTTCCTTCTTACGTAAAGATCCCTGATTTAAGAGAAGATTCAGAAGAAGAAACTCTGGACGAAGCGTCTGATGCGCTGTCGTCTTATGTGGAGAAAATACGTGCGCTCTTAGGGAAAATCCGCGTGTGGTGTGCAGCTGGGGTGGCGGCGCTCATTGTCTGTGCAAAGAAAATGAAAGCGCGTTGTGCTGCGTCGCGTTTGAGTGTCGGCACCAAGACTGCGGATGTCGCTCGTGATATTCACGAGGGCGAGGGTGCTGCTTCAGTAGCTGAGGAAACCTCTGTGATTTCCCCATCTGCGTCGAGGATTCCCGCCCTCGTGGATGACGCTTTTTCACCTGCGCCAAGCGCACCGACAGGCTTTGATGCTGTCCTGAGTTCTTCGCAGTTAACAACGGTGAAGACTGGTGCGACAAAGAAAGAGAGTGTCACGCCCTCGAACTTTTTAGCCGCTCAGCCTTCTGCGAGTTCTCGGCCACGCCGGACAAAACGAGGGCGCTACGTGGTGGACCCCACCAAGTCAACGCTGCTTCTCCTTGCGCTTGTCACCATCATCGCCGCCATATGGGCGCTCAACACGGCCCTGTCGCCCGTGAAACATCCGAACATCAGCTCCAATGTCGGTACACACCTTGATTCTGCTCAGAGTGCTCTCAGCGGTGACGAGGTTGTGCGCGACCCCGCTGTCATCTCTTCAGTGTCGGTGCTTTCCTGGAATAACGATGAGGGCGACAATCCTGATCTCGCCGTCAACATGATCGACCAGAATCTTGAGACTTCCTGGAACTCACGCTATTTCGACATCAACGCATTCGACGAGAATGCAACGGTGACGCTCGTTGTGAACTTGGAAAAACCCGCCCTCGTGTCAAGTGTGACCCTCCACATGGATCCTTCCACTCAAGGCGGTCAGCTTGTCGTGCGTCATGTCACCGATCCCGCTCAGCCCAGAAGCGGAACAGAACTCACAACTTCTGCGTTGTCAGAATCAACGGTTATTTCCCTCCCTGAACCCACAGAAACCAGCAGTATCGCCCTGAGTTTCAGGTCGATGCCGACTTCGGTCGATGGTCGCGCGTGGGCATGGGTGCGTGAACTTTCCGTCCAATAGCCCGACAGCGCATCTGCACGGTCACGACTGAAAAACAGATTGGATTCTCATGTCTTCGTTTACTCCCGTCCCGGATCTTCTTCGCCCCCTCACTGTTTCCGATGAGGACACTTCTGTCGCTGTTGCAGCGCGTCCGTCCAGCGATATCCCCGCAGACGCTCAGGTCCACGAGGTCGTTATCGTCGGCTCGGGCCCTGCGGGCTACACGGCGGCGATCTACACGGCTCGTGCGGGCCTGAAGCCCGTTGTCCTTGCCGGTGCGATCAGTGCGGGCGGGGCACTGATGAATACGACCGAGGTGGAGAATTTCCCCGGTTTCCCCGAGGGCGTTCAAGGTCCAGACCTCATGGGACGAATGGCTGAACAGGCTGAGAAGTTCGGGGCGGATATCCGCTACGAGGATGTCACGGCAGTGAATCTGTCAGGGAAAGTTAAGGTTCTTGCCCTTGACGAGGAACTGATCTACGCAAAAGCTGTGATCTTAGCGACCGGCTCTGAATACCGTCGCATGAATGTGCCCGGTGAGGATCGCCTCTTAGGGCACGGAGTTTCCTACTGTGCGACCTGCGACGGTTTCTTCTTCAAAGACAAGGAACTGGCGGTTGTCGGAGGTGGGGATTCTGCGATGGAAGAGGCCACTTTCCTCACGAACTTTGCCTCCAAGGTCACTGTCGTTCATCGACGCGATGAATTGCGCGCCTCGAAAGTCATGGCTGAGCGTGCTCTGTCGAATCCGAAGATTGAATTCGCGTGGAACTCAGTGGTCGAAGAAGTGCTCGGTGAGGATTCTGTGACGGGACTTCGAGTGTCCTCAACTGTCGATGGCTCTGAACGAGTACTGCCTCTTGACGGTGTGTTCGTGGCGATCGGGCATCTTCCACGCACGGAGTTTCTCACCCACGAGGTCGAACTGAACGAGGCCGGTTACATCACGGTGGCAGAGCCGTCAACGTACACGAATGTTCCGGGTGTCTTTGCCTGCGGTGACGCGGTCGATCACACCTATCGTCAGGCGATCACAGCGGCCGGTTCAGGCTGCCGAGCTGCACTTGATGCCGAACGTTGGCTTGCCGCCGAAGCTGACTGAGGTCTCGCAGGGTGTGTTGGGGGCGCCCCCCCACCCCCCCACCCAGCCGGTTCCCTCGTTTTCTCCTTGCCACACTGGCCCGAGATCCTGTCGGTGTCGTGCTTTTATTCCTACAGTGGGAGCATGACCTCAGCAGCGAAAACACCGCAGCCTTCCTTTTCTTCGTGGGTGGGTCTTGTCCCCGGAGTTCTTTTCTCTTTCCTCGCAGTCGCTTTTTCTCTGCTCGTTAATTCTTATGTCCCGATCCTGTCGGTGATGCTTGTTGCCATCCTTCTTGGAGTACTCGCCCGCAATACTTTCCCCCTGCCGAGCATCCTTGAAAGCGGGCTTGCTTTTTCAGCAAAACACCTGCTGCGGGTCGGTGTGGTTCTTCTCGGA
This sequence comes from Pauljensenia sp., assembly GCA_029983625.1. Taxonomy (GTDB): domain Bacteria; phylum Actinomycetota; class Actinomycetes; order Actinomycetales; family Actinomycetaceae; genus Pauljensenia. The sequence goes on along the minus strand of JASBZF010000032.1, from coordinate 4,477 downwards.
CTTCAACTCATTGTGTCCGACATTGTTGATCTTGGTCTGGGAATGATTCTTGTCGTTATTGCGGTTGTGGGCGTGGGATTTGCCCTCACTTTCCTGATTGGATGTGCGATGCGTCTGTCACTGACGCAAACACTGCTGATCGCCGGGGGTTTTTCAATTTGCGGTGCTGCAGCGGTCGCCGCAGTCGATGGTGTCATCGAAACAAAAGACAATGAGGAAGTGGTGACGGCAGTTGGCCTCGTCGTCATTTTCGGAACGCTCATGATCCCGATCGTCCCGATCCTCGGCGCGCTCATTGGTTTCGATCCTGTGACAACGGGTGTGTGGGCGGGCGCATCCACTCATGAAGTCGCCCAGGTTGTCGCCATCGGAGGAACCCTCGGTGAGGATGCTTTAGCGGGAGCAGTCGTCGTGAAACTTGCCCGCGTGCTCATGCTCGCCCCTATGATGGCCACTATTTCCCTGTGGCGCCGACATGCGATCCGCTCTGGTCGAGAACTGCCTGGGATGGGCAGCGAGGGCGGGAAGCTCCCTCCGGTGATGCCGGCTTTTGTTGCGGGCTTCATCCTTATGGTTCTGATCCGCTGGATGGGAGTGGTGCCGCCCAGTGTTTTGATGCCTCTGAAGTTCCTTCAGACCGCTTTGCTGGCGTCTGCGATGTTCGCCCTCGGCACCGGAGTGTGTTTGAAGGATTTCGTGAAGGTGGGCCCCCGGCCTTTCGTCCTTGCTGCGGCTTCTACTTGTGTTGTTGCTCTTGTCGCTCTTGTCGGTGTCCTGCTCGCTTAGGATCAGCGGCCGCTGACGGATTGTGTGCCGAGGGCGGGGCCTGAAACAGGGGAGGGGAGCTGAGGGAGCGGGAATCTGACCATCTCATCGGTGGCGACTGAATGTTTCCTAAGAAGAGCGCAGGTGAGAGCGTATTTTGTTGAGCAAGCGTCCTTCGGTGTGTAGCTGACGTGAAGGACTTGTTGAAGTGGACTCTCATGCGTCTCTTTCATAGAATCTCAGCGTTGTCGGCGGTGTACGCTTCGGCTCGCTGTCTTAATCCTTTGGTGTTGTTTTCAGTGGGGTGCATCTTGCGTCGTCGTTTCGCGCTATTGATCTCATGTGTCCTGATGTTCTCTGTTGTCATCGGTCAAGGTGTGGCAACAGCGAACGAGACGGCAACTGAGCAGCGTCCCTCCTATGCGGATGTTTTCCGTATTAAGAACATTGCGCCGTCTCTGACGAATAACGGCGGAGAGTTTACAAACAGCGAACTCTACTATGCGGTCGATGGTCTTACCGATAGTCACTGGGAGACCGCCAGACAGAATACTGACACTTTCCACAACGAAGTCATCGTGGACTTCAGATATCCCATTGAACTGGGCCGTATCGGATACTGGCCGCGCGTCGAAGGGGCTCGCCTCAAGGGCTACCCCACGCGAGTGTCGATCTATGCGTCACCGAGCGAAACGGGTGAAGATTACACGCTCGTCCATCAGGGCTCGTATTCTCCGCGCGAGGGCGAGCTGATGCTTGACTTCGGTAAGAGCGTGACTGCTCAGCGCATTAAGTTCGTCTTCGATGAGGCATACCAAAACTGGGCTGCGATCGGTGAACTCGTGTTCTACAAGTTCGACGAGGTCTCCACCCAAGTGAACGCCATGTTTACCGACACGCTTTTCACTCAACTCGCCGAAGGAGTGACAAGCGAACAGGTGGAGGCTCTGTACACCCGATCTCTTACTCACCCGGACGGCTCGCTGACAGATAAGCTGCTGACTGCCCGCGCACTCTTGGCAGGGCAAGCAATACCGGGCCGAATTATTACACCTGCCCAAGATGGCAACGTGCGCCAGCACACCCACAATGTCTTGAAAATGGCGAACTTTGGATCGAGCCTGTTACCTACCGGTATCGCAGCTCGTCCGGGTGAAACAGTGACGGTGTACGTAGATATCGAACCGCATAAACCGCTCCCGTCAATTGTTTTTAGTCAGAACCAAGGCACCTGGAACGGATGGAAGCAGGGGTACAAGCTTTTACCGGGAACAAACACCTTCACGGTTCCCTCTTTTGCGAACCCTCAGAATAAGGTGCCTGGCGGGCCGATCTACATTGAGAACCCCTACACACCTGAACAGCAGGGCGCGGCTCCGCGTATCCGTATTTCTGGCGGCTACGACTTCCCTCTTTTTGCGGAAGGCGATGACGTTGAAGAATACAAAAACGAGTTGCGCAACTACTTGGCGCTGCGGGAATCAGACCCTTCGCGTTACGCCGATGTAGCTGAAATTGCAAGCCCGTGGATCACAGCGACGGGAACAACTGAGAATGCCTCACGCGCCTATCTTGAACAGAACAGGAATCCGCAAGAGATCCTTGATTTCCACAAGAAGCAGTATCAGGAGCTTCTGAAGTTCGCTGGCGTCACTGACTTTGATGGCAGCGGTGACGACCCGAAAGCCAGAGTGTTGACTCCGCGTCAGGTTGTGCGCGCAACAACAATGCCGGGCGCAGGGTATTTTGCTTACGCTACAGGTGACCACACGGGCTTTTCTGCTTCCACAATGAACGGATATTTCGGTGCCACTCAATACGGGTGGGGGATCGCTCATGAACTCGGACACCACCTGGATGCGTGGGGTGCGAAATGGGATGAAGTCACCAACAACATGTGGGCGAACTACAACCAGGTGGTTCTTGAAAAACGAAATGACAGAATCGAAGAACGCCAGTACGACAAGCTCATGACGAGCAATGCGCGTGACGACTATGCCACGAACGCGGGACCCGTGTCCGACCTGTCAATTTTCTGGCAGCTTTTCCTGTACGACCACGACTACTGGGCGAAGTACCAGCGTGCTCGTCGTGATGATCTTTTCTCTCAACTTTCAGAAGTAGATCGGATTGTTGCACTGTCCTCTGCCGCGATCGGCTACGACATGACCGAACACTTCGACCGCCACCACTATTTCCAACAGCGCTACCCGAATAATCCCACTGCGCAAGCTACGGCGAAAGAACGAGTGAAAGCTGCGATTGCCGCAGCGAATATCCCCGCAGCACCTGCCGATTTTAGAACCTGGTACATGTGGACGAAAGCTCTGAACACAGATCAGGGATTCACGGATTTATCCGCTCCCACAATCGAAGACGTGACCTACGCTAACGGCAATGTCACAGTAACCCTGAGTGATCCACTGAGCCGGGATGAGGCTCGCCTCGGATACGAAATCATGGTGGACGGCAAAGTCATGGCTTTCGTGAGGAACGACAGTATTACTTTCCCGATCGTTGACGACGGGCAGCCGCACACGTACAGCGTGCGTGCCTTCGACATCAAACTCCAACCTACCGTTGAGTCAGCTGCCGTCACTGTGAACTACACGGATCCGCGCATATACCTCACCGGTCCGACTTTCGTTCCGCGCGGCGCAAGCATGGAAACGGTTGCGAGGGCGATGAGCGCCTACGACTCCGCCGGGAACCAACTTCAGGTCACAGCGGATGCGAACACGATTGATACGACGAAAACTGGGATCTATCGGGTGAACTTCACTGCGACCGATGCTCAGGGCCGCTCTAAAACAAAGAACCAGGCGATTCATGTTGTGGCGCGCACAACCTATATCTCTGATATGCCGACGGTGACAGAAACCGACGGCTGGCGAGGAATGGCCAAGGACAGGAAGATCGAGTCAAACACGCCTATTTCTTTGACTCTGGGATCAGGTGTGGAACATCCCTTCCCGAAAGGGATTGTCTCTCATGCGCCAGCAAGAGTCACCTACGACCTGTCGAATATGAACGCGCAGTTCTTTGAAGCGTATCTCGGCATTGAAGGCGCGGTGCGTCAAAGCTCAGGCAACATCATTATGGAAGTCCTCGCAGACGGACAGTCTATTTTTAAATCATCGCCGGTAACCTCTTCCTCCCCAGCCCGTCACATCGTGCTTGATGTGACGGATGTGAAGACCCTCGAATTGGTGACCGACTCGAACGGGCCGAACACTGCCGACCACGGCGTGTGGGCGGCAGCAAACATCAGCGAATACTTCCTTGCTGACCGTTGGAAGCCGGAAAGCACGGGCATCACGAGGCCGGAAGGTGAGGACGTGACCGAAGGTGACGTCTACGCGAGCTTGACCAATATGGCGCCCGCAGCAAAAATCGCCTCCAAAGAACTCCTCACCGATATCCCGACAGAAAACGGGAAAGTCGATGTGTTGGTGACCTACACGGACAATTCGACGTCCGAAGTGTCGGTGCCGATCACTTTTGTGAAAGCTACTCCTGAGACTCCAGGTGATGAAGACACTGCGGGCACAGTTCAAGGACTGGAAATCCCTTCGACCGGAGGTCGGGGTGCTGTCGTCATCTACGCTGCGGCACTGTTCCTTGCCTGTGTGGCACTCCTTGGTGCATTCGCGAAGAAACGACACAACACGAGGGCGGCTGCTGTCAGGGCGAAAGGCTGAGAAGACTTTCG
>JASBZF010000031.1 GCA_029983625.1 Pauljensenia sp. | reverse complement strand
ACTGCTGTGCGTCGGCCGCCCGCTCGTCCTCGGGTCCGGGCTTGAAGCCCTGGTTCTCCGAATCTTTCACTTCTGCTCGTCCTCGTCCACGATTTCCGCGTCGATGACGTCCTCATCCTGAGAGGTTGAGGAGGCGCCCTCAGCGGAGGCAGCTTGGGCCTGCTCAGCCTGCTGGGATGCGTAGACTTCCTCGCCAATCTTCATTGCGGAAGCGTTGAGCTTTTCGAGTGCCGACTTCACGGTCTCGATATTCTGATCTTCCAGGGCCTTCTTCACCGCATCAATATCGGCTTGAACGGCGGTGCGAGTCTCTTCTGAGATCTTGTCGGCATCGTCTTTGAGGAGCTTTTCGATCCCGTACACAACCTGTTCGGCCTGGTTGCGGGTGTCGGCTTCCTCGCGGCGCTTCTTGTCTTCAGCAGCGTGCTCTTCCGCTTCCTTCACCATGCGGTCAATGTCTTCCTTAGGCAGAGCCGAACCGCCGGTGATGGTGACGGACTGCTCTTTGCCGGTGCCGCGATCCTTCGCGGAGACGTGAACAATGCCGTTCGCGTCGATGTCGAAGGTGACTTCGATCTGCGGAACGCCGCGAGGTGCGGGCGCGATACCGGAAAGCTGGAAGGTGCCGAGAAGCTTGTTGTCCTGGGCGAACTCACGCTCACCCTGGTAGACCTGGATGAGCACGGATGGCTGTCCGTCTTCAGCGGTGGAGAAGACCTCGGAAGCTTTCGTCGGAATCGCAGTGTTGCGGTCGATGAGCTTAGTCATGATCCCGCCCTTGGTTTCGATACCGAGGCTGAGCGGAGTCACGTCAATGAGGAGGACATCTGTACGATCGCCCTGGATGACACCGGCCTGGAGGGCAGCACCGACGGCAACGACCTCATCGGGGTTGACACCCTTGTTCGGCTCGCGACCACCTGTGAGTTCCTTCACGACCTCGGTCACTGCGGGCATACGGGTGGAACCGCCCACGAGGACAACGTGATCAATGTCGGACACGGAGATCGAAGCGTCACGGATGACATCGTGGAAGGGTTTCTTCGTGCGCTCCAGGAGATCAGCGGTCATCTCTTCGAACTTTGCGCGGGTGAGCGATTCGTCGAGGTGGATCGGGCCGTCAGCTGTCATTGAGAGGTACTGGAGGGAAATGTTCGTGCTGGTCGCCGAGGACAGTTCCTTCTTTGCCTGCTCAGCTGCTTCTTTCAGGCGCTGGAGGGCTACGGGATCCTTCGACAGATCGGCACCGGTCTTGGCCTTGACCTGGGAGATTAACCAATCGACGATGCGCTGATCCCAGTCGTCACCACCGAGGCGGTTGTCGCCAGCGGTTGCCCGAACCTGGATCGTGGAGAATCCGTCGTCGTCTTTGCCGATCTCAAGGAGGGAAACGTCGAAGGTGCCACCACCGAGGTCGAAAACGAGGATGAGTTCGTCTTCTTTACCTTTTTCGAGGCCGTAGGCGAGGGCGGCTGCGGTGGGCTCATTGACGATGCGCTGAACGTTGAGGCCAGCGATCTGTCCGGCGTCCTTCGTTGCCTGTCGCTGGGCGTCGTTGAAGTAGGCGGGAACGGTGATGACCGCGTCGGTGACGGGTTCACCGAGGAATGCTTCGGCGTCAGCTTTGAGCTTGGAGAGGATTCGGGCGGAGATTTCCTGCGCCGTGTACTTTTTGTCGTCGATCGAGACGGTCCAGTCGGTGCCCATGTGGCGCTTGACTGAAGAGATCGTGCGGTCAACGTTGGTGACTGCCTGGCGCTTGGCGATTTCGCCGACGAGAACCTCGCCGGTCTTGGAGAAGGCGACGACTGAGGGGGTGGTGCGCATCCCTTCAGCGTTCGCGATGATGGTGGGTTCGCCGCCTTCGAGGACGGCGATTGCGGAGTTTGTGGTGCCGAGGTCGATACCGACTGCACGTGCCATAGTGTTGTCCTTTCGTCTGCTCGCTTCTTTGCCCTCGTGCGAGGGCGAGCAAGCACTTGTGGTCTGGGGGACTCGGCGCCGGAGCGCCTTGTTGAGTCCGTTGCACTCAACTTTAGACACACCTCTTCAGGGGCGCAAGTCGAAAACAGAAAAGTTGAGTGAGATCGACTCAAGAAGAAAGAGTGTCGCCCTCGACACTCTCTTTCCCCTTCACTCCCCATCTTCCCCATCCCACTACTCTTCCTTCTCCCTCCTTCTTCTCATCCCGCACCTTCTCTTCAGATTCGCCCGCCTCCTCACCCTTGACCCCAGCCTTCGCCCTCGCTTTTCTTCTCGGCCTTGCAATCACTTTCACCCTGCCTTCAGCCTCGCCCTCGTGCGCAGATACACTCCTCACGCCACTCTTGCGCCTTATCTCCTGACTGCGCCACAACATGCGCAATTGACACACTCCACAGCACCCAGAGCCGAGCTCGTGCGCGAACCTTGCACGCACTATGGGACGATCTGACCATGCACTGCCAGCATTACGCATCGGGCGCATGTCGATCCTGCTCACTTTTGAACACCGCATATTCAGAACAAATCACCCATAAACAAGAGAGCGCACGCACCCGCCTTGCCCAAGTCCCAGGCATGAGCGCCCTCGACTGGCTCACCCCGCACACCTCAGCACACGCAGGTTTTCGCACGAGCGTAAAACTCGTCGTCGGCGGAACACGACGCAGACCAACTCTCGGGATCCTCAGTTCCGAACGTCGAGGGATCGATTTGCCCGGATGTCCGATTCAACACCGCGCGATCAACGCCGCCACACCCGCCCTGAAGCGCTTCATCCGCGCACTTCACCTCACCCCCTACGATGTCCCTACGAAAAAGGGGGAATTGAAGTACATCCTCCTTACAGTCGGCACACACGATGCCCTTATGTGTCGTTTTGTCCTCAGGAGCCGCGAGCGCCTGAGCGATATTCGCCGCGCGCTTCCTGAACTCCAGCGTCTCATTCCTTCCCTCGCGGTAGTGAGCGCCAATATTCATCCCACGCATGAAGCGATTGTGGAAGGCGCAGATGAGATTGTGCTGTCGAAGCGACGTACTCTTGACTTGCGCGTCGCAGACACAGATCTTCTTCTTGGTCCTCGTTCCTTTGTTCAGACGAACCGTGAGGTTGCTTCTGCGCTTTATCGGCAGGCTGCCGAATGGGCGAGCCTTCCTTTCCCGAATGGGCGTGTTCCGCAGACTTTGTGGGATCTGTACTGCGGTATTGGAGCTTTTGCTCTTAATGCTGCTCACGCTGGTGTTTCTCATGTGGTTGGGGTTGAGCTCTCCGATCAGGCGATCGTGTCGGCGAGTCGTGCCGCTCACAGGGCTGGTTTGAGTAAAGATGAGGCTTTTTTCGTGTGCGAGGACGCGACGGCTTGGGCGAAAGTTCAAGATAGGAAAGCTCATCCTGATGTTTTGATTGTCAACCCGCCCAGGCGCGGTATCGGCCCTGAGCTTGCTCAGTGGGTTGAAGAGTCTGCGATTCCTCGGGTGATTTATTCTTCGTGCAATATCGAGACTCTTGTCACCGATCTTGCGGCCATGCCCTCTTATCGTGGCCTACAGGCACGGCTTTTCGACATGTTTGCCCACACTCCACATATGGAGACGATTGTTCTGCTGTCTCGCAAATCTTAAAGTAGGCGCGACCGTCACACTCGGGACGATCGCGCCTCTTGGCTCAAATGCGAGAAGCTCAGCGCGCGAGGTCAGCACGGGAAAGTAGAGCTTTCTGCAAGAGGTGATGCCGCTTGGTGCCTCACGCCTATTCTTCGCGCTTCCATAGGACAGCGCGCTTCGGCTTCTCATCCACTACAGCTACAGAACACTTTTGAAAGTGCAGGCTTTATGCCACCTATCTGCTCCAGCATGAAGAAATGTAAAGCTACGGTGAAGCAGAAATGAGCCACTCATCTGCGAACCACGCGAGCACTTAGGATCACTGATGCGCATCACCGTCATCTTTCAGGCGTGAAGAAAGAATCGGATGACAGATAAGAACAGTAACACCAAGTAATGTCACAAGAACTGGCGAGGTGAAAGCTTGTAGTTCTGTGACGAAGAAACGCAACAGCTGCGCCAGAGTACGGCTGACATGCTCCAACTCAGGCATGTAGACAGCAGACATAAGGACAGTTCTCGACGCCAAAGAGATGGCGTACAGAACAAGAGCCGTTTTCCACAGACGCACTGCAAGCCACCGGTAATCACTGGGGGTGAAAATCATAGAGGTCTCCTCCTCTTGAACAGTAGTCGTTGATTTCTCTAGAGCGATTATTGAGAACAGTCCGCAAGATGGCCGGATTCTGGCTGTCATACCAGTAATTCATCTCTTCCACCGTCGCTTCCTGTTGAAGAAGAGCAGCACACACCACCAGTCTCCCCTGACTTCAGGTGTTGAACGTGTCCACGAACTGACACCAGACACTCAAGCAGCCTATCCGTCCCGCGTGCCGATAGGCGATCTGAACCTCAATTGCACCCGGCACCGTGTACAAATGGGTAAATGAGTAAGGAGGTCAAGCTATGGCGAAGATGCGTGAAGAACATGCCGCCAAGCACGAGGGGTCGCTTGCCGCGATTATCCAGGAGTGGGCACAGAAACACATTGAGGAGATGAGCAAGTAGTGGCAAAGAAAGAAATCAAAACAGACCTTTGGGTGGCTGCTCAGCTTGACGAGTGCAAGATTCGTTTCGACGCGCAGGGGAGCAACGTAAAGGAAATCAACGAGGCACTGAAAACCGCCTCGAAGCGTGGGACCGGTAACGCCGGATACCCTGAATACACGGCTGTCATTGGCGATTTCGTCCTCGTTATCGAAGACAAGGCCGAGATGGACAAGCAGATTAAGCTGACCGATTCGGGCATCATCGACATGGACATGAAGGCCACCACCGACTATGCCGTGAACGGTGCGTATTTCTATGCGAAGCATATTGCGCAGAACACTCCGTTCAAGAAGGTGTTCGCGGTTGGAGTGTCAGGAGACGCAAAACACCACGTCATCACACCTTTGTGGGTGGATGACCGCGAAGGGTACAAGCAACTCCCCGACATCGAGTCGTTCATTTCGTTCTCTGAGCAGAACATCAACGAGTATTACACGCGCTATGTTCTGGAAGAAGCGACCGATGTCGAGAAGACAACAGAACAGATTCTGAAAGATGCGGTAGAGCTACATGAGTACCTGCGCACATACGGCACACTGAAAGACCAAGACAAGCCCCTGGTGGTAGCGGGCATTCTTCTGGCCTTGGATGAAATTGAATTCGGCGGCTTCACTATCAGCTCATTAACGGGCGACCAGTTGGCAGGCAATCGTGACGGCGACAAGCTAATGAACGCAATCCGAACCCGTCTGACGCGCTCCAACGTAGGCCCTGACGCGAAGAAGGATAAGCTACTGGCAGAGTTCGCCATCTTGCAGACCAGTTTCCGTTTGAACGAGGTGAACGAGACACTCGGAAAAACTCCGCTGAAGTTCTACACGGAGTTTCTGTACGAGCACGTGTTCCGCAACATCAAGTACATGAAGACCAGCGAGGACTTCATCGGTCGCTTCTATGGCGAGTTCATGAGCTATTCCGGTGGTGATGGTCAGACGCTTGGAATTATCTTGACTCCTCGCCACATCTGCGACTTGATGTGCGAGCTTGTGGATATTCAGCCGGACGATACGGTGCTTGACCCGACCTGCGGCACGGCCGGATTCCTGATTTCGTCCATGCACAGGATGCTGACGCTGGCGGATACGGACGCTCAGAAGAAGAACATCAAAAAGAAGCAGCTCCACGGCTACGAGCTTCAGAGCAATATGTTTGCCGTTGCCGCTGCGAACATGATTCTGCGCAAAGACGGCAACAGCAACCTGGAGTGTTGCGACTTCCTGCGTAAGAACCCTGCGCAAGTGCAACTGAAGAGCGCGACGGTCGGCCTGATGAACCCACCCTACTCTCAGGGTACGAAGGCGGACCCTGAGCAGTACGAGATTTCCTTCATCGAGCACCTGTTGGATTCTCTGACGGTCGGGGCGAGGGCGGCGGTCATCGTGCCGCAATCTTCCATGACGGGCAAGTCAAAGGCCGAGCAGGTATTCAAGGCGAGCATCATGAAGAAACACACGTTGGAAGGCGTCATCACCTGCAACACCGACACGTTCTATGGCGTGGGAACGAACCCGGTCATTGCCGTGTTCACAGCGCACGAACCCCACGATACCGAAAAGGTCTGTAAGTTCATTGACTTTCGTGAAGACGGCTACAAGGTGCGTGCGCACGTTGGTCTCGTTGAGGGCGATTCTGCCAAGGACAAGAAGCAGCATCTTCTGGATGTCTGGTTCAACCGCGCCGAAACACCGTCGAAGTTCTGCGTCGAGTCCACAGTGAAACCGGAGGACGAGTGGCTGCACTCGTTCTACTACTTCAACGACGAGATTCCGACGGATGCCGATTTCGAGAAGGCCATCGGCGATTATCTGACGTTTGAGTTTTCAATGATTATGCAAAATCGTGAGTACCTGTTCAAAGGGGGTGCCGATGATGCAGAATCTTGATGAGAAGGCGTGGAAGCCTATCCCGATGACAGCACTTTTTCAGAAATTTGTTCGGGGCAAAGTTTCGTCTGCTTCGGATGAACTAAAGTGTTCTAACGGTATTCCATACGTCGGTGCTACAGATAGAAATAATGGAGTCCTTGATTATTTGGAGGCGGATAGGGCGAGAATACAGCCAGGAAATTGCATTACTTTCATCCGCGATGGTCAGGGTTCGGTCGGTTCTTCCATATACAGAGCCACACCGTGTATTGCTACTGTAAATACTTCATCTGGCTATGCAAGTTGGCTCAATCAAAATACAGGATTGTTTGTTTCGACCTCATCAAATCAAGTAAGAGGAAAATATGGCTTCGGTTACAAGCGTAAAGAAAAGCGCCTGCTTGCCGAGCGCATAATGCTTCCCATCACCCACTCAGGTGAGCCTGATTACGAATACATGGCTGAGTACACACGTCAGAAGCGCGAGGCGATGCTAGAAAAGTATCGCGCCTATGTTGAGGAGCGCATCGCGCAACTGGGAGGCCTTGTTGAAATTCCAGCGTTGGGCGAGAAGGAATGGATAGCGTTTCATCTTGAGAAAATCGGGACGGTGACATCTGGCCGTGATATTTATGCTGCTGAGCGCATTGAAGGAGATATGCCGTATATCACTTCGGGAGGAACGAATAATGGCGTAGGGTATTTCGTAGGAAATAGCAACGAAACGCTTGATTCTGGATATATTGCCCTGAATAGAAACGGAGCTGTCGGAAAAGCATTCTATCATTCTTCAAAATCGCTTATGGGAAATGACTGTCGGAAGGTGCATCTAAAGAACGCCGACAATAATTTGTTTGTCGGCCAGTTTGTTGCTCTTTGCATATCCATGCAAAGTGAGTGCTTCAGTTATAGTCGCAAGCTCGGCACGGCAAGAGCAAAGCGGATGCAAATCATGCTTCCCGTCACTGATTCGGGCGAGCCTGATTACGAGTACATGGAGCAGTACGCAAAGAACATGATGCTTCGCAAGTACCAGCAGTATCTAGCGTTTCTGGCACAAAGCGTGTGATCAGGAGCAAGCACGCCACATCCTCAACACACGTCACCGAGACAACACTCAACACCTGAACCCAGGTCTGAGGCAATATGGGCTGTCAACTGACAGGAAGATGGCGAGAAACGAGCAAGTCCACAAGCTGTTCAATGAGATCCTAGATATGACGAAAGTCGAGACGGGTGTTTCTGCTGTCTCGCAAATCTTGAAGTAGGCGCAATCGTCACACTCGTGCCCTAGCTTCAGGTGTTGTCATGCGTCGGTGGGCGCTCACCCGAAAGAGCATGTGCCGCAGGGGTGCTCAGCGGGTCAGGATGTGGTGGTTGTGGGACGCCAAAAGCTAGTGACCTCTTGTTTGGTTTCTATTTGATAGTCAATGAACATCGCGGCAAGTTCATAGTCGAAAGGCTTATCCCAGGGTTGACGGGCAAGCATCTTGCCATAGTCCACACCGCGCCGAATCATCTCATTTTCAAAATGAATCATGGTGGCCCGCTCAGGAGCGATCGCCATATGCTGAGCGGCCGCTGAAAAACCCACGATGAAAGTACCGTGATGAGTAAACATGGGTTGATTCCACGCCACCTTCAACTCCAAGGCCGGATACGTGGACTTCACCCACTCCAATACCTGAATCATCCGTTCACGGTGCTCAGCCACAGTAATGGTGGCCAAATATTCATCCACAGTTTTGATCGCCATACCAAGCGACTCTAAACCCTTACCTGCTTTTCAACCCACGCACAGTACGCGAACAGCACCCGCGCCACACCATCCACAGGCCCACACACTCAACGCCAGCACAGGAACGACCACACAACACATGCACTGAAAACAGGAAAAGGATTCTTCTTGTTCACACAATTCCGCCCACACGCCCTGCCCGTCGGTAAACTGTGCCCAATTCACAGATCCATCACTCACACAAGGAAAGAACATGAGCGTCGAAATCGTCACCACACCCAGCCCCGAACTTGTCGAAGCAATGGCACGCCTCACCCCGCAGCTCTCCCACTCCGCCCACCCCCTATCCGCACACGACCTCGACACTTTCCTCGCCCAACCCTCGGTGTACCTCTTCGTATTCCGCTCCGACCTGACCGACCCTTCAGGCAACGCAGCGATTCTTGGAATGCTTTCCCTTGCCACCTTCGCAATCCCCACAGGTATACGCGCCTGGATTGAAGACGTCGTCGTTGATGAAGCAGCACGCGGACAAGGCGCGGGCCTCGCCCTCGTTGAAGCTGCTCTTGCACACGCAAAAACCCTCGGAGCGCGCACCGTCGATCTGACGAGCCGCCCCGCACGTGAAGCAGCGAACCGCCTCTACCGCCGCGCCGGTTTCATCCAAAGAGAAACAAACGTGTACCGGGTGACTCTCGACAAATAAAACCGCTGTCACCACAAGCAACTCACTCCCACACTCACAGGCACACATCCTGCCTGACAGCAGCCCTCTAGGATGGACACATGGGCTACTTCGAGTACGACGAGCGCACACTTCACGCAATCGACTACCGTCATTTCCTCCTGGATTCCCCCTCCCCCTACCATGCGGCTGACCTCGTCGCCCAGCGGCTCATAGATGCAGGCTTTATCCGTCAAAACGAACGCGACCCCTGGGATGCCTCTCCAGGCGGTCACGTCATGGTCCGTAACGGTGCGGTCATCGCCTGGGTCGTACCGCACACCATCAACGAGGGCGCAGCTTTCCGCATCGTAGGAGCTCACACAGATTCCCCAGCATTCACCATCAAACCCTCACTGAGTTCGTCCACCCCAGACGGATGGGCGCTCATTGATGTGGAAATCTACGGCGGCATGATCTGGAACTCCTGGCTCGACCGTGAACTCGCAATCGCAGGACGCCTCATCATGGCCGATGGCTCTGAAGTCCTTGTGCGCACCGGCGCTCTGGCACGGATTCCTCAGCTCGCCATCCATCTTGATCGCAGCGTGAACTCCGAAGGCTTACACCTCAACCCGCAAAAACACCTCCACCCCGTGTGGACGCTCGACAACCCCGAAGCTGATCTCCTCTTAGAGATCGCGCGCTACGCGGGCGTTCATGCAGACGACATCGTCTCCCACGACCTCCTCCTCATCCCCCAACAAGGCCCTGAAACTTTCGGTGCCACAGGCGAATTCCTCGCCGCAGCTCAACAAGACAACCTCTCCTCCGTACACGCCGGGCTCACCGCCCTCGAACACCTCATCGCAAAAGGAACCCCACCGTCCGGAGATATTCTCATTTTTGCCTGCTTCAACCACGAAGAAATCGGCTCGGAAACCCGCTCAGGCGCAGCAGGACCGCTCCTTCACAGTGTCCTCGAACGCACCGCAGCCGCCCTCGGGCACGACCTCGACGGATGCGCCCGCATGTTCGCTGCCTCTTCGTGCATCAGTGTCGACGCTGCCCATTCGGTCCACCCGAACTACCCCGAACACCACGACCCGCAGACCCGCCCGGTGATGGGACGCGGTCCCGTGCTGAAACTCAACGCGAACCAGCACTACGCAAGCGACGCGGAATCCATCGCCGTGTGGACCAGGGCGTGCCGAGCTGCCGGAATACCTCATCAGACTTTCGTGTCGAATAATGCGATGCCCTGCGGAACAACAATCGGCCCCATCACGGCGACACGCTTGGGCATTCTCACAGTGGATGTCGGCATCGGGCTTTTGTCGATGCATTCGGCACGCGAAATGAGTCACCTCGATGATCTGCTCGCGCTTCGTAAAGTCCTGGAAGCCTACTGGGCCGGAGCCTGAGTCTGCGCCTGACACAGATCAAGACCCCACACAGTCAGTACACGCTGACCACCGGGTCGTGCGCCGCGCCTCTTCGCGCCCTTTCACACAGCTCTTTTCAGGCGGATTGCGGACACAGTTTTGTGTCACACAGCAAAATCCGCTTCAAGTGAAGAACTCAGAGCTTTTGCGATCAGACGAGTAAAACGCGGATTCATCTGCGGTAATGCGTCGGCACACATGAAAAGCGCCTCAGTGTTTTCCCCGTCCGCAGGACGCGGCTCACCAGCGCTCCACTCCAAAACAAAAGCCGTATCAAGATAGCTTGCTCGATCCCCATTCTCATACACAAGAGGACCAACGACATCCACACCAATAAGGCGATCCACACGGGCACTCACCGCCGCTTCCTCGAAGGTCTCCCTCTGTGCTGCTACAGCTGGTGCTTCTCGTGGATCCACAATGCCCGTGATCGGCGTCCACCACCCGTTATCAGCTCGCCTCACGCACAGCACTTCAACATCACTTGCTGCCTTCAGCGCCCTCGACCACCCCGGTTCAACACCAACAGGATCATGCCGATTACGTAAAACAATCGCGGTCGTACCCGGAATCCAAAGCTCGCTCGTACCGATTTTCTCGCGAAGATCAAGGATGAACTGCGGAGTCGTCATGCCCGAATGCTACCCGCACACTCCCCATGAAACTCCCCCGCTCACAGAATCGTGAAGAAGGGAACGAGGAGAATCTTGACAACGATCGAGAACGCAAAAAGCGTCGCATACGCCCCTTCGATCCGTTCATCAGCGACCCTCGCATCCCCAGCTTGGAGGACAGCCGGTTGACCGAGGAATCCTGCAACACCACCTGCAGCCCTCGGCGCAGACAAGCCCGCGAACTTCGCACCCAGAGCTTGAGCAGTACAGCAGATCACGGTGATCACAAGCCCTAAAAGAGCGGCTTTTGGTCCCATGGGACTCAAGAGCACCCCGGCAACATCAGGGCCAGCATTCAAGCCAAGAGCCGCTAAGAAAAGAAGCAAACCGATCTGACGGATCGTAAGATTCGCAGCTAAAGGCAGCGACCAGACAATCGGCCCGGTCCTGCGCACAGCCCCGAGCAGCATCCCCACGATCAGCGGCCCCGCCGCCGAACCGAGCGAGAAAGTGATCCCCGGAGCGACCGGGAAAGGAATCACCCCGAGCAGCATCCCCAAGACCAGGCCGATCCCAAAGCTCATCGCATCAATTTCTGAAACTCGCCGCGCAGAATCACCCAACCAGGATTGAATCGCATCGAGTTCCTCGATGGGAACAACAACAGCGACATGATCCCCGAGTTGCAGATCCAGATCATCGCGAGCAAGAAGATCCAAGTCACCGCGACGCACTCGTGTGATCACCGCACCGAAACGAGCCGTCACGTTCAGGGAACTGATCGAACGCCCAGCAAGATCAGGATTGGAAAGGACAATCCTTTCAAAAGCAACATCTGAACGGTCATCTTCGAGGCGACGATCCTGAACAGGTTCACCGATCTGGAGTGCCGCTTCGTGAATGTCAGCGGCTTCCCCAACAAGAAGCACCAAATCACCTTCGAGAAGATCTTCTCCGGGGACAACAACTCGCGTACAGCCGTCCCTGCGCAAATAGGACATGCGCACCCGCTGGTCACGCCATGCCGTGACCCTTCGCGTCGACAGGGTATCCGTGACGCGGACAGTCAGGGTCTCTAAAGTGACACCCGCAAGACACGGGGTGTCTTTTTCGCCGCGCCATGAGCGCGTCACGGTCATGGTGACGACGACAATACCGATGAGGACACCGATCGGATATCCGAAAGCGTAACCGACCGCTGCCTGCGGGTCACCGGTGAGTCGCGTTGCAGCATCGAGGGCGGGAGCGGCAGTGAGGGAACCGGTAAACAAACCGAGCCTCAGCCCTTCAGGTAAGTCCAAGACACGTCCACCGACAATCGCGATTCCCGCACCGAGCACGCACGTCACCACACAGATGAAGAGGAGCGCACGCTGTTTCCGTAGGTTCTCAAAAAAGCTTGCGCCCGCAGAAAGACCGACCGTGTAGACGAAGAAAGCAAGGCCGATCTGCTGGACAATCTGCATTCCTTGTCCCGCTTCGGGCTTCCACGCTGAAAGTGCAAGCCCCACGAAAAGTGCGCCCGCAGCGCCGAATCGGAGCGGACCGAAACGGATCGCCCCGAGGGCAGCGCCTATACCGACGACAGTGAACAAGGTGAGAAGATGATTCGCCGCGAGGAGGGAGCCCATGACTTCAGATTAGTTGTCAAAGCCGCTCAGCTTCACCCAGCTCCTTTGCTGACACCTTTTAGGATGCACACATGAGTGACGACTCGTCCCCGACCTTATCCGATGCGCGATCCAATACATCTGGGCACACTGAGGCCGTAATTTCAGAAGCCCCAACGATCCCGCGTGGCGCCCTCGCCGACTCAGATTCTGTGCGCGTTGACACCTGGCTGTGGGCGATTCGGCGCGTCAAGTCACGCTCTCAAGCAACCTCAGCGGCGCGCGCAGGGCACGTGAAAGTCAATGGGGACACGGCAAAAGCCGCCCAGAAGGTCAGGATCGGTGACGAAGTGCGCTTGCGAGTCGAAGGTTTTGACCAAATCCTGAAGGTCCAGCTCCTCTTAGTTAAGCGCGTGGGTGCCCCTCAAGCTCGGACTGCCTACGAAGACCTCACACCGGAACGCCCTCGTATGGTGATTCCCGTTGCTCAACGTGAACGAGGAACAGGTCGTCCCTCGAAAAGACAGCGCCGTGAACTCGACAAACTCCGGGGAAGAGACTCACACGTGCGTACCCGCCTCGACCGTTCGGCACGCAACACTCAGTGAACACACTCAGTAAAAGCCGCTCGAGCAACGCCCCTTCTGCTCTCGCTCAGACACCGCTCGTTTCAGCGCACTATGCGCGCGGACCCTCCTGCCCACAACGACATCTTCACAAAAGACAAAGAAGCTGAAGAGCATTAGTCTTTTCTCGAACCTGAACATGTCGCACACTCGGCTCACACCAGTGACACAGGCCGAGCAGACGCAGGCGCACTGTGTGAAAGAAGGCGTGATGCTCTTCTCCTTATCGTGGCGCTACCTGAAAAAACACATCTGGGCACTCCTCGCCGTCCTCATCCTCCAACTGGCGGCAACGATCGCTGCCCTTCAACTCCCCACCCTCAACGCACGTATCATCGACGAGGGCGTCGCCACGGGAAACACCGCGATCATCTGGACACTCGGCGTTGAGATGCTGGTCATTGCGGCCTCTCAGATGCTGTGCACCGCCCTCGCGATCTACCTTGGCGCACGTCTCGCCATGTCCACCGGTGCCCAGCTGCGCACACAGATCTTCCAACACATCCACACTTTCGCAGCCCAAGACATCCACACCTACGGGACCGGCTCACTCATCACCCGCTCCACCAACGACGTACAGCAAGTCCAGCAAAGCCTCACGCTTTTCCTGAACCTCATGATCGGCGCCCCCATCATGGGAATCGGCGGCGTCCTCATGGCTGTACGTCAAGACCTCCACCTCGGCCTCGTCCTCGCACTCCTCGTTCCCGCCCTCGCGCTCCTCGTCGCTTTCGTCATGAAGCACCTCAGCCCACTTTTCCAACTCCAGCAAGAACGCATCGACACGATGAACACCGTTCTGCGCGAAGAACTCACCGGGATCCGCGTCATCCGCGCCTTCATCCGTCAAGCTTTCATCCGCACACGCTACATTCACGCCAATACGGAACTACGCACAACCGCCATGTCGATCGCCACCTGGTTCTCTTTCTTCTTCCCGGCGGTCACCCTCGTCGTTTCCCTCGGAATCGTGGGCGTCATCTGGTACGGAGGAATCCTCATTAACTCCGGCACTCTGAAAGTCGGAGTCATGATCGCCTACATCACCTACGTCACGATGATTTCCATGTCCGTCATCATGGCAGGAATGCTTTTCGTGACGATCCCCCGAGCAAACGTCGCCGCCACCAGAGTCGCGCACGTCCTCGACCACGCGCCCTCGGTCAGTAACCCGAATGACACAACAGCACTCCCCTTAGGGCGCTGGACTTTCGCAGCGGAAGACGCAAGCGTGCGCTATCACGGCGCGGAAGAACCCGTCCTTGACGACATTTCCTTCACTCTGCGACCAGGAACCACTACGGCGATCATCGGAGCGACAGCTTCTGGGAAAACAACCCTCGTGAACCTCCTGCCTCGGATGATGGACCCAAGTTCTGGGCGCCTCACAGCTTCCGGGGTGCCGCTCACGGAACTACCGATCAGTGAAATCCGCAAACGAATCGCCCTCGTCCCCCAGCAGGCTTACCTTTTTTCAGGAACAATCGCTTCAAGTGTTTCTGGGATACGCACACCCACCCCTGCGCAACGTGAACGCATCATATGGGCGTTAAAAGGCGCACAAGCAGAAGAGTTCGTGAACTCCCTTGATGAAGGGATCGACCACGTCGTCGAAGCCGGAGGAACGAACTTTTCCGGAGGACAACGCCAGCGCCTCACTATCGCGCGCGCCCTGTATCGTGCCGCAGACCTCTACATTTTCGACGACTCTTTTTCCGCTCTCGATTACGCAACGGAAGCACAACTGCGCCTGGCACTGCCCGAATACACTCAAGGAGCAGCCGTCCTGATCGTCGCTCAGCGCGTCGCCTCAATTCGTCATGCCGATGAGATTCTCGTCCTCGACTCTGGCCGGATCGTCGGTCGAGGGACACACCGTGACCTCATGAGTACCTGCCCCACCTACAAAGAGATCGTGGACTCCCAACTCTTCGAGGAGGACGCGGCATGACCACTCCCGCATCTCGACATCACACTCGCCGCCCTCGCCACGGCAGCCCCCACACGAACCCCTACGGCGGCATGGGGGCTAACGAAAAATCAAAAGACTTCTCAGGATCTTTAAAACGTCTGCTGCGCGAATTGCGCACGGACCGTTGGCTCCTTATCTTCACACTTTTCGCATCCGTCATTTCTGTGGGACTGTCCGTCGCCGCACCCAAAGTGCTTGGACGTGCCACCGACCTCATTTTCAACGGGATTACTTCCCGCGCTATCGCTTCCTTCCCCACGAAAGAAGCGGCAATCAACGCCCTCGACACCGCGGGGCGAACAGACTTCGCGAAGCTTGTTTCCGCGATGAACATCACCCCCGGTCAGGGTATTGATTTCACCGCTCTGAGTCATATTCTTCTCATCTGTATCGCGATCTACTTAGTTTCTGCTCTGAGTTCTTTCACAAGCGGATGGGTCCTGTGTATCGCTATTCAGAACCTCGGTTGGCGTCTGCGCGAAAAGATTCAAACAAAAATCGAACGCCTCCCGCTGTCCTACTTTGACCAGAACTCTCGGGGCGACCTCATGTCGCGCGTCTCTAACGACGTCGATAACATCTCGATGGTCCTCAATCAGACGCTCTCCCAGATTTTCCAAGCCACACTGACGATCCTGGGCATCTTCGTCATGATGATGACCCTGTCGTGGAAGCTCACGATTCTTGCCCTTCTCGTGATCCCGCTCGGGGGGATGCTCACCGGCCTCCTCATGAAAAAAGCACAACCTCATTTCCGCCAACAGTGGACCTCCACCGGAGAGGTCAGCGCCACGGTTGAAGAAGCGATCTCCGGGCATGAGGTTCTTGCCCTGTACGGCCTCGAGGAAGAATTCAACGACTCTTTCCAGACTTCAAATACTCGCTTGTATCGTTCCAGCTTCATCGCTCAGTTCGTTTCAAGTCTCATGATGCCGATCATGAACATGATCTCGAACTTCTCCTATGTGATCGTCGCTGTCGGCGGCGGACTCATGGTTGCGGGCGGCTCCATGTCCCTTGGTAGTGTTCAAGCGTTCATCCAGTACTCGCGTCAATTCACCCAACCCATCGGCCAGCTCGCCGCAATGGCGAACTCCCTACAGTCGGGCGTGGCCAGCGCAGAGCGTGTCTTCGAGTTCCTCGACGCCACAGAAATGCCGATTGACGAGGGCGCGCTCTCATTCGCTCAGGCGCGAGGGAGTCACGTGCAAGCCGGTCAGGACGAACACGTCGCTGGTCGTGTCGTATTCGATCACGTGCGTTTTTCCTACACGGAAGACACCCCGATTATCAAAGACTTGTCTTTGACGGTCGAACCCGGTCAGATGGTCGCCATCATTGGTCCTACCGGCGCAGGAAAAACAACCCTCGTGAACCTCCTCATGCGTTTCTACGAACTCGATTCGGGCGCGATCTTCCTTGACGATGTGAACATCGCACATCTCAACATTGACACTGTGCGTTCCCACATCGGCATGGTCTTACAAGACACCTGGCTTTTCGATGGAACAATTGAGCAAAACATTGCCTTTGGTGCGCAAAACGCTCAGCGCGAAGCGGTGGTGGCCGCCGCAAAAACCACGGCTGTGGATCGTCTTATCCGACAGCTCCCTCAAGGCTATGACACCCTCGTGTCTAACGAAGGGGACACCATTTCCCAAGGTGAACGCCAGCTGCTCACCATCGCTCGGGCTTTCGCTTCTGATCCAGACATCCTCATTCTCGACGAAGCAACCTCATCGGTTGATACCCGCACCGAACTGCTCGTTCAGCGCGCAATGGAGGCTCTTCGTCAAGGTCGGACAGCTTTCGTTATCGCTCACCGGCTCTCCACGATCCGCGACGCTGACCTTATCCTCGTCATGGAGTCCGGCGATGTCGTCGAAATGGGACGTCATGAGGAACTGCTTGCCCGAGGGGGTGCCTACGCGCGCCTCTACAACGCACAGTTCGCAACTTCTTTCACTGAGGAGACCTGTGAGGAATCACAGTGACTTTTGAGGAATCACAGTGA
>JASBZF010000030.1 GCA_029983625.1 Pauljensenia sp. | reverse complement strand
ACAGCTCCCCGCAAGCCCGGCGCACACCCTCACTCCAGAGTCGGCCCGCCCGCTCCCCGCACTCCCTTCAGCGCCTCTTCCCGCACCCGACGGACAGTGGGTTCTTATGGGAAGCTCCTGGTATTGGTACACCCAATCTGGCAGCTACGCCCGTGACGCTTGGTATGAGATCAAAGGACACACCTATTCCTTTGCCGAGGACGGGACAATGAGGACAGGATGGCACTTCCTTTCCGGCCAGTGGTATTACTTCGCTGATTCAGGTGCCTTAACTTACGGCTGGATCAATGACCGCGGCACCTGGTACTACCTCGATCCGGCTACCGGAGCCATGCACACCGGCCTCCTCAAAGAATCCGGTTCCCTCTACTACCTCGACGCAAAGGGAGCATTAGCGCTTTCCTGGCAGCTCATATCTGGCAGCTGGTATTACTTTGACCCCAATCACGGGGGTGCAGCGGCAACGCAGCGTATGAGTATCGAGGGCGCCACCTATTCCTTCGCAAGTGATGGTCGTATGATCACCGGGTGGCTCTCCTCAGCTGAAGGATGGCGCTACTTCCTCCCCAAGGGGCCTGAAGCGCGAGGCTGGGTAGAAGACCGTGGCTTTTGGTACTACCTTGACCCGGTAACGGGCCTCATGCACACCGGAGAACTTCACCTCCCGTCGGGCACCTATTTCCTTTCCGCTTCAGGAGCAATGGTCACCGCCTGGAACCCTGAAGAGACATCGTGGCGCTACTACGATTCTTCAGGGCGCAGATCTTTTGGGTGGATCAACTCGCGCGGAAACTGGTACTATCTTGATCCGACAACGGGCCTCATGCAACGCGGATGGGTCGCCGTGCGGGGCGTGTGGTACTGGTGCGAAGATTCTGGCGCTATGGCGACCGGCTCACGACTCATCGACGGCAAGACCTACTATTTCGCAGCTTCAGGAGCCTGGATTCCCAGCGGTCATCCCGAAAACTTCACAGCGGGCTTCATTATTTCCGACGCGAATATGTTCGACTCTTCAGCGATGACGACCGAATCGATTCAAGCATTCCTTCAGGCGCGTAACCCCTACTGTCAAGACGCAGCCGACGGGACACCCTGCCTGTCGCGCTATCGACTCACGACACACACAATGGACACGCCCTTTTGTGACCCTTACGTCGGAGCACAGAACGAAACAGCAGCAGCGGTGATCGCGAAAAGCGCACGCGCCTGCGGCATCAACCCGAAAGTCCTGATCGTCATGCTCCAAAAAGAACAGGGACTCGTGACGGCCTCAGGATCAGCTCTGCAATCCTACGATCCTCATTTGGGGCGCTACGACAAGGCACTTGGCTACGCTTGCCCTGATTTTGCCGCATGCAGTCCAACCTACCGAGGGTTTGCAAACCAGCTGTATCACGCAGCCTCTCAGCTCATCGCCTACGGTGAACGTCCCCTCTCTTTCCGCTACAGGGCAGGGACCACAGCCTCGATCGCTTATCATCCCAATGCCTCATGCGGATCTTCACCGGTCTACCTTGAGAATCGAGCAACCGCAGCCTTGTACAACTACACGCCTTACCAGCCGAATGCGGCCGCCCTCGCCAATATGAACGGCAGCGGTGATTCGTGCTCAGCCTACGGTAACCGCAATTTCTGGAGGCTCTACAAAGACTGGTTCGGCGACCCGCGCCACTGAGTCTCTTTGTTGCATGACACTGTCATGCAACAGCTGCCGTCGGCGTTTCAAACCGCCGACGGCAGTGTTTTACGGCAGCGTGTTCCACACGCACCGCCTTCACAGGGAAGCTGCAATAAATGCATCAAGCTTTTTCATGGAATGCGCCGGAATAAAACCGCTGGCTTCAATCTTCGTCAAATCTAAGACGCTTGACAGTGGACGCGGAGCCATTCCTTCGCGTCCAGCGAAGTATTCCTCCGTTGTCACAGACTTGACATCTTGAGGATCACGTCCAAGAAGCTCAAAGACTCGTTTGGCCACATCAGCCCAAGACACAACGGGGCCTTCACCTGAAATGTTGTAAGTTCCGTAAGGAGCATCGCAACGCAGAAGATGAATAATTCCCGCAGCAAGATCATCTGCGAAAGTCAAACGTCCCGTCTGATCGGCCACCACCGATGGATTCACGCCGCGCCTAGCAAGATCCATCATCTGCTTCGGGAAGTTCTTCCCCTCTCCCACCACCCACGAGGTACGTACCAGGTAGTGCTGAGGCAGAGCTGACACTGCCGCATCTCCCCCGGCTTTCGACTGCGCGTACACACCAAGCGGGCTGGGCGCTTCATCCTCACAGTGGATCTCTTTCGTCCCATCGAAAACGTATTCGGTGGACACATGCACGAGGACACTCCCCGCGCGCGCAGCTGCGCGAGCCAGATAGGAAGGGCCTGTCGCATTCGCTTTCCACGCGAGGGTACGTCCGCGCGGAGTCTGCGCCCCATCCACATCGGTCCATGCAGCCGCGTTAATGATCACGTCAAAAGCTGACCAGTCCACCCGGTCCATTGCCTCAGCATCGGAAATATCGAACTCGGGCAAATCCACGCCGGTGACCTCAAAACCCGCTTCGGGGAGCTGCTTCATGAGTTCGCGTCCGAGCTGGCCTCGCGCACCGGTGACAAGAACATGCTGCGTGCGCGCACGCGCATGGGAAAGCGAAAAGGGAGTGACCTCATGCAAAGGAGGATGCTGGAGGTCTTTGTCCGAGCAGATCGCACGCTCAAGAGGAATCGGCCAGTCGATCTGAACAGTGTCGTCTGCGATATTGAGGAAAGTGTAGAGCGCATCAGGCGACCAGTGAGCGTTCACGAGGTAGGTGTAGGCAGTGTTCGCATCCAGAGTCTGATAGGCGTTGCCTACTCCGCAAGGAACGAAGATCGCCACCGAAGGATCAATCTGGGTGGTGTACACCGTCCCAAAGGAAGGGCCTTCACGAAGATCAACCCAAGCTCCGAAAACACGCCCCGTCGCAACAGAGACGAATTTGTCCCAAGGTTCTGCGTGAATACCACGAGTGACGCCGACTTCATCATTAAAAGAAATATTGTTCTGAACCGGAACGAAATCAGGAAGGCCGAGGGCGACCATCTTCTCCCGCTGCCAGTTCTCTTTAAACCAGCCGCGATTATCCTTATGAACCGTCAAGTCGATGCGGAGCAATCCAGGAATCGGGGTCGTTTCAATACCGAGCGCCTTGCCGGCCGTTACTTCCGTCATCAATGCTCCTCACATTTTTCACACTCGCAAGCCAAGCTTTCCTAAGGATAGTAGAGCACGATCCCTCATCGAAAGCTCCCGCACACCGGATTCAACTGAACCTGAGTACACTGTGGAACCCGCCCGCACGCCTTCCTTGTCAAAAAGGCTCACATGCGCATAATGGCACGGACAGCACCTTCGCACCGCCCAGGAAAATGGAGGAACCATGAAGGGCATCATCCTCGCCGGAGGTTCGGGAACTCGTCTGAACCCGATCACTCTTGGCACTTCAAAGCAGCTTGTTCCCGTCTACGACAAGCCCATGATCTACTACCCGCTCTCCACGCTTATGCTTGCCGGGATCCAGGACGTCCTCGTCATCACCACCCCGCATGATGCCAACAGCTTCCAGCGTCTCCTCGGTGACGGTTCACAACTCGGTGTCAATATCTCCTACGCCGTCCAGGAAGTCCCTAACGGTCTTGCACAGGCATTCGTCCTCGGCGCCGACCATGTCGCCTCCGACCCTGCCGCCCTCGTCCTCGGTGACAACATTTTCTACGGACCCGGAATGGGCACGCAGCTGCGCCGACACACCGAACCGGACGGCGGTACTGTTTTCGCCTATCACGTGAGTGATCCGACAGCCTACGGTGTCGTTGAATTCGACGAAGACTTCAACGCGATCTCTATTGAAGAAAAGCCTGCGCATCCGAAATCAAACTACGCGGTTCCCGGCCTGTACTTTTATGACAACGATGTCGTTGAGATCGCGAAGAATCTTAAACCCTCCGCTCGGGGAGAATACGAGATCACAGACGTGAACAGGCACTATCTCGAAGCCGGGAAACTCAAAGTGGAAGTCCTGCCCAGAGGTACCGCCTGGCTCGACACCGGCACCTTCGATTCCCTTGCTGACGCAACCGGTTTTGTGCGCACCGTCGAAGCACGTCAGGGCATGAAAATCGGCGCTCCTGAGGAAGTCGCTTGGCGCATGGGCTTCATTGATGACGAGGGCCTGCGCAAAAGGGCCGAACCGCTTGTCAAGTCAGGTTATGGCCAATACCTTCTCGATTTACTTGAAGGAGACCAGCTCTAAGCAGCAGCCAGGATCGGGCCCTTCTCACTCCTGTTTCATGTGAAGGGCCCGATTCTTCGTGTGAGACAATCGCAGCATCTCAGGCTTGTCTCCCAGGGGAGCACAGCAACGCACCAGACGACAGGGAAACCCATGGCATCGGATATGGTTGACGATCCCGAACTCCTGAGACGAGTTCACTTACTCCTCGTGGAGATGCTTCGCGATGTGGATGCTGTGTGCCGCCAGCTTGACATTCCCTATTCGGTGTACGGTGGAACGATGATCGGCGCGGTCCGCCATCGCGGTTTCATCCCCTGGGATGATGACATTGATCTGCTGATGACACGCGACCACTACGAGCGTTTCCTCAACGAAGCTCCCGCACTGATGGGGCCACGCTACCGTTTCGACAACACGCGGACACTGCCTGAATATCCGTACATGTTCACTAAGCTCGGCTTCACCGATACGCTCTTCATTCCCGAGTTCGCAAAGAATGCGCGCTATCGTATGCCGATCTGTCTGGACATCCTCCCCCTCGATACCGTTCCCGACGATCCTCAAGCTTTCAAGAAACAGTCCCGCGCGACCTGGCTTTGGGGTCGTCTCCTTTACCTGACGGGCACACCCACACCGATGCTCATCAACACGCACGGTCTGAAGCGTCTCGCGATCCACACGGCAACCGGGATCGCCTACTACGGCCTTAAACTGCTGCGCCTCGGGCCGCGTCGTCTCCAGAAACGCTTTGACGCGGCTGCACGCAGATACGAGGGCGAGAACACCGGACGTTTCACGGACTTTTCGATGCGCGACCCTCAGAACTGGATTGTCACCCGCGAAGAGATCCAACCGACAATCGACGTTCCTTTTGAAGGAATCACTGTCCAAATGGCTCCCGCCTACGATGCGATGATGCGACGCACCTACGGTGACTACATGACTTTACCTCCGATTGAACAGCGCCGGAACCATAAGCCGATCGAGGTTGATTTTGGCCCCTACTCAGCTCCAGAATCCGCGTCCTGACGAATCATGACCCCAACTGCTCCCACGCCTTCCTCTGTGAAGAGTGATTTTTTCTGGAACACGGCGTGGTCAATGATGCTCGCCGCCTCGACGATCATCATGCTGCTCGCCGTGACCCGCTCTGCCGGTTTAGCCGCCGGGGGGCTTTTTTCTCTCGCCCTCGCCATCGGCCAACAATTCCAAACTCTTGGCATGTACGAGGTGCGAACCTACCAGGTCACCGACGTTGAGAAGCGTTTCGCTTTCGGCGACTACCTTGCTCTTCGTTTTCTCACCGTCGCAGCGATGGCAATCGGCATTGTCGCTCTTTCGGCTCTGCGCGGCACCTCCCCCGCTGATTGTGCGGCTCTGGCCCTCATCGCTTCCCTGAAGCTTTTCGACGCTTTTGAAGACGTGTTCTACTCGGAGCTACAGCGATGTGGCTACCTGGCCCTCGCTGGACGCGCAGGATTCATCCGTTCCTTCGTCACCACAGTTTCCTTCACTGCCCTCGTCTTTGTCACACAGGATCTCCTCACCTCCGCTTTCCTGTGCTTCTGCGTGTCCTTCGCGACGATGCTCCTTGTCTTCCTCCCCCCTTCGCGTCGTCTTTTCCCTCTGCGCCCCCATTGGTCTTTGTCTGCGATTCGTTCACTTTCTCTGGCGTGCCTCCCGCTTTTCCTCGCTTCTTTCATCGCTATTTATCTGGCAAACGCGCCACGTTTCGCCATTGATCGTTTCCTCGACCACGACCAGCAAGGCTATTTCGCAATCATTTTCATGCCTGCTTTCGCCATCAACCTGGCCTCCACAATTGTTTTCCGCCCGCTTTTGACCACAATGGCAAAGATCTGGTTGCGCCGTGACTTTTCGAGATTCTGGGCGATCATCCGAAAGGGTCTTGCGGCAACAGCGGGAGCTTTCCTCCTCGTCGCTTTACTCACTGACCTGTGCGGAGCGCTGCTTCTCGGATTTGTTTTCGACAAGGATGTGTCCGTGTTCCGCTGGGAGCTTTTTATCCTCGTCCTCGGCGGCGCAATGAACTCAGCAAGCGTCATCCTGTACTACGCCTTAACCACGATGCGCCTCCAACGCATTGTTTTCATCGGCTACCTGATATCCGCAGTGACTGTTTCTTTTGCTCTCGTCTTCTTCGTTCCCACTCTCGCCCTTTACGGTGCTGCAATCAGTTACGCCCTCGCTATGACGGTTCTCAGTCTTTTTTTCTTTGCGGCGCTGCTGATCGGTGTGCGCACACACAAGAAGACGAAGAGCGATTAAAACGGCCTGAAAAGGTTTTTCCCTGCACTCTTTCTTCCGTCTGTTCCTTTCAGGCGTGTACCGCGTATTCCTCTTTCATCCCAAGCCGGACTGATAGGATCGAGGGCGACTTCGGCTCTCCAGATTCTGCGGGGTACTCCTCATGCATTCTTCTCACCCGTTGATTTCACGCTCCGATACTTCCCAGGTGTCGTCTCTGCGGGAAAAGAACGCGCATCCGCTCAGCCCACGAGCTGTCTTCTGGATTGCTTTCCTTGCTTTCTTCCTCCTCACAAGCGCATGGTCTCTCGCCAATCCGCTTATGGCGTCACCCGATGAGCAGTCGCATTTAAAGAAGGCCGCAGCAACGGCCTACGGGCAGGTATTCGACCAGAAGATCCTCATTGATCGCGTTGTCGATATCCCAGAGGTGTACGCCGACGCTGAGGTGTACCTGTGCAACGCTTTCCAACCTGAAGTACCGATTTCAACCTGTGATGATGCGCTGATCCATACCACGGACAGCCCGAATGGCTGGGTTGAAGTTCCCACTCCCGCAGCCCGCTACAACCCCGTTTACTATGCGCTGATTTCTTGGCCAGCTCTTTTTTCGCACAGCGTCGCAAGTATCTACGCGATGCGGATCGTTTCTGGTCTCATTGCCTCTTTCTTCCTCGCTCTTGGTCTGCGCGCACTGCGTCAATCTGCCCTCCCCCCTATCGCCATCATCGCCGCAACCGCCGGGATCACGCCGATGACGGCATTCCTCGCTTCTTCAATCAATCCGCAATCCCTGGAGATCTCCAGTGCTTTCGCCGTGTGGTGTCTGCTCCTCTTGATTATCAGGGCCACACGTCCAGAAGATCTGGGACGAAGAATGTGGCTCCTCGCCTTCACTGCCAGCGTTTTTGCCAATTCACGTGGCCTTACGCCCTTCTTCTTAGCCCTCATCGTTGTGTGTGCGATTGCTTTGCAACCCTGGTCGATGACCTGGCGAGTCATTCGTGATAAGCGTTCGTGGGCACCGATTGCGGTGACAACGCTTGCGACCGCCGCAGCATCGCTGTGGATTGTCGGTACAGGAGTCCTCACGACCTCCGAACCTGTGTCCGATCCGTCCCTTACTCCCCTGTGGCTTGCGATGTACACCTTGAGGATGACTGACACGTATCTTCAACATGCTGTCGGCTCTTTTGGTTGGCTCCATGTTCCTCTTCCTTTGTTCGCTGTGGTCCTCTTCCTGTCCGCTTATGTCGCGTCGATGGTGCTCGTCTACATGTACGGGACGCGGAGGGATCGGATTGTCGTTTTCGTTTCCCTTGTCTTCACCTGCCTTGTCGTTCCCGTTGCCCTGCACGCCTCTCAGGCGCGCAGTCTCGGCATTATGTGGCAGGGACGCTACATCCTCCCCATGTTCATCGGTATTCCCGTTCTCGCGGCTTTCGTCCTCGCCAAGCGGATGGGTTCAGCTCCTGCTGCTCGCGATCGGCGCCTCACAACAGCGTGGGCGTTGATCTTTTCTGGGGTTCACTGCTTCGCCGTGCTCGTGGAGCTGCATCGCCATATGCTCGGGATGAGTGCAGGTTGGGATTTACGCAGAAGCGAATGGTTCCCACCGATCCCACTGTGGCTTTTGGGGATCGTGTTCCTCCTCTTCACTCTCGCGATTTGCGTCCTCATGAATCGTATGGGTGTTCGGCGTCCACCCCTTCAGGACGCACACGCTACTACGCACACGCACAGCGGCCAAGAAGCGCTTACAGGCGAATGATCAATTTTCTGCGTTCATCTCGCTGAGGGGATGTAGCTGGCCTCAATCCCCTGCGTTACTTCAGCGTCGATCCGTGTACGTATTCATCGGCATATGCGGCGTAATTTCCGTGAATTGTGCATCGAGGGCGACAACGCCCCCCGATTCCATCCTCGGACCGGGCATCACTTCAAAAGTCCGGGCCTTTTGGAGAGCATCAATCACGCTCGTCAGATGCGGAGGTTGAATCGCCGCTGAGATGACATACTCGTTAGGTCGCAGCATCAGACGCGGAATGTGCAGATCAACGTGTCCTTTCCCCACCGGGAGAACCTTAGGAACGAAACCCGCATCCAGTCCGTGCAAACCCCAGACAACCACGCCATCTGCCGTGTCAATCGAAGCGCCAAAAACAGCGCCCTCAATTTCCGTATCGCACTGATAGTGCATACGAATCATCACTTCCTGGCCGATATCCGCTCGGCGAATGACAGCACCTGAAGCATCGAGCAGATCAATCCCCGTAATACGGGCCTCGCCACTACCGAAACGACGACCTCCGCCTGCAACTTCTTCGGTTTCGTTCACAATCACCGAATAGCGGTCGATGACCTCAGCAGCTGGTCCGACTTCTTGCAGCTGACCGTGATCGAGCCAGGCGACCTCGTCGCAGAAAGTCCGCATCTGTTCAAGCCCGTGGGACACCACGACAACTGTGCGCCCATCGGCCCTGAAATCAGCGAACTTTGACATGCAGCGACGTTGAAACTCCATGTCTCCTACGGCGAGGATCTCATCGACGAGGAGGATATCTGGCTCAACGTGAATTGACACTGAAAATCCCAGGCGCACATACATGCCGGAGGAATAGTTCTTCACCGGCTGATCGATGAAATCCCCGACACCTGAAAAGTCAACGATATCGAAAAACTTTTTCTCAATCTCCGTCCGACTCATCCCAAGGATCGCACCATTCAGGTAAATATTTTCCCGGCCAGAAAGCTCAGGATGAAAGCCAGAACCGACTTCCAGCATCGCGGCCACGCGCCCGCGCGCTGTAATCTTTCCCTGATCGGGGGTGAGGATCCTCGCGATGCACTTCAGCAGGGTTGATTTCCCTGATCCGTTATGACCAAGAAGACCAAAAGTTTCGCCCTCGGGAATGGAGAAATCAATGTCACGCAAGGCCCAGAAATCTTCGTAAGCCCCTCGCCCGCGATGGAGGAACGCGCTTTTCAGTGATTGGTTCCGTGTTTTATACATGCGGAAACGTTTAGCGACGTTGTGGACGGTGATCGCAGCTTCGGTCATTGATCTCATAGCTCCTCAACGAGGCGCGCACTGTGACGATGGAAGAAGAGCACTCCGGCGGTGAATACTCCGAATCCCCACAAAAGGCACGCGAGGGTGACGGGCAAAGAAGGCAAAGCGAAGTCGTACAGGCAGGAACGGAATGCCTCAAGGTAGGTTTCAGCGGGATTGAGTCGGAAAAGAGTGGTCAGCGGGATCGGCGCTCCGTTGATGTTCCATCCTTTTGCAAACAGATGGTTTTCAACGTCGTGGAGCATCCCGAGGGAAAAAACAACACCGGAAGCATACATCCACACTTGGTTAAAGATTTTCCACAGGTGCGAAATATCGCGGAAATACACGGTGGCGACCGAAAGGAAAAGAGCCATTCCCGTTGAGAACATTGCGGTGAGGAGAGTAATGCCGATAAGGGCGGGGACCATGAGGACAACGCCCGCACCCCCCACGATCCAGGAGATGATGACAAGGACCAGGAGTTCGAAAGAAAAATCAACGACCAGGGCGAGGATGCTGGAGTAGACGAGGATTTGACGGGGGAAATAGACCTTCGTGAGGAGGCCCGCATTATCCACTAGGGAGTTCATGCCTTTCAGGATTGCTCCCGACATGAAATTCCAACACAGGACACCGATGCCGATCCACAGGGCGAAGGAGGTGATCCCTGAGTTCCGTCCAGGATCAACTGAACCCCGGAAAACAAGGCCGAAAATTAAAGTAAAAACGAGGATTGTCGCGAGAGGATTAATGAGGGACCACAGCCGCCCAAGCGCTGTCCCTTTGAACTCTGAGGAGACGGCGCGGCGACTGAAACTCCACGTCAGATCCAGGGTGTGACGCCACTGTTCTTTTTTCGCAGAAGCGGCAGGGTTGCTCATTGTGCCTCACCTGCGTGTGCTTCTACAACAGCGCCTTCAGTGAGCGCTTTTTTTCTTGTCCACCACGATCCACTGAATGCCTCAGTACAGAAAGTCACCACATGAGTCGTGAGCTTTTCCAAGGCGATCGCGATTCCAAAAGTCACAGCACAAACGGCGATGAAGAACATTACCACCTGGGCTCGCCCGAATTCTGCCCAGGGGATATCCGAGAACATGAAGAGCTTATAGATGACCACGTGATGAACGAGGAAGATCGGATAGGAATATTTTGCGACCAGCCCGACGAGTACACGTATCGGTTGGATCGCAATGAACTCAGCTACCGCCACCAGCACAAGGAAGGCGCTGATGCCCACACAAGTCGTTGCGAGATCCTTGTTGACTCCTTCACCAAACAGAGCAAAGCAGATAAGGATCAAGACTGCGGGTAGGGCCAGGAGGTGTGATGACTTCGGGAAGTAGCGAATGAGGTAGATACCGAAAGCGAGTTCAGGAAGTCGGGTGGGTAAAAGAACCGAAGCGAGAATACCGAAATGTGAGGTGAGTGCCAGTGTCGCCACATAGATGAGGGCAAGGGTCAGGGCAGTCCAGACCGGATAGCGTTCGATGCAGTGCAACAGCAATGGAAAGACAAGGTAGAAGATGATGATAAAACCGAGGAACCATTCACCCAGGAGGTAGAGGGTCGGAATATGGAAGTTTGCGACTAGCCCATCGACGCCGAAGATTGTCCAAATGATTGAAGAGACCGGTCCGCCGTTCATCGGATGGCCGTGAGAGTCGATGAAGAAAAAGAGTGTGGCGCACACCCAGGCGGTCCAGAACATCGGATAAATACCTTTGAAACGTTTCCAGTAGAAGCGTTTCAGGTTCAGGGGGGAAGAGTAAGTGTAGGCCAGAGCTGAACCGGAAATAATGAGGAAGAGTGAGACTCCGAGGTCACCCACATAGATATTGAAGGGCCTGTTCGTCAGCAGATACCCGCCCTCGGAAAAGAAAGGATTGTTGAAGTGGGTAAGGACGATCAGGAAAGTTGCAAGCGCACGAACCAGGTCAAGATAGAACAGTCGGGCTCGTTTCGGCTGGGCTACTGTCGTGTCACTGCCCATTACGCCACCTCCTTGCAGACATCCTTGTCTTTGTGAACAGCCCGTAGATGAAGCGAGCTGAGGGTTTGAACGGGGCAGGTAGGCGCCGTTTTACGCCTTCACGTAGGATACGCCACGCGGAAGAGTTCGCAATCGCCGCACCGACCATGCGTTTTTCCGTGCTCAGACTCCAATGAGGTGCGATCGCTCGCGTGAGTTCACGAGTGTAAAAAGCCAGATTCGTTAATTCGATACGTGCAAAACGGTCGGAGAACAGCCAGGCACTGAAGTATCCGGCACTTTGAGCGACATAGCAGTAGGAGCGTTCGATGGCGTGACTGATCGTGCCGTCCGCCGCAAGCGGTTCTTCGGGGAAGTCCTCGTAGCTCCATCCTTTTTCAAAAAGGGCTTTCACGGCTTGGGGGCGGAACCAGAACGTTGACCCCAGCGGAGCCATCACCCCTTTTGCTTCGTGAATGGGAACCGAAACTCCCAGTTCTTTTAAGAGTTTCTTCGTGGAGGGAAGATTAGGCCCCCAGGCGTAGCTGGAGATCGGGAAATAGTCTGCGTGGTTCGGTGGGGCGGGAGTGAGGACACCGAGCTGCGGTTCACGATCAAAGAGTGCGAGGACGTTCTTCACAAATTCTGGACTCGCAAGAACATTCTCGAAGCATTTAAGCGCAAACCCCTCCCCCACTGTGCCGGGGTCAATCTGAGTGACTTTCTTATCGTGAATGAAACACACGAGGTCGTAGTTGGCGACGAGGTCGCAGGCACCGACGAGGAGGGCGGACACATCTCGACCTCGGTTGACGATGGTGCGCACGATGACGGTATTCGCTAATGTTGCGGTTGCGGCGCGCACGGTCTGTGCTTTTTCTTCGGAGCCGACGGTGATGATGAGGTCCGCATCATCGGGCATCGAAGCGGCGTACTGGAGCATCTGGTCAAGAAGTTCCATGTAGTGAATGTGCATGATGAGCGCAAGGCGGCGGCTCTTTGGCTCAATCGCATACGAGCGGGTCGGCAGCACATAGGTGAGTTGGAGGTTCTTCACCAGGTCGGTCAGTTCGCAAGTTCTTAACAGGTTGTGCCAGATGAGGCTCGTGTCGAAGTCGGTATGGTCACGCAGGTACTCGTAGAGGTCGAGGGCGGCGTTGCCCACTGATTGATCGAGGACATCCTCGTAATCGTGAAAGAAGGAACGGCGCTTGAAGATCGGGCAGCGTTTCTTTTCGATGAGGTGTTTGGGGGCGAAGATGATCGGATGGGAGGTAAAGCCAATCAGGTCGCGCGTATCGACGTAAAGATCCCAAGAAAAGCCGAGCTTTTCAAAGCGCTGTGTGAAGGGTTTTTCGTGAAGCGACACGGAGGCCGTATAGCCGCTGATTGCTGGCATCGTGTCCCAGTATTTCTGAAATGCGCTACTCGCAACCAAGGATCGGCGATAAACATGGAAGTGACTTTGAATATGCGCGGGGATTGCCGAAGCAGCTGAAGGGTCATCGGCGACGGGTACTTCATGGAATCCTGTGATTCCCCAGAAGTCAAGATCGCGTCGTCCCATTTCCGCAAACATTTCAGTGAAGGGATGAACCGGCCCCATGATTGTGGAGTTGAAGAGCACAATCTCATCGAAGCTGAGTAGGTTCTCCCATCCTCGCGAATCCAGGGCTGTTTTGTAGGCCCAGACATCGAGTCCTACGTTTTCACGAACGATCAGTTCGTCAGCCCATTCTTTGAGGCGGTCGTGTCCGTCAGTGCTGAGGTGACCGTTCACAACGACGATGAGTTCATCGACGCAGGGGCGCATTCCGGCGAGAAGGACGCTGATGTAGTCATCGACGATACCTTGCGCATCGTAGAAGAAGAAGATGCCGAGTCGCCGCGCAGAATCGTGAAGAATCATGCGTGTCCTTTCTGCACAGTTTCAGGCTTTGGCATCGAAAGGTGCGTCCGTGTTGAGGATTTGCCTGATTTTAGTCGCATCTCCCCACACACCGGGTGAGTCGTAGGGACGGTCCGGGTAGGCCCCGTATTCGAGGGCGATATCGAGAGCGTTGTCGTGGATGTAGCGTTCGACTCGTTCAGCTAGTGTCATTGGTTCGCCACTGCAGGCGTTGATGATGCCGACGACTTGATCTTGATCGAGAATCGCGGCGATTTGGGTGGCGAGGTCGTGGAGGGAAATGAAGTCGTAGAGGTTCTTTCCGCTTGTGAAGGGGAAGCTCTTTTGTCCTGCGTGTGCGGCGGCGAGGAGTTTGGAGAAGATGGAGTTGCCGTGGGCATCGTCGCCAACGATGTAGTAGGCGCGAATCCATTGGAACAGGGCATCATGTGCGTGCGCTGAGAGGCGTGTTGTTTCACGAAGCGCATTTTTCGCGATTCCGTAAAGGGAGGCGGGTGCGCAGGGGGTGTTCTCGTCGATCGCCCCTTCCCAATAGCCGACTTCATGCATTGTGCCCATGACTGCGAGCCGTTTCAGTCCGGCGGCGTAGAGGTTTTCGATGAGGCGGTAGTGCTTGGGAAGGTCGTCGATGTGTGCGGGTGAATTGTGGGTGAATCCATCGCGCCAGGCCATGTGGAGGACGACATCGGGGCGGCCCATTGTGTCGTAAATGTCAGGATCGCCGGAGAAGAGGTCGAGGGATATGCGCTCCGCTCGTTCATCGACTCCATCGAAACGGATGTCGAGTGCCTTGACCTCGAGCCCTCGTTCCAGAAGGCTATGAACGACATGCCGACCGATATAGCCGCCGGCACCGGTCACGAGAACAGACTGACGCATGCTTCGCGAGTGTAGCAGCACAGGTCTGCGCTTCCTTGGAATGGTGGAGGTGTGCGCCAAAGTGTGCGTAAAAAGCTACGCATGGCATATTCTCGCCAGTGGGCGCACCTGAATGCCCCCTTGGGCAAGCCTCCGGCTTTTCATCCCGCCAAGGAAGACACGCTGCACTTTTATGAAGGGCGATGCTCACGGCAATGGTGCCACCCGCTCAGGTTGTCCTCATCCGAAAAGTTTTGTGACAGTGAAAAGTGAGGATGAAAAACGGAGAAACGTTGAGGTTCCTCCGCTGCTGTGGTACCCCCAACCGGATTTGAACCGGTGTTACCGCCGTGAGAGGGCGGCGTCCTAGGCCGCTAGACGATGGGGGCATATGACTCGCAGGCGAGTATTTATGCGATTGCCGAAGCGATCGTCGTACCCCCAACCGGATTTGAACCGGTGTTAACGCCGTGAGAGGGCGTCGTCCTAGGCCGCTAGACGATGGGGGCCTCTGGAACACAAAACAGTCTTTGCGATCGCTGGGGTACCAGGACTCGAACCTAGAATGGCTGAACCAGAATCAGCTGTGTTGCCAATTACACCATACCCCATTGGCATCACCTGCAACTCTACTGAGTTACTGGCGACAAGAGGAAATAGTAGCCGAGGAACACACTCAGTGACAAATCAAAACAGAGTGCTCCCGCTCACCCTGAACGGCTCATCTCATCCGTCAGTTCAAACCCCACCGCCCTCGACCCAGGTGTCATGCTGAAGCGTTTCTTCGCTCTCTTGGCGTAATGAGGGATCTCGTCATACGCCGGAAGAAGAAAGCAGCTCCTGTGGGGGTAAAGCGGCGCTTTGCCCCCACAGGCGAGTCATTCAGCACAGAGTACTGCGCAGCATGAACTGTGATGCAGCACAAAGCTCAATGCAGCAAGAAGCCCGATCAGGCGAGTGTTTCGATGAGACGGTCAATGCGAGCCAGAACCTCATCGCGACCGAGGATTGACATCGAATCAACGACCGGCAGCGACACATTCGATCCTGTCACTGCGACGAAAAGCGGAGCGAAAGCAAAACGAGGCTTCACACCAAGCCCTTGAACCAAAGCCTCATCCAGCGCGAGCTTAATCCGCTCAGGAGTGAAGTCCTCAAGATCAGCCAACACTTTACGAGCGCAAGCAAGAACCTCAGGGGCCTGGTCTTTCAGTTTGGACAGAGCCTTCTCCTCGTAGGAAATCTGAGACGCCTCAACAAAGAGGAAACGCATAAGCGCAGGTACCTCACCGAGTAGCTGAATCCGCGTTTGCGCCAAGGGTGCCGCAGCGTCGAGGATCCGACGCTCGCCCTCGCTCAGCTCCTCATAAGCATGAGCGGACACTAAATCCTTTCGTGCGAGGAAAGGCACGAGACGCGCCCGGAAATCATCGCCGTCCAGGAGACGAATCTGCTCAGCGTTAATCGCCACGCACTTTTTCTGATCAAAACGCGCCGGATTGGGGTTCACCGCGCAGATATCGAAGGCCCCGGCAAGCTCGTCCATTGAGAAAATATCCCGGTCCGGGCCAATTGACCAGCCGAGGAGCGCCAGATAGTTATTGAGCCCCTCGGGAATCATGCCTGCTTCCTTGTGCAGGAGGAGATTCGATTCGGGATCGCGTTTGGATAGCTTCTTATTCCCCTCTCCCATCACGTAGGGCAGGTGACCGAAACGCGGCATAAACTTCGCGATTCCGAGTGCTTCAAGCGCACGGTAGAGAACAATTTGACGCGGTGTCGAAGACAGGAGATCTTCACCGCGAAGAACGTGGGTGATCTCCATCATGGCGTCATCAATGGGGTTCACAAGCGTGTACAGGGGATCACCGTTTGCGCGCACGATCACATAGTCCGGCACTGACCCCGCTTTAAAAGTAATCTCCCCGCGAACAAGGTCGGTAAAAGTGATGTCTTCATCAGGCATCCGCATACGCAGGACCGGTTCGCGCCCTTCCGCTTTAAAAGCGGCGATTTGTTCTTCTGACAGGTCACGATCGAAACCGTCGTAGCCAAGCTTCGGGTCCTCACCTTTAGCGCGGTGACGTTCCTCGATCTCAGCGGGAGTTGAGTAGGACTCGTAAGCGTAGCCAGCCTCCAATAGCTTCGCTGCGATATCCCGATAAATGTCCATGCGTTCAGATTGGCGATAGGGACCGTGAGGGCCACCTTTGTTCACTCCCTCGTCCCAGTCCAAGCCAAGCCACGACAGGGAGTCGAGAATCTGATCGAAGGATTCTTGGGAGTCTCGCGCCGCATCGGTATCTTCGATACGGAAGACGAAGGTGCCGCCGGTGTGGCGCGCATAAGCCCAGTTGAACAGGCAGGTGCGAACCATCCCCACATGAGGGGTCCCGGTCGGAGACGGGCAGAATCGAACGCGCACATCGGCGCCGGAAGCAGTCGTTTCACTCATGATACGGCCAATTCTACTCGCACACCTTGCCTTTCTTTTCTCCTGAAACGCACACTCCCGCCCTCGGTACACACTCCTTCAAACACACGAAAGCTGCACCATTCGGCGCGCGCCGACACGCGCACGGGAAGGCAGAGGCACAAGAAGGCAGATCGAGCGCTTTCACAAGGTTTTTTAAAAAAAGGCACCGCAAACAGGAGAGAGAAAAAAGCGGTGAAAGCATGTGTGGAATCGCGTGTTGGGGAATCAATGATGCGAACACATCAGGGTGAAGTGCAAGAAACAGGTGCGTGCCCTTCGACACGGAATTGTTCGTAGAAGCACGTTGAGGTGTGAGGTGTAGGTGTGCGTGACTCTTGCTCCCTGATACGACACTCCACTTTCTCTGGGCTTTTCCTGCTTTCGGGAGGGCGTTGCTGCCCCTTTTAAAAGGGGCGGCGAAGAAGAGACCACGTTCCTTCAAGGCAGAGCACGTGAGGTTTTGACGCAGGAGAGGCCCCGAGGGCGTGGTCGCAAGGGCATGGTAGTGAGTGGTCTCTCGCGGTTTTTAGCGGCGCAGCACCGGGTTTGTGAGGCGACCGATCTCGGGGATTTCAAAGGAAACGGTGTCGCCGTCCGTGAGCGGCCCACAGACCCCAAGGCAGCCGGTTGTGATGATGTCGCCGGGAAGGAGGGTGAAGAGAGTGGAACAGTAGGCGACGAGTTCACGGACTGTGTGTCGCATGTCTGCGGTTGACGCATGGGTGTGTGCTTCGCCGACTTGGCCGTTTATGGTGAGGTTCTGGACGTCGAGCTTTGGATCAACAACGATCCAGGGGCCTATTGGGCAGGCGGTGTCGAAGGATTTTCCTGCACTCCACGGCCCTTCGGTGATCGCATCGCGTGCGGTCACATCGTTACAGAGGGTGTAGCCGAGGATGACGTGTTCTACTTCGTCGAGGGGCACGTCTTTTGCGAGGGATTTGATGACGAGGGCGAGTTCACCTTCGTAAGTGATGTCTTGGCTCCATTTCGGCAAGATGATCGGGTCGTCCGGGCCAATGACTGACGTGTTTGCTTTGAGGAAGACAGGGGGCATGGGTGCGGATGCCGGATCATCCAGGGGGCGGGCTTGATCTGCACGGTTGTTGTCAATGCCGATGACTTTAGAGCGTGGGATCACTGGGGAAAGAAGACGGACTTCGTCGAGTTCAACGATTCTTCCGTCCGGTTCTACCGGGTTGAAAAGCGGGTCGCCTTTGAGGACGACAATCCGGGTTGAATTTTCCTCGAGGGCGCCGTAGCGCGGGGAGTCTCCGTCAGAAAAGCGCACGATTCT
>JASBZF010000029.1 GCA_029983625.1 Pauljensenia sp. | reverse complement strand
TTGTCAAAGTGGGTGGATGAGTGCGAATGCTGAAAATCATGAGTTGTTTGTGCTGTAATTGCGCCTCAAAGATCTGCTGTGGGAGTGACTGACTCAGGCTTTAAGGCGAGTGAGTGTGTCGTTCAATGGGATGGGGTGCCGAGGGCGTGCTATCGGCGTTTTTCAGGTATTTGCTTGCGATCTGCGTGATGAACTGTGCATACAGCGCTTCCTTGAAGCTTCGTCCTCTTGAGGTGAGGATGTTATGCAAGAGGACGAAGAAGGAATCCCTGATCCGCTTCGCTACCCAGCTGAGGTAAAAGAGCATCGTCAAAACGCCAACCCCGAGCAAAGCGCATCCTGGCCACAGGAGGATACGGGCATTACTCCGTGTCATGTTCTCGTTCGTGTTCATGTTCTCGCGCAAAGGATACGAGAAGCGTGAGATAGCAAGGCAAACAGCGAAGACAGACACAGAAGAGAGACACTGAAGACAGGCACCGAAGGTAAGTAGCGAAGGAAAATACCGAAGGCAGACATTGAAAATGCGCCGTACTTGCCACAGCTCTTTTGTATCCTGCACAGAGTTATCCACAGCTACAGGGGAGATCTCGGCAGATTCTTCTGAACTGATGCACGATGGTGATGACGAGAGGCGCCCTCGTCAATAAATCCCCCAGCGTTACGGGGCAGATGATGTCGGTGTACCCGAATGCCCGAAATCTTCAGCCCCCTGTCGAAAGGCGTCGCCATGCCCTCTACCTGCCACTTCGTTCACCGTAGATCGCGTCGGATGCTCGCCCTCGCTCTATGTTTCAGCTTCCTGATGTGGCTGCTCATCGGAATGTCCTCACCTGCGCACGCGCGTGAGAACGGACCGGGCATCATCGTGCGAAACGTAGGGGGAGTGCAAGACATGTGGCTTGGCGCTTTCGAAGCGCCGGCGAATGCAGACAAACGCTACCCAACCT
Source organism: Pauljensenia sp. (assembly GCA_029983625.1). Lineage (GTDB taxonomy): Bacteria > Actinomycetota > Actinomycetes > Actinomycetales > Actinomycetaceae > Pauljensenia. The sequence goes on along the minus strand of JASBZF010000029.1, from coordinate 17,450 downwards.
GGTGTACGCACATGTGGCGCACAGATCCACACCCTCAACACTCCGCTTCCCTCTCAACGCTCAGTACCTCTGCTCAATGGGGACCAGACGAACTCGATGCGACCACGGCACAATTGGCGTGGATACTGATGGAATACCAAGACAAGCAGGAAGCTGCGAGCCGCGCCGCCCTCGCCTACCTTATTCATGCGAATCTTGAAGCCCCCGACACAGGTCGAGATCCCGCTCATTCAGTGAGTCAACTGGTGAATGCGGTAAAGACGCAGATTCCCCATGTGGATGCACTCGCTCAAAAGTACGTGGAAGAATCCCGTCGCTTCGCAGCGGTGCGCTATTCCTCCGCTGAAGTGATCGGTGACGGAGAACGTAAAGGGCAAGTGCGAGGCATTGGAATCTTATCGGCGCAGGGGTGGGTCACGGGACGAGCGGTGAAGGTGACCTTGGAAGGTCCGGCAGTGTTCACCGCTACCGGCTTGAACACGTGGTCTGGCTCAACTGCGGATGAACCCGTATCACTTGCGTGGAAATCAACGGGTAACGGCCCCGTGAAAGCGCTGATCGTCTACACAGATCCGGCGCGAACTCAGCTGACACGCTACGTCACAAGCCCGAATGTTCAAGACACCGTTTCAATTGGAGATCGACCAGCAGGCGAGCCCGTGGAGCGTCGAATCACTGGGCCGAGTTGGCGTGTCGAGTTCGATTTTCAGCCGATTGCTCATTCCTCAGTCGGTGAAGCGAAGCGCGTTGTGGATACTCCGCCTTCAGATGTCCTCACTGTCGAAGCCGATCCTCATTATGGGTCAGGAACTTGGATGAATATCGGCGGAAATCCGGTTCCGGTGGTTTTTGAAGGGACTGCCTACGCCTTGGGGGAGCGGCTTCCTGAAACGAGGGCGGAAGTACCTGAAGGAGCGAAGCCTGTGGGGACGGTGCAGATCATCGCGCGCGGTCCTGGCGTGTATTCGGCAGCTTTGGAGGAGCAGGTGGAACCGGGCTTCCTCACATGGGTGTGGCGCGTGAACAAGGAGGCGCAGACGCACAGTCTTGATGATCGAGGTGAGAGCGTTAAGGTGCGCGACCTCGTTCATGCGAATTGGTCAGATTCTTTTGCTCTGGAAGAAGAGACGAGTTCGATTCCTTTTGTGGTGGAGATCGACTCGTCCTTAACAACGCGCACAACGAAATCGGGTGAGTATCTTGTCGATGATCTCTTCATCACGGGTTTCCCGTCGGATCATCCCACTTTTGCTGGAGGTATGGGGTTCGGGGCGGATGTTCCGACACTGACGCAGCGCCTCCTTTTCTTCCCAGAAGGTATTCCGGTCCGTGACGAGAACAAGGATCGTGCACAAGTTGTTGCAAGTGTTGAGCTTCCGGCGCGTAATGGATTCCACCCGAGCGTGGGTTCTACAGATTTTAAGGTGGAGGGCAGGGAAGGAACTTACGTGTTCGTCTCGTCTTTCAAGGGAGATGCGCGCGTGAGGTCTTTTGAGTCGAGCGTTGAGGATCTCAGCGAGCAGTTCCGCGTGGCAAAGCCCGGTGAGCAGCCAAAACTGTCAACGACTGCCAGTGATGCTTCCGATGGTGACAAGGAACTGGCCCCTGCGGGCATGGCGCATATTCGTGATCATGTGTGCTTCGACGGGCTCGAGGGCGGGGCTGCATACCTGCTCGAAGGGATGCTGATGGATCGTGATTCTGGAAAGCCGGTACTCGACGCTGCGGGCGCGCCGGTTACGGGAAGTGTGGAGTTTGTTGCCGAGGCGCCGCAAGGGTGTGTTGATGTGGATTTTTCCGTCGAGGGCGCACGGCTGGCAGGTCGGACAAGCGTTGTTTTTGAACGTCTGACTCGCGACGGTGTTCTTATCGCATCACACGCTGATCTTGATGATGAGGGGCAGAGCGTGACAACAGGGGAGGCGCCAAAGCTCTCCACCACTGCGCGCGATGGGGATGAAGGTGATACCTCGATTGTGGCGGGACCTCATGCGCGTATTCGCGATGAGGTGTGTTACGAGGGTTTAACTCCGGGGGTGCAGTATTTACTGAAGGGAGTGTTGATGGATCGCTTTTTGAATTCGCCTTTACGTGAAGGCGAATCGGTGGTGAGTGGGGAACGTGAGTTCACTCCTGAGGAGCCTCGTGGCTGTGTCGATGTGGATTTTACTTTCAATGCGCGTGTGCTTTCAGGAAGGGAAATTGTGGTTTTTGAAGAGCTTTTTTCTGAGGGGAGTCTTATCGCAGTTCATGCAGATATTGACGACGAAGGACAAACTGTCCGAGTGGATGCTCCGCCTCCACCTCTTGATGTTCCCCCGCACGAGTTAGCTGATGCTGGCAGTGGTGCTGCTGCGGTGATACCTGTTGCTGCAGTACTGATGATATGTGGAATCTGTGGTCACAGTATTGTGCGTATTCGAGGGCGAAAGTGAGGTGAGAGAAGCGTTATTTCAGAGCATTAGATTTAATGACTGAGTGTCATTTCAAACGGATTTCTTCTCCACCATTCCCACACTCCCTTTTAAGGTCTAGGCTTGAAAAGGTGAAAGCCGATGAACTCGCACTGGTCCTGGTGAACTTAGGGACACCGAAGTCCTTGGAAGTGAAGGAGGTTCGCAGCTATCTGCGTGAGTTCCTTATGGATCGACGAGTGATTGAGCTTCCGCGTTTTCTGTGGTGGCCGATCCTGGAAGGGATCATCCTCAGAGTCCGCCCGAGGGCGTCAGCTGAAAAATATGCGACGGTATGGATGCCTCAAGGTTCACCACTGGACTTTTACACGAAACGCCAAGCGCAAATTCTTCACGATGAGCTCGGTATCCGCGTAGTGCCTGCGATGCGCTACGGAGAACCTGCTCTTGGTGATGTTCTCGATGATCTGAGCGCTCAAGGAGTGAACAGAATCGCCATTCTGCCCGCCTATCCGCAGTATTCAGCTTCAACTGTGGCTTCCGTGAACGATGCCGTGGCTAAGTGGTTGCTCTCACGTCGCGTGCATCCTCAGATTCGTTTGGGGTCTTCCTTCCCCACGGCGTCGGCATATCTCGATGCGCTTGAAGATGCGGTGAGGGCACATTGGGCGCGCGTGGGGCGCCCACATTTTGACGAGGGCGAGCGTTTACTCTGTTCTTTCCATTCGCTTCCCGTTGCAATGGATGAAGCGGGTGACCCCTACCGATCAGAATGTCTGCAAACCGCCGCGGCTTTACGACAAGGACTTGGATTATCTGAAGAGGAATGTCTGACGACTTTCCAATCGGTATTCGGTCCTGCACAGTGGCTGGGGCCAGCAACGATTGACACGGTTGCAGAATTAGGAACTCAGGGAGTATCTCGCCTGGACGTGATCTGTCCGGGTTTTGTGACAGATTGTTTGGAAACACTCGAAGAAATCGATCAGCTTAATCGCGAAACTTTCGTGAAAGCTGGAGGTGGCGATTTCCATTACATTCCTTGGGGTAATGATTCTCCTCAGATGATTCGAGCTCTTGAAGAACAAGCACGTTCTCTTCTTTCCTCCTGGTAAGAAGGCCGTGAATCGCCCTCGAAAATGAGCGTTTTACTTTTTATAACAGGGCTGATCTGATTCCCCGGTGAAGCCCCGAGCCTCTTTACCGTACCTGCGTCATATCTGCACGCACGGAAAACCCTCTCATGCGGGCAAGCTCCTTTCCGTGTGCCTTCTTCGGATATCAACGAAGCGGCTGGTGAGGAGCCCGCGCTGAGGCGCGAAAAGCCAGAGGAGGATAAAAAGCAGAGCTGAGGTGAGAACGATCGCCGCTCCGGAAGGAATATCAAAAGACCAGGAACTCCAGATGCCAAGAAAAGCCGCAAGGGAACCGAGAAGCGGGGCAAGAAGCATCATTGTGAAAACCCTGTCGGTGAGGAGACGAGCGCTCGCGGCGGGTGTAATCAGCAGGGCGAGGACAAGAACATTCCCGATTGTCTGAACGGAAATGACGACCGCTGCGGCGATGGCCACGTGGAGGATCAGGTCAATTCCGAGCACGGAAAGTCCTTTGGACTGGGCGTAGTCCCGATCCACGCTGACGAGGACGATGCGTTCGTGAAAAACAGTGAGGACAAGCCCAATCAGGGCACAGGCCAGAAGGGAAGCAAGCAGGTCTGTATTCGTCACGCCCGTGAGGGAACCGAAAAGAAGAGATTCGAGGGAACCCGTGTATCCGGGAGTTTTTGCGACGATAACGAGGCCGAGGGCGAAGGCGGCGGCGAAGAAAATCCCAATGATGGAGTCTTCACGAATCCTACGGTTGTATGAGAAAACGGAAATGAGGACTGCGACGAGAATCCCCGCGATCCCACCTCCTAAGAGGATCGGTCCGTGCAGGGCGAAAGCAATGGCGATTCCTGGGAAAACAGCGTGTGAGAGTGCGTCACCAACGAAAGATAGGCCTCTGAGCACCACGTGTGTGCCGACGAGACCGCAGATCACAGAAGAAGCGATAGCGATGAGGAGCGCACGAGGCAGGAACGCGAAGTTCGGATTCAGCAGATCAGAAAGGAAATCAAGGAAACTCATCGTGCCATCATTCCCAGCGAACGCAGCAGTGCAGAGTCCGCTGCAACCTTGAAAGTGTCCATCCACAAGCCGGGTTCGAGGAGGGCTTCGGGTTTGCCGTCGGCTCTGACTTTGCGGTTGAGCATGACGATTCGATGACAGATGTCGATGGCGTGAGTGAGGTCGTGCGTTGACATGAGGATTCCTACTCCTGTGCGCGTGAGATCAACGAAGAGACGAGATAGGGCATCTTGATTCGGATGATCGAGACCGGTGAAAGGCTCATCGAGGAGAAGGAGTTTCGGTTCGATCACGAGGGCGCGCGCAAGGAGGAGGCGTTGCTTTTGACCTCCGGAGGTTTCTTGGATTGTGCGCTTGCGATAGTCGTACATCCCCACCGCATCGAGGGCCCGATAGATGGCTTCTAAGCGTTCAAGCCGCCGGGGTGGGCGGCGCATCCCCACGTAGGCTCCGGCGACGAGTTGCGTGGCGCTCATCGGGTAGGACCAGTCGAGATCCTGACGCTGGGGCACATATCCGACGGGAGCTTTCGTGTCGATGTGTCCTTCACTCTTCAGAAGTCCCATGATGGCGCGCATGAGGGTTGTTTTTCCTGCCCCGTTGGGGCCGATCAGTCCGACGAGCTCATGGCTTTTCACCGTGAGGCTCACGCGCTCAAGGATGCGCCGCCCACCCAGGGTGACAGAGAGGGCGTCAACGTTGAGTGTGTGATCCATTGTCCTTTTTCTTTTCCTTTCTTACTTCTCGCCCTCGATGATTTTTTCTGCGGCAAGTTCGCGGGAGCGGGAGCGTTTCTGGACGATGAATACGAGTGTGAAAAGGCCGAGGGCGGCAATTCCGAGTCCGGCGGCAAGGTAGAGGGGAAGGGCGGTGTGGGTATCGAGGGCGGAGGGTTCTTCGACTTGAGCGGGCGCTTCGGGGGCGTGGGCCTGGGTCCACGCTGTTTCTCGTGCGTTGTGGATGTCGGCATTGTTTCCGACGGCGAAACGCAGGACTTGCGTATCTTCAACGTTCGTTCCGTCGCTGAGCTGAGCTTGGAGGGACAGTCGGATGAGGTGGATGCCGGGCTGAGTGAAAACCCAGTTCGCGTGGGCGTGAGTGTTGGTGTCGATGTGAATGGGTTGAGCGGTCTTGTGGCGTGAGTTCCACAGCTCTTGTGGGCCGGAGAAGTTTCCCGCTTCAACGAAGGCGTGGAAGTCGCCTTCGCCTTGGTGTCCTTCAAAAACGAGGGTGGCGCCCTGCGTGAGGCGCGATACGACTTCGGGGTCTTGTGTGTTCCATCCGAGCCAGACAACTTCGGCGATTTCAGATTGCGGGATAGCCCATACGGGGCCTTGAGCGTGAATAAAGGAGTAGGTGTCCTCTTCGGGGAGGTCGACTTGCGCGGTGTCTGAAACCTGGAAGACGACGTCGTCGATATGCCGCCACTGTGGGTGACCGGAGGTGTCGTCGCGTGCGAGGAATGTCCACTTCCCTTCGATGAATTTCGGTCCGAGGTCAACGTGTCCGGCAGTGATTGTGGCGGGGGTGCCTGGGGTGGCGATCTCTTCGTCGGATTCAACGACTTGCGTGAGGGAAGGGTCAAGCGTGTTCGGGTCTTCAGCGAATGCTGGGGATGCGCTGAGGAGCAGGGTAGCGAGGGCGAGGCAGCTGAGCGCGGTGAGGTCAGTCAAGAGAGCTAATGGTTTCATGGGTGTCCTTGCGATAAAGAGGGGAGGGAATCTTCTTCGGAAAGTGGCCAGGCGGGCAGGGATTCTGGGTCGAGGCAGGATTTAATGGAGCGGGTGTTGAACTCCATGAGTGCCCGATAGGTGGGGACTTCGGCGCTGAGCGTGTCGGAGTAGAGCACGCACACGGATTTACCTGCCGTTTGGGCGAGGGCACTGAGTTCTCCCAGGTGGGAGCGGGAGTGAGCTTCGACGAAGACTCCGGCTGCCGCAGAGTTTTTCAGGAGTCGCGCGAGGTTTGCGATTTGGAAGGCGGAGGGTTCGAGCGTGGGGTTGGGGGCGACGAATCCTCCGATTTTCAGTCCGTAGGCTCGTCCGTAGTAGCCGAAGGAGTCGTGGGCGGTGACGAGGGAGCGTTTCGCTTCGGGGATTGAAGTGATGACGTGTCGGATCCAGCGGTCAAGTGTGTGGAGTTCTCCTTTTCTTTGTGCGGCGTGTGTTCGGTATTCGTGGGCGTGTGCGGGGTCGATTCGACAGAGTTGATCGGCGATGGTTTCGGTGTAGGCGATGGCGTTGGTGACGTCGTGCCACATATGCGGGTCGATTTCGCCGTGAACGTGTGTTCCGAGGACGGCTTGGGCGAGGATACGAACCTGATCTCCGGGGTCGGCGAGGAAACGCCATTTATTGTGTGGGATCTGTGTGGTGGTCGTGTCCGGTACGGCGATCACGATGTGTTCGGGGTTGAGTTCTCCTTTTTCGTCTGAGTGCAGTGTGAGTCCGCCGTCGAGGTGTGCGCTCAGGTCAACGTGCCCGGAGTCGAGGATGCTGCGTCCCAGTGTGTGCGGGTCTGTGCCGACGCAGAAGGTGAGGGTGGCATTGCCGAGGGGTGTGTGCCCTTCGGGGGAGAGGAGATCTGCGCGAAGGTCGAGGGTGTAGGTGCCGGGCTGGGTGAATCCCCAGGACATGTGCGTATGGGCGTTGGTCGGTAATTCGATGTGGTCGTCTGAGTCGATTCCGTTTCTTGTGGCGATCCAGGGGTGGGGTTCACCGAAGGTGCCGGTGGTGAATGCTGCCATGTCGCCGGGGCCGCTCGCCCTCGTCGCTTCAAAGCGCACTGTTGAATCTGGGGATGCTTGCCCATCGACGCGCAAACCCAGCCAGATTGTTGCAAGTGCGATGTTTTCGACGAGCGGGATTGGCCGTGCGCCGAAGGGGACGGATTCGGAACCGAGGGCGATGTGTGGTGCGTTGTCTTTCAGGTTCGCGTCGATGTGTTGTGTGAGGGCGCTGCTTTCGAGGAGTAGTCCGTTCGAGAAGGCGATGTTCGCGTGGGCGATGTCGCGCAACTGTGCCATTGAGGGTTCAAAGGAGTGGGGGTCTTGGCCTTTTGGGATGAGGGAATGGATCTTGGCGTGAGGGGCGACGCCGTGAACAAGGTCGGCGATGATCGGTGTGGAGGCGACGATGGAGAGTTCTTGTTCGGAGTGTGTGGTGGGTGTTGTGTGATTTTGTGGCGCGCATCCGAGGAGTCCGGCGGTGCTGAGGAGGGTGAGGCAAGCGAAGAGTGTGTTTCTGATGTGGATGTGGCCGAGGGCGTGTAACAAGCGCATAAAACCTTTATCGCTAATGGGAATGACTATCGTTAAGATAGTAGCCTCTCTCCTCTTCGCTGTCGATCCCTACTTTCGTTCGCTGCTCAGTCATGTGTGTGTGAAGCACTCCCGATCGTGTGTTGGGCTCAGGGCGGGCGAAAAGTGCAAACGGGGGTATGGATGTGGGCTGTGTGTCTTCAGAAGCCGGAGGGAGTATCAGGAGGGAGTATCAGAGTGTGTGAAGCGTCTGAAATGCGTGAAGTGCCAGAAGTATTCGAATGCAGTGTCCGAAGCTGAAGAACGAGAGAGTGTATCCCGCTTTAGGAGTTGTCGATGCGGCGTGAAATCCGAGTGAACATTCGATCAAGGACCTCGATTTCTTCCTCAGACAGATCGTCGAGGACGAGTGAGCGGACGATGTTGCGGTGAATGAGTGCGGTCTGCTTGAAATGCTCTGCGCCTTCGTTGGTGAGGTGGATCAGTCCGCCACGCCCGTCCTCGCTACAGCTTGTGCGAGAAAGAAAACCGCGTGCGATGAGCCTGTTGACCGTATGAGTCAAACGAGAAGGACTGAAAACAACGTGACGGGCAAGAACGGAAGGGCGGATCCCGTCTTTTCCTGCTCGGGAAACTTGGAGGAGGACATTGTATTCAGGAAGGCTGATCTTGTGGCTGTTCTTGAGTTCGCTCTCGATCCGATTCGAGAGGCGTGCCGTGGTTGTGAAGTAGACCTCCCATGCTCGTCCTCGCGCGTCACGTCCGATCATGCGATACCTTCCTTGAAGTGTTGATAGTCGTCGAATCCCACGGTCCTTTATTGGCTTTGCCTGCGCTTGCGCACGACGATCAAGTCTAGTCGCTCGGATTACCTACGTGACCAGGCATTCTTGTTGAAGAAGAGTGAGAGTGTGGGCATTGAGCTGACTGCGGTAGTTGCGTGTTGCGTGAGGGGAGCTTTGTGGGCGCTGCATACAGCTCCTTGCTCCCTGTGGATTAAGAATTCAAACAATGCAGAGGCAAAGCTTGACCTCGTTTCTTAAAAGAGGAAAGTGAGGCTCGAAGCTGCTTTGCTGTGTGAAGTGCGGGACGGAAGAAAGGGTAAAAACGCTTATTGACAGATGTTCCTTATGTTATTCTTTGTGAGGAAATCACTGGACGAATGGCGTCCAGTTCTACAGTGAAAGGAAGCTCAAATGAAGAGGACCCAGATCGTTCTCGTTGATGACATCGACGGCGGCGCAGCTGACGACACCGTCGTTTTCTCTTTCAAGGGTGTTTCTTACGAAATTGACCTTTCTGAAGCGCACATCGAAGAAATGACCGAAGACTTCGCAAAGTGGACGCAGAGGGCGCGTCGCGTCAGCGGACGTCAGACCCGTTCCCGTTTCGCGCGACCCAACAGGGAGGAATCGCTTTCTGCTCGCGTGCGCAAGTGGGCCAAGGAAGAAGGACGTACCGTCAATGAGCGCGGTCGCATCCCCGCCGATGTGGTCGCCGCATATAAGGCCGCTCAGGAGGACTGAAAAGTCCTCCTTGAACCACGCAACACTTCTTCCGAAGCGAATGGAAAAATAACAGCATGACCTACACATTGGTGTTGCTCCGCCACGGCGAGAGCGAGTGGAATGCGAAGAACCTCTTCACCGGCTGGGTGGATGTCCCTCTCTCTGAGAAAGGCCGTGCGGAAGCCGCTCATGGCGGTGCGCTCCTCAAAGAGTCCGCAGTCCTGCCGGATGTCCTCTTCACCTCGATGCTGCGTCGCGCAATCATGACGGCGAACCTCGCCCTCGATGCAGCGGATCGTCACTGGATTCCCGTCGAACGCAACTGGCGCCTCAACGAACGTCACTACGGTGCGCTTCAGGGGAAGAACAAGAAAGAGATCCGTGACGAGTACGGTGAAGATCAGTTCATGCAGTGGCGTCGCTCCTACGATGTTCCGCCGCCCGCCATCGAAGCTGGCTCGAAGTACTCCCAGGACGCTGATCCGCGCTACGCCGGTGAACCGATCCCGATGACCGAATGCCTCAAGGATGTTCTTGAGCGTCTCCTGCCCTACTGGGAAGACACCATCGTTCCGACGATCAAAACGGGCAAAACCGTGATGATCGCCGCGCATGGCAACTCCCTGCGTGCCATCGTCAAGCATCTCGACGACATCTCCGATGAAGAGATCGCCGCCGTCAACATCCCGACCGGCATCCCGCTCGTCTACGAGCTCGACGAAGAGACCCTCAAGCCCATCAAGAAGGGCGGCACCTACCTCGACCCCGAGGCAGAAGCGAAGATCGCTGCCGTCGCTAACCAGGGCAAGTGAGTCTGAGTCACTGTATGCGCGCGAGGACAACGCGGCGCACACAGCAGAGCTGATGTGCTCATGCTCGGCCAAGACGGGGCGGAGTGTGACCAGGTGAAAAACTGGTCGCACCCCGCCCCTCTTCATCTCAGCTTCAGTAAGCAGATCGTGACAGTGAAAAGGGAAGTCGCGTAGCAGCAAGCGCCTATCAGGGAAAGATCAATGAAGCTGCGCCACGGAAAATATGCGGGGCGGACGTGCCAGAAAGAAAGAGGGAGAAAGTAAAGCCTCATAGGAGGTGAAGACAAAGAGCGCCCCTAGGCAAAACCTTAATAAATGATAGGATGGGCTATAGAACTCGCATTCGTTCAGGGGAGTCCCACATGTCTTTCGAGATCGGTCAGACGGTCGTCTACCCGCATCACGGCGCCGCAACGATCGAAGAGATCTCGACGCGCACAAACCGTGGCGAGGAAAAAACCTACCTCACCCTCCGCGTCAACCAAGGTGACCTGACGATTCAGGTGCCCGCTGAGAACGTCGATCTGGTCGGCGTGCGCGACGTCGTCGATGAGGACGGACTCGAGCAGGTCCTCTCAGTTTTACGCGCCCCCTACATCGAAGAACCAACCAATTGGTCGCGACGCTACAAAGCCAATCAGGAAAAGATCGCAACGGGCGACATCGTGAAAGTATCCGAAGTCGTGCGTGACCTGACCCGCAGAGACGATCAAAAGAAACTCTCCACCGGCGAGAAACGTATGCTCACAAAAGCCCGCCAGATCCTCGTGTCCGAACTGGCGCTTGCACGTGGCACCGACAAAGAATCCGCCGCGCTGCGTCTTGACGAAATTCTTGAAGAAGGACGCGCCGCAGAAGGATCCCAGACGGAGTGAACCCTGCGTTTGCGGTCTTAACCGCTGCAGGTTCGGGAACACGCCTGGGTGCTCACGGGCCAAAAGCCCTGGTCACACTCGGGGGTATTCCGCTGCTCCTTCATGCAGCTCAGGGCTTAGCAAAAGCCGGTGTCACCGGAATTGTCGTCACTGCGCCTCGTGATTGCCTCACCACCTTCGCCTCTTTATTCCCAGGAGGCTACCTTGACGAGCCTCAAACTCCAGGCCAAACCCTCCCAGTCCCCATCGGCATCGTGGAAGGCTCTGCCCTATCCCGCCAAGCATCCGTCGCCTGCGGTCTTGCAGCACTTCCCGCCCTCGCTGATCGCTGCGGTGTCACCTTAGAAGACAAGAGCATCGTCCTCGTCCATGATGCTGCACGCTGCCTCACTCCCTCACGCACAATCGCCCGCGTCATCCATGCCGTCGCCGCCGGACACGAAGCCGTGATTCCGGCGATCCCAGTGACAGACACCCTCAAACAGGTCGCTCACCCACTCAGCGAAGGCATCCGGCCCGTTGTCGCAACACCGGATCGTTCCACTCTCGTGTCCGTGCAAACCCCTCAAGGCTTCACCTGGGCCACTTTGCGTCACGCGCACGAATCAGCTGCGGCTCGCGCACAATCAGAAGCAAGCGCAGCAACCGATGACGCTGCCCTCGTTGAAGCAGCAGGCGGAAGAGTCGTCGTTGTCGAAGGCGATCCACTCGCCCTGAAAGTCACAACACCCGTGGACCTTGCCCTTGCAGAACTCCTCCTTTCTGAAAAACCCTGAGCCTTACGCAGTTCACCCCATTCATTTGCGCTCCTCACCCAGTTACAGGTGAGAAATCTCTGACTTTAGGGGATCTTCACAACGGCAAAAAGGCACGTGTGCCAAGAAAATAATGTCTATCAAAGCGCAAGAAGAAACAGAGCCGCGCCTTAACGTGCTAGGTTCCATGTGAATCGCGTCAGCGACGACCCCGATAGGAGCGGTGCATGTTGTGGACATCGGTCGAGTCGGTTCCGGGAGCCTGCGAGAAGCAGAAGATCCTCACCCGACCCATCATCAGTTGGGCAATGTGGGACTGGGGATCGGCGGCATTCAATGCGGTCGCCACAACATTCGTCTTCTCCGTCTACCTCACAAGCGACGGAACCTTCGCCCCCAAAGGGGTTGCCACTGAAAATCTTTCCACCGGAATGACGATCGCCGGACTCATCATCGCCCTGCTCGCCCCAATTACCGGGCAACGGGCAGACCGTCGCGGCAAAGGTGGCGTGTGGCTCGGCTGGTTCACCGGGATGGTAGTCCTGTGCTGCGCAGCAATGTTTTTCGTCGCCCCCAACTCGCCGATGGGTCCAACAGGTGCGATGTGGCTCGGTATCACCCTGCTCGGCCTCGGCAATATTTTCTTCGAGTTCGCCTCGGTGAATTACAACGCGATGCTGAACCACCTCACCACCAAAGACAATATGGGGCGCGTCTCAGGTCTTGGCTGGGGTTCAGGTTACGTCGGCGGCATCGTCCTCCTGCTCATCCTGTACGTCGGACTCATCGGGCCGAACCTCTTCAAAGTCCCCACAGACAACGGGATGAACATCCGCATCTCAATGCTCATCGCCGCAGCCTGGTTCGGTCTTTCAGCCCTCCCCGTCATCATCAACCCGCCCAAACCTTCGCTCATCCGTCACGACACGGGTGAACGCGAATCCCTGTGGGACTCCTACCGTCTCCTGTGGGGAACGGTGAAATCACTGGTGAAAGAAGCGCCGCAGACACTCTTCTTCCTCATCGCCTCTGCGATCTTCCGTGACGGTCTAGCAGGAGTCTTCACTTTCGGCGCGATTATCGCGGGAACTGCCTTCGGATTCTCCTCCGGGGACGTCATGATTTTTGCAATCGCCTCCAACATCGTCGCCGGCCTCGCCACGATTTCCTTCGGTAGCCTCGACGACAAATTCGGTCCGAAGAAAGTCATTATCTTCTCACTCATCTCCATGTGTGCCGCCGGACTCGGTGTCTTCGCCCTGCATTCCCACGGGAAAATCATCTTTTGGACCCTGGGCCTGGTGCTGTGTATCTTCGTTGGACCCACACAGTCAGCCTCGCGCACCTTCCTCGGCAGGATGATCCCCAAGGGGCGCGAGGGCGAAGTGTACGGCCTCTACGCGACAACCGGACGTGCGGTCTCCTTCATCGCTCCGGCGATGTACTGGCTCTTCCTGAAAATTGGAAGCGCGCTTACCCCTGCGGGTCAAGACCACACCTATTGGGGCATCCTCGGCATCATCCTCGTGCTCCTCGCAGGTCTCCTCCTCACGATCCCCGTGAAACCGCACGCAGCACACCTGGACCACCTCGAAAAAGACTGAACTTCCCTCGTCTTTTTACATTCGAGGACGTACCGAGTACGTGCTGAAGTGCGTACCACACGCCTACCGAGTGTGTACAAAAGGACGTGTACTTCTCACACAGGTTCTGTTCTCTTTTCACACTCCTTGGCGCTGGACTGCGGCAGCCCCGCCCTCGGCACCTGAAGAAACAGACGCAACAAGCGCAATCGCTGAAGCAGCCAGACCTTCACCGCGCCCTGTGAAACCAAGCCCATCGGTGGTGGTCGCACTCACCGACACGGGCGCACCGAGGATCTCAGAAAGCCGCACGCCCGCCTCAGGAAGACGCGCAGCCATACGCGGACGATTACCGATCACCTGCACACTCGCATTCACCACACTCCAACCCGCCGATTCCGCCATCCGCCGAACTTCCCTGAGGAACTGCTCACCCGACGCGCCCGCCCACTCAGGCCGATCCGTCCCGAACACAGTCCCCATGTCACCAAGCCCCGTCGCCGCAAGAATCGCATCACACAGAGCATGAGCGGCCACATCACCATCCGAATGACCAGACAAAGGCACCTGACCAGGCCATTCAAGGCAGGCGAGCATAAGTGTGCGCCGATCAGCCTCAGTCCCTGCAGCGAAAGCGTGAACATCGATAGCTTGACCAACACGGAAAGGGGAAACACTCATACGCTCAGGCTATCGCTTACGGACGGCCCGCCTCGCCCTGAGCTGACACCGATAGGATCGAGGGCGTGCGCTACATCTCCACCCGCGACTCTTCCGCTCAACCCCGCTCCTTCAGCGACATCCTCCTCGAAGGACTCGCCCCGGACGGGGGCCTCTACCTGCCCGAGTCCTACCCCACACTGACAGCGCAGGACTTAGCGGAACTGCGTAAAGTCCTTGAAAACGAAGGCTACGCTGCGCTCGCGGCCAGAATCCTCGCTCTTTTTATCGACGACATCCCCTTCGAGGATCTCCAAGCGATCACCGCCCGCGCCTACCGCACACCCACCTTCTCCGATCCTGAAATCGTGCCCGTCTCGCATCTGCCCGGCGGCCTGTGGATTGCGCACCTGTCGAACGGTCCGACCGCAGCGTTCAAAGACATGGCGATGCAACTCCTCGGAGAACTCTTCGAATACGAACTCGGTCGTCGTGGCGACTGGCTCACCATCGTGGGTGCCACCTCCGGCGACACCGGTTCTTCCGCCGAATATGCTTTACGCGCGAGGCCCGGACTGTCGGTCGTGATGCTCACTCCAGCAGAACGCATGACCGCTTTCCAACGCGCACAAATGTTCTCCCTGCTTGATGACAACATCGTGAACGTCGCAGTCGAAGGAGTATTTGACGACTGTCAAGATCTTGTTAAAGCAGTGAACATGGATCCTCATTTCAAAGCCAAGTGGCATATCGGCGCAGTGAACTCAATCAACTGGGCACGCCTCCTCGCTCAGATCGTGTACTACGTGGCGACCTGGTTGCGCGTGAGCGCAGCGATTCCCGAGGGCGAGGCTGCGACTGCGACACAGCAGAATCACGAAGGCTCTCTTCTTCCTGAACCCTCTCGCCCTCGTATCAACGTTGTTGTCCCTTCGGGGAACTTTGGAAATGTGTGCGCCGCACATATCGCCCGTCAAATGGGTGTTCCGCTCGACGCCCTCGTCGTTGCGACGAATGAAAATGACGTGCTCGACGAGTTTTTCCGCACGGGTATTTATCGTCCTCGTTCCTCGGCGCACACTCTTGCGACCTCGTCGCCCTCGATGGACATTTCCAAAGCGTCGAACTTTGAGCGTTTCATTTTTGACCTGCTGGGACGTGATGCTGTACGCACAGCCGAACTGTTCTCTGAAGCCTTGAATCGTGACGGATTCTTTGACCTGTCCGCAACCGAGGAGTTTGCGGCGCTTCGCCCACATTTCGGTTTCCTGTCAGGAACTTCCACTCACGCGGACCGTCTCGCTGAGATTGATCGGACCGAACGTGAGGACGATTACCTTCTTGACCCGCATACCGCCGACGGTGTTCATGTTGCGAAAACACTGAAAGATTGTCTGTCAGGTCCTGTCGTTGTCATGGAAACGGCTTTGCCGGTGAAGTTTGCTGAAACGATCGTGGAAGCTACCGGACATATGCCGCCAGTTCCCGCTCGTTTTGAAGGAATCGAGGGCGGAAAGCAGCGTGTTGTTGCTTTAGCTAATGATGTGGCTGCTTTGCGTGATCTCATCGAGGAGAAGGTGAAACGACCGTCCTGACGCAGTGGGATCTTGCTTCAGGCCCTGAACCGATCACAAGTTTCACTCGCCTTGCAGGTGTGAAGGCACCGGTAGGATCGAAGGCATGACACTGCACCTGTACGACTCAAAGACAGCTCGTCTTCAACCCCTTATTCCCGTTTCTGCGGGGCGAGTGGGAATCTACTTGTGTGGTGCGACGGTGCAGGGGCCCGCGCATGTGGGGCATTTGCGTGCGGCGGTGTCTTTCGACACTCTTGTACGCTGGCTGCGCCGCTGTGGCTTAGATGTCACCTACGTTCGTAATGTCACCGACATTGATGACAAGATCCTCAGAAAATCCGCTGAGGCTGGAGCTGAGTGGTGGGCGTGGGCCTATCGTTTTGAGCGTGAATTCACTCATGCTTATGACACTCTCGGTGTTGTGGCACCCACTTACGAGCCGCGCGCAACCGGGCATATTCCCGAGCAGATCGCCCTCGTGCGTCGTCTCATTGATCGAGGACATGCCTACGATGACGGGCGCGGTAACGTCTATTTTGATGTGCATTCTCAGTCTGATTACGGTTCGCTGACGCGCCAGCGTCTTGTTGATATGCGCACGACCGAAGATGAAGCGCAGATCGATCAGGCTGTTGAAGCAGGTAAACGCGATCCGCGCGACTTTGCTCTATGGAAAGCGCGTAAGGATTCCGAGCCTGAGAGTGCGTCTTGGGATTCTCCTTGGGGTCGAGGGCGTCCGGGTTGGCATCTGGAATGTTCCGCGATGTCGCGCCGTTACCTTGGTGACGAGTTCGATATTCATGGCGGTGGTATTGATTTGCGTTTCCCGCATCACGAGAACGAGCAAGCGCAGTCACACGGAGCTGGATGGGATTTTGCTCGCCTGTGGGTTCACAACGCTTGGGTGACCACTCAGGGTGAGAAAATGTCGAAGTCTTTGGGCAATGTGCTGTCCATCGAAGCGTTGACGCAGGATTTCCCAGCTGTGGCTGTGCGTTGGGCACTGTCAACGGTTCATCATCGTTCGGCGATCGAATGGGGAGATCAGACTCTGCCTGTGGCTGCTGCTGCTTGGGTGAAGTTTTCTGGTTTTGTTGAACGTGCGATCAGCATGGTGGGTGAGGTGTCGGCAGAGGATATTGCTGTGCCTGCTTGTGAGCTGCCTGCCGGGTTTGTGGCCGCGATGAATGATGATCTTAATGTTGCGGGCGCTTTAGCGGTGATCCATGAGCACCTGAAACTCGGCAATATTGCTATTGACGAGGGCGATGCTGCGCTCGTGAGGAAACAGCAGATCCTTGTGCGTTCCATGCTTGATGTGTTGGGACTGGATCCGGCGTCGCCGCAGTGGAGATCTGAGCTGGGTGTGGGTTCTGGGAGTGTCGGTAGGGGCAGCTGCGCTTATGGTGTGTCTGCTGAGCATGGTGCGCTTGATGCTCTTGTCCGAGCGCTCATTGCCGAACGAGCTGAGGCGCGTGCCGCGAAGGACTGGGCGAGGGCTGATGCGTTACGTGACCGTCTTGCTGCGGCGGGAGTTGCCGTGGCTGATGGGCGCGATGGGGCGAGCTGGAAACTGGTGTAAATGGGAAGCTGAGCTGCGATTCTTTCCTTTCGTGTCTTGTCCAGTTCAGGAGTGTCTGCATTGTGGCGTCCTGAAAGTGCCAACAAAGGCGTGTGGAACGAAGGCTTGTGGAACAGGGGTTAAAATTGGTGTGCCCCAATAGCTCAGTCGGTCAGAGCAGCGGACTCATAATCCGTCGGTCGTCGGTTCAAGCCCGACTTGGGGCACCACAGTAGGTGCGCCGCCCTCGGACGCAGGTGTTGTGAGGGGCGGACGATACGGAGCGGGTAGCCATCCGCCTGTGCCGTTGGCGTGGG
>JASBZF010000028.1 GCA_029983625.1 Pauljensenia sp. | reverse complement strand
CCCCCACCACGCATGTGTACGCCGTGATGCGTCCAATCCGTGCCAGCCCCACGAAGCCCCCCAGTCGAGGCGGTGCGGGTGCGCTACTCTGTCCCCATGACTGACGCAGCACCTCTTGACTCAAAGTTCGTTCTTACCTTGTCGTGCCCGGACCAGCCGGGTATCGTTCACGCCGTATCCGGTGTGATCGGTGGTCTTGAGGGCAACATCATTCAGTCGCAGCAGTTCGGGGATCCTGATTCGGGTCTGTTTTTTATGCGCGTCGAAATAGATTCACCGCTTGGTCGGGGTCCGGTGGAAGAGGGAGTGAAGAAAGTTGCTCAGCGTTTCGGAGCAACATGGTCTTTGGATGCTCTGGGGCGTCCTTTACGGACGATCATTATGGTGTCGCGTGAGGGTCACTGCCTCACGGATCTTCTTTACCGTCAACGTTCACAGGGCCTACCGATTGAAGTTGTCGCCGTTGTGGGCAACCATCCTGATCTGGCACCGGTCGCGCAGTTTTATGGTGTCCCCTTCCTTAATATCCCGGTAACGAAAGAAACGAAAGTGAAAGCAGAAGAGGAGCTCTTGACGCTGATCCGTTCAGAAAATGTGGAACTCGTCGTCTTGGCTCGCTACATGCAGATTCTTTCGGACACAGTGTGCGAAGAAATGTCGGGACGCATTATTAACATTCACCATTCTTTCCTCCCTTCTTTTAAAGGGGCGCGCCCCTATGCTCAGGCTCATGATCGCGGTGTGAAACTCATTGGTGCGACCGCTCACTACGTAACTGCTGACTTGGACGAGGGGCCGATTATTGAACAGGATGTCACCAGGGTGACTCACGCCGATTCAACACCGGACATGGTGGCTTTGGGGCAAGATGTCGAGCGTCGGGTTCTCGCTCAAGCGGTCCGTTGGCACGTTGAACGTCGCGTCCTCCTGGACGGTTCCCGCACGGTCGTCTTTTCCCGCTAGGTCTGAGAATCTCGAGAACGAGAGACCTGGCGCAATCTGTTCGATGCGTCGCCCGGTGCTTTTCTGCAATAGCGCGTGTCATCCAGCGCGGCGAAACGCCGCCGACTCCGTGCATATTCAGGGATGGACAAGGCTGCTTGCGCAGTCTTCACTCCTTGAATCCACTTCGATTGTTGCGTGCCCGATAGCAACCGGGAAATGAGTAGCTGCACATTCACGAACGCGAGCAACTAAAGCATCCCGAGCAGGTGCATCCAGATTCGCGCAGACTTTCAGATGCGCGGAAAGCGTCACGACTCCGGTTGAGATCGTTGAAACATGGAGATCATGGACGTCCTCGACACCGGGCATCGTTTCCAGATGGGAGCGCAGTAGCGTCGTGTCGAGTCCTTCCGGGGCGCTTTCTAGGAGGATTCTTGCCGAGGCGCGCAGGAGATGGAAGGCGCGCGGTGCCATGAAGAGCGCGATTGCAAGCGAAGCGAGAGGGTCAGCTCCGGCCCATCCAGTTGTCAGAGCGATCAGTGAAGCGAGGACCACTGCGAAGGATCCTAAAGCGTCAGCTGTGACTTCGAGGAAGGCGGCGCGGATATTGAGGTTGTCATTGCGGCCACCTGCGAGGACGAAGAATGAAGCGGCGTTTGCTATAAGCCCAATGATCCCGACGATGAGCATCGGCAAGGGGGCCAGAGTGTGCGGTGCGATCAGGCGTGAAATCGCTTCGATGACAATCACGATGGTGAGTACGAGGAGCATTCCGGCTTGCAATCCACCAGCGAGAACCTCGGCTCTTGCGAATCCCCACGAACGCTCGTCGGTGCGTGGCTTTGTTGCGAGATATGAGGCGATGAAAGCGATCACTAATCCGCTGGAATCAACGGCCATGTGACCGGCATCCGCTGCAAGAGAAAGGGATCCTGAAAGAAATGAGGCGAGAAGTTCAGCGACGAGGACGATGCTGGTAATGGCGAGGGCGATACTGAGACGCAGGCGAATTGATGTGGAATTGGGGAGTGAATGCGTGTGATCGTGGTTGTGTGCGTGCATTGAGAATCGTGCTCCTTAAATACTCGCGGGGGTATTGTTCTTAACTCTTGTATAGTCTCTGCTTCGCTTCCGGTCTAGCCTGAGCCAGCTTCTGTGTGGGCTTTTTCAAGCGTCATTGACACGCGCAATGCTTGTGTGAAAAAGCTCGGATAAAACGCGCATAAGGCAGCTTCATTCACCCCGCTTTGAGCTGTTGGAGGATCGGGTGAAGAGTGTTACGGGGACGGACTTCGATGCACGAGGGCGATACCTCGCGCTAGGCTGGGAGGAGTCGTGACTGGCGAACAGGTGGGAAACCACCGGGGAGCGATGAAGTGGCATCAAGGCCGCCCGCCTGGGCCCAGATGTCAACCGAGAAATCGGCGGTTCAAAGAACACAGGAGAACCCATGGATTCCCTCAATGACATGACCCTTGCTCAGCTCGATCCTGAGATCCAGGCGGTCATCGATCAGGAACTTGAGCGTCAACAAACAACGCTTGAAATGATCGCCTCGGAAAACTTCGTCCCCCGTGCGGTGCTCGAAGCACAGGGGTCGGTCTTGACGAACAAATACGCGGAAGGCTACCCCGGCCACCGCTACTACGGGGGCTGCGAAATCGTTGACGTCGCCGAATCCCTGGCGATCGAGCGTGCAAAACGTGTCTTTGAGGGTGCGGACTATGTGAACGTCCAACCTCACGCGGGTGCGCAAGCGAATGCTGCGGCCCTCATGGCGATGGCGAATGTGGGAGACACGATCCTAGGACTGTCACTCGCTCACGGCGGGCACCTCACTCACGGGATGAAGATCAACTTCTCCGGGAAGAACTACAGGGCTGTCGCCTACGAAGTTGACCGTGAAACGATGCGCATCGAGCCTGAGCAGGTCCGTGAAGCGGCCTTGCGTGAACGCCCGAAGGTCATCATTGCGGGCTGGTCTGCTTACCCGCGTCATCTTGATTTTGCAGCATTCCGTGAGATCGCCGACGAGGTCGGAGCTGCCCTGTGGGTGGACATGGCTCACTTTGCGGGTCTGGTGGCGGCGGGTCTTCACCCAAGTCCCATTCCTCATGCTGACGTGGTGACCACAACTGTCCATAAGACCCTCGGGGGGCCGCGTTCAGGCATGATCTTGTCGGCGCGCGGCGAACAGTGGGGCAAGAAGATCAACTCTGCGGTTTTCCCCGGCCAACAGGGCGGTCCGCTTATGCACGCGATCGCTGCGAAAGCGATCGCAATGAAGGTCGCCCAGACCGAAGAGTTCAAGGATCGTCAACGCCGCACACTGGAGGGGGCGCAGATCATCGCCGAACGTCTGGGGGCAGAGGATGCGAAAGCTGCCGGAATTCAACTCGTGACCGGCGGCACAGACGTTCACCTCGTCCTCGTTGATCTTGTGGATTCTGCCCTCGATGGTCTTCAGGCCGAGAATCTTCTCCACGAGGTCGGAATTACCGTGAACCGGAACGCGGTCCCCTTCGATCCGCGTTCCCCGAAAGTCACTTCGGGCTTGAGGATCGGCACCCCTGCGCTTGCCACTCGCGGTTTCGATGCGCAAGATTTCGCGGAAGTTGCCGACATTATCGGCACGACCCTCATTCAAGGGGCCAGCGGCCTTTCCGTTGATGTTGAGGGCTTGCGTACTCGCGTGAAAACCCTCACCGATTCGCATCCGCTCTACGCAGGACTGGGCGCATGAGGGCGCCGTGGGCTGGGCCTGCGAAGGTTCTTGACGGGACGGCAACAGCAGCTGCAATGAAAGCTGAGCTTGCTGAGCGCGTGGCGTCTTTACGGCAGCGCGGTGTAGTTCCCGGTCTGGGGACAATCCTTGTCGGCGAAGATCCGGGTTCACTTGCCTATGTTGCGGGGAAGCATCGCGACTGTGCTGAAGTCGGTATCGCTTCAATCCGAGTGGATCTTCCTGAAACGGCGACGCAGGAAGAAGTGGAAGCAGCTGTTGACCGGCTGAATACGGACCCAGCGTGTACGGGTTACATCGTGCAGCTGCCGTTACCTCGGGGGATTGACCAGAATGCGGTTCTTGAACGCATCGACCCCGCTAAGGACGCTGACGGCCTGCATCCGACGAATTTGGGTCGTCTTATGCTGCGTGCTTCTGGGCCGATTGATTCACCGTTGCCCTGTACGCCACGGGCCGTTATTGAACTCATGACTCGTCACGGAATTGACCTCAACGGGAAAGACGTGTGTGTTGTGGGGCGAGGCGTGACGGTCGGACGTTCCATCGGCCTACTTTTCATGCGCCGAGAGATCAATGCGACGGTCACTGTCTGCCATACGGGCACCGCTGATCTTGCCGCTCACGTGTCCCGCGCGGATATTGTCGTGGCGGCTGCAGGTTCTCCTGGTCTGATCACAAAGGACATGGTCAAGCCCGGTGCTGTTGTTCTCGATGTGGGTGTGTCTCGCGTTTTCACCGAGGAAGGCAAGTCCTGTCTTTTCGGGGATGTTGCTGACGGAGTGGATGAGGTCGCTTCGTGGCTTTCACCCAATCCGAAAGGTGTGGGGCCGATGACGCGCGCCCTACTCGTCATGAATGTCGTCGAGGCTGCTGAACGTGCCGCACAACGTGCTGGGGAACGCCCTGAGGGCTGCGTTATTGCCGAGGGCGGAAGCGGTGGCGTACACGAAGGCATGAACGAGTAGCATCGTGCAGATCCTTACCCTGGTGCCTCTCAAAGCCGAGGGGCTTGTGTGTATCAAAGACCCGAGAAGAAAGACCCGCTGATGACTCACCCCCTGCATGGCCGCCATCTCCTGCGCGAGATTGACTTCACCCCCTCCGAGTGGCTTTCCCTGATCGACCTCGCCGCCGAACTCAAAGACGCAAAAAAGAACGGAACCGAGGTACAGCACCTCGTCGGTAAGAACATCGCCCTCGTTTTTGAAAAAACTTCGACGCGGACTCGTTGCGCCTTCGAGGTGGCCGCCTTCGATCAGGGCGCGCACACGACCTACCTGGATCCGAGCGGTTCGCAGATCGGGCATAAGGAATCTGTTGCGGACACGGCTCGCGTGTTGGGGCGTTTTTTCGACGGGATCGAATATCGAGGTGACGATCAAGCAAAGGTTGAGCTTTTAGCTCAGCTGTCGGGAGTGCCCGTGTGGAACGGACTCACCGACGACTGGCATCCCACTCAGATGCTCTGCGACGCACTCACGATGCGCGAACATGCGGGTAAGCCCTTGAATGAGGTCACTTTTGCCTACGTGGGTGACGCGCGTTTCAACACGGGGCGTTCTCTTCTTGTAAACGGTGCCCTCATCGGCGCGGATGTTCGCATTGTCGCGCCGAAACAGCTGTGGCCCGCCGCAGAGGTTGTGGAAGCGGGGAAGAAAATCGCGACGGAAACCGGTGCCCGGATCACTCTCACTGAATCAATTGACGAGGGCGTGACCGGCGTGGACTTTATCCACACCGACATCTGGGTGTCGATGGGGGAAGCAAAGGACGTGTGGGCAGAACGCATCACCTTGCTGAAGCCCTATCAGGTGAACGCTGAACTCATGGCGAAAGCCGGACCACAAGCGAAGTTCATGCACTGCCTCCCCGCGTTCCATGATCGCAACACAAAGGTCGCCGAGCAGATTTTCCAGTCCACCGGTCTTGCCGAACTTGAAGTAACGAACGAGGTTTTTGAAGGCCCGGCATCCATCGTGTTTGACCAGGCGGAGAACAGGATGCACACGATCAAAGCGGTGATGGTCGCCACCTTAGGTGACTGACACTGCGGGCGGGACTCCTTGTGCTGGACAAGAGTATGAGGAGATGAACGGCCCACTCTTGCTGTGTAAAAACAATGAAGGAGAAACGCGCATGGTTACGCACGACGCTATCAAGCTCAGTGATGCGCAGCGCGCGCAGGTGCTGAGTGAGGCCCTGACTTGGATGCGGCAGTTGCGCGGACAGATCATCGTCATTAAATACGGTGGACATGCGATGACGGATCCACAAGCGCAAGAGGCTTTCGCCTTGGATGTTCAATTCCTCCACCATGTCGGATTGTTCCCCGTCGTTGTTCACGGCGGAGGGCCGCAGGTGAGCGCGATGCTTGCCAAACTCGGAATTGACACTCCCTTTCAAGACGGGGTGCGTGTGACAACTCCAGAGGCAATGGAGATTGTGCGCATGGTGTTGACCGGGCAGGTGCAGCGTTGTCTCGTGTCGTGTCTGAACAGCCAAGATAATCGTGCCGTCGGCATTTCCGGCGAGGACGGCGCGCTTTTCAAAGCAAAAAGACGTCGCGATGTTAACGGCGCAGGCCAGGAAATCGATTTTGGTCTTGTGGGTGATATTTCGGATGTGGATCCGGGGGCGGTTCTTGAACTCCTCAAAGCCGGTCGGATCCCCGTGGTCTCTTCGATCGCAATTGACGAGGACGATCTGAGCTGTGTCCTCAATATCAACGCTGATGCTGCGGCCTCGGCGATGGCGGTTGCGCTTGGAGCTTCGAAGCTCCTCATGCTCACCGATGTTGAGGGGATTTATGCCAACTACCCGGATCCGGATTCTTTGATCCACTTGACGAGTGCGTCGCAGTTACGCGCACTGAAGAAGGCGGTGTCTTCGGGGATGATTCCGAAGGTGCGGGCATGTTTGGAAGCGATCGAGGGCGGGGTTGAGGCAGTCCATGTTGTTGACGGCCGTGCCCCGCATTCGGTTCTTATTGAGCTGATGACTGATGAAGGTACGGGCACGATGATTGTCCCCGATGCGCACCTGGAGGCGAAGTGAAGGTTTCGACCGTTAACGTCAACGGTATTCGCGCCGCTGCCCGCAAGGGGATGCACGAGTGGTTGAGGGGAGAAGATCCCGATGTGATCCTCATGCAGGAGGTGCGCGCTGAAGCTGAGATCGCGTCCGATCTGCTCGGTGAAGAGTGGGAAACAGTGACGGTGCCGTGTCGTATCAAGGGCCGTGCAGGTGTTCTGATTGCGGTGCGTAGAGGGCGCGCCCTCGTGTGTGATACTCGCACGATCCTTGACGATCATGAGACGGACGCGGATTCTGGGCGTTGGCTGGAAGCTGTGATCGAAGCTGAGGGCAGGAGTCTTCGGGTGATCTCCGCTTATTTCCATTCGGGAGAGAAAGATACGCCGAAGCAGGACGCGAAAATGGCTCACCTTCCCAGGATTGGAGCACGTCTTGCTGAGCTTTTCGCAAGCGGCGAGGATGTTCTTGTGTGCGGTGATTTCAACATCGTGCGTTCACAACTGGATCTGAAGAACTGGACGTCGAACCACAATAAGCGTGCGGGTGTCCTCGATGAGGAGATCGCTTTCCTGGACGAGTGGATCGCAGCGGGATGGCGTGATGTTGTCCGTGATCTCGCAGGCCAGGTTCAGGGGCCGTACTCGTGGTGGTCACAGCGAGGAAAAGCCTTTGATAATGACGCGGGGTGGCGGATTGACTACCACTTCGCAACGCCGGGCCTGGCTGCGCGCGCACGTGAGTTTTCAATCGTGAAGGCCGTTTCCTATGAGGCGCGTTTTTCTGATCACGCTCCCGTGAATGTCATCTACGCCTAAGCAAGAACTTTTTTCTTAGCCCAGATCGTCTCTGTCTGTGACAGCTTCGGGACGGATCTCGCCACTGACACTGTCGTAGCGCCAACTCAGGGTTTCAGGGACGGAGTGTGTCACGTAGTTCGGAGTGTCAAAGAAGTGGCTTTCATCCCCTGAAGAGGGTTTTTCAGGTGCCGGAGGATTGGCGATCCACGCGCAGATCACAAGAACTACACGGACTTGCAGGTTGATCCACAACACAAGAGTGATGAGCGTTGCTGCGGTGGCAAGCAAAGGGCCTTTCACGGTGCCAACGACGCTCGTCCCCGCGATCCGCAAAACGATTGAGGCGCATGCAATCAGAAAGACTCCGGGAATGAGCTGGCGCGCCGGAACACGAACCTGAGCGACCACACTGATGAGGATCCACGATACGAGGGCGTAAACGAACAGTGCCAAAAGCACAGTTGCGACATCGAGGAAAACAAAGGAAAAGAGCGAAGAATCAAAACCGAGAACATTGAGGAGAGCTTCACCTGTCATATCCACAGCAACACCCAGGCACGCACCGAAAATGAAGGAAACTCCAAGGGCAAGGGCGCCGAGGGCGTTACGTGCAATTACAGCAAGCGGGGAAGAAGGAAGACAGCGAAGACCGAACATTGCGCGGATCGAAGTGCCGAACTGTCCGACCACGTTCACCGCACTCCACGTCATGATCGCTAAAGCGACGATGCCGGTTGCGGACAGGCCGCCAGTCATCACGAGCGTGTCAGGGTTAATCAGCCCCGAAGGATCTTCCTCTGTTTTCAGCAGGTGCGGGATTGTCTGGGCGATGCTTGAAAACAGTGCGTCGCGCATCGCTGCGTTCCGGCCGAGCACAGCCATGAAAGCGGTGACGGCCACCGTCAGTGCTGCGCTTAAAGACAGGAGTGAAGTCAAGGCCATTCCCGAGGAAAGGAGTGAGCCGTTTGCGCCGCTATAGCGTGCGAAAGTCCTCGCGATCCGCGTCTGATTCCAACGCTTTTTCACAATTGCACTCTGGCGCGCAAAAGGTAACTTCCACAAGGTCTTCGCTTTGGAAGTATCAGATTGATGGGAATGTGACGCACTCATGATTCCACGCTATCGACCTTTGCGTGTACGCGCCGCTTCAGATCAACATCACACGAAATGCCACCGCATTCACAGTGACGCAGATTCAAAATCAAAAAGCGCCATTGTGGAATACATTGCGTTCGCATCAACCCGATCGAGACGAAAACCAGGAACGAGCCATGTGGCCTCGAAGGTGTCGCCGATATCGAGTGCAAGATCAAGAGCGGGGTCGTCAACGTCCTGAGCGAGGGTGACGTGCGGATGATAGGGGAAGCGTGAGGGAATATCAGCGAAAGGCCCTGTACGAATATCCTCAGCGAGATTTGTACATTCTGCTCCGCCCTCGGCAAGCTGAAGAAAAGCCACCTGGGAGAGAGGACGGAAGGAACCGCTTCCTTTCAAAGTCACGCGAAAAGGACGATGGTGTTTTGCGACTTCGCGCAGGTGACGGATCACTTCTGCGCGTTCTTCGGTCGGGAAGGGAGTGGGCGGCAAAATCGTAATGTGCGCGGGAACACGCGAGCCGTGCAGATCACCAAGTCGTAAACGAAGCTCAGTGAGCTGAGTAACCCAGGGTTCAGGGATGGCGATGACAACTCCGAACCAATCCTGATCGGGGGAACGCTGCGGCAGGAACATACTCGCCTTCGGGTCGGTTGCGGGGTCTGGCCCGTTTTGCCTCGGGCCTGCACTACTATCGTAAGCGGCGAAACCCACATGCCAGAATCGCGAATATGAAGCTTCGCGACCCTGCTGGACCAAAGGAGGTGTGGTGAAGTGGTGACCTGGAATGAAGCTGCTTCCCGTGAAGAAGGCGTCGCTCAGGCACGAGCACTGTTCACTCAGACTTTCGGATATGAACCTGAAGGCATCTGGTCTGCTCCTGGGCGCGTGAACGTCATCGGTGAACACGTGGACTACAACGGGGGTCCCTGCCTTCCGATTGCCCTCCCACACCGCGCCTACGTCGCTGTTGCACGTCGCGAGGACCGGACCGTCCGCCTGGTCTCACCCCAGACACAAGAAGAAGTAGACGTTCTTGATCTTGATCGCGTCGCTCCCCGAGGGCAAGAAGGCGAAGTGAAGAACTGGGCGGCCTACCTTGTCGGGGTTGCCTGGGCACTCGAACAAGCCGGATACGGGCCTCTTCCCGGATACGATGTCGCCCTGTGGAACTGCGTCCCCAGAGGAGGGGGACTGTCCTCTTCCGCCGCCCTCGAATGTTCAATGGCTGTCGCCCTCGACGAACTGGCAGGCTGTGGACTCGCTGGCAGCGCAGATACACCGAAGGAAGAGGGACGCAAGATTCTTGTCGATGCGTGCAGGCGCGCTGAAAATGAGATCGCGGGTGCGAATACCGGTGGACTCGATCAGACAGCGTCGCTTCGCTGCACGCACGGGCACGCCCTCGAACTGGACTGTCTGGATATGTCAGCCACACCCATTCCCTTCGATTTGGCCGCACAGAACCTGGAACTTCTTGTCATCGATACGAGGGCGAAGCACTCTTTAAACGACGGCCAGTACGCGGCACGCCGAGCCGACTGTGAAGAAGCCGCACGGATCCTTGGAGTGGATCTGCTCGTGTGCGTCAAGGACCTTGAGTCGGCACTGGAGGCATTGAACGAAGAACGCCTGCGGATGCGAGTGCGACACGTTGTCTCTGAGATTGCCAGGACAAGAGCTTTCGTTGACCTTCTCAAGGAAGGTTCACTTGAAGGTGAACGCCTCAAAGTGGCCGGTGCTTTGCTCACAGATTCTCACGACTCCCTACGTCAGGATTATGAGGTGACCTGCCCAGAGCTTGATGTTGCGGTTGATGCTGCGCTCGCGGCCGGTGCTTATGGTGCCCGGATGACGGGTGGCGGTTTTGGTGGGAGTGCGATCGCTCTCGTTGATGCGGGTAGCGGTGGGGGAGTCGCGGAAGCGGTTGCCGCTGCTTTTGAGCGGGAAGGCTTTATGGAACCTCATTTCATGATTGCCGTACCTGAGGGGCCAGCGGGTCGAGAGGCATGAGGGCTGCGCTTTTTGTCAAAGAGCGTGACTTTCTGTTCCGATGAGGAACGAGGGCGGTGCGGATGGCAGAATCGAGCATATGAATGCGCAGACCCCTTGGCTTGTTGTGGGCTTAGGAAATCCCGGTGCTGAATATGCTCACACTCGACATAACGTCGGCCATCTCGTCCTCGATGTTTTACTCGGGCGTACTTCGGCGCAGCTGAAACATCATCGCACGTGTACGAGAACAGCCGAGGTGCGTCTGGGGATGCTTCCCGGTGGCGTTCCAGGGCCGAAGGCGATTCTGGCGACCTGTGAGTCGTACATGAATGTCAGCGGAGGACCGGTGGGACGTCTCATGAACTTCCTGAAGATCGCTCCGGAAAATCTTCTCGTCATTCACGATGATCTTGACCTGCCTGCGCATGAACTGCGTCTGAAACGCGGTGGGGGCGAAGGTGGCCACAATGGATTGAAATCGATCTCGCAGGTTCTGGGAACGAAGGATTATCACAGGCTACGTATCGGGATTGGGCGTCCCCGGGCCGCCAGGACCCGGCGGACTACGTTCTTGCGCGAATCAGCGCGAAGGAACGTCCCGAATGGGATGTCACCTTCGAAGATGCGGCTGATGTGGTCGAAAGTGTCCTCCTGAGGGGCTTCGTGGAGACTCAGCAGGCGTTACATGCGAAGAATTCGGGGCACTGAAGATGATCCTGAGGGGACTTTCTGACCTTATTGAATCTGATGCTGCGCTAGATCGGGCAAGTGCGTCGATTGCTTCGCGGCGCTGCGGGACGATTGTCATGCCGAAGGGAGCACGTCCCCCTGCGATTGCTGCACTTGCGCGCGGTACACAGGCTCGTCCCGTGGTGGTTTTGACGGCGACGGGCCGCGATGCGGAGCGCCTGACGAACGCTTTGCGCTCGTGGATTGACGGTGTGGAAATGATGCCCGCCTGGGAGACCTTGCCGCATGAACGCCTGTCACCTCAGGTGGATACGATGGCTCGCAGGATTGCTGTTTTACGCAGATTGGCACATCCGCTTGAGGGTGATTCACACGCGGGTCCGATTTCGGTTGTAGTCGTTCCGATCCGTGCTTTCCTTCAGCCGGTGATCGCTGGTCTTGGTGAGCGTGAACCCGTGCGTGTGCGCCCAGGAGACCGTGTTGATCTTGAGGATCTTGCGCGTCGTCTCAGCGCCCTCGGCTATGAGCGTGTGGACATGGTCGAATCGCGAGGACAGCTGTGTGTGCGCGGAGGAATCCTTGATGTTTTCCCCCCGCAGGAGGCGCATCCGGTGCGTGTGGAGCTGTGGGATGACGAAGTGGATGAGGTCCGTGCTTTTTCCGTGCAGGATCAGCGCACCCTCGGCCTCCTCGAAGAAGGATTGTGGGCACCGGCCTGTCGTGAGCTGCTGTTAACGGATGCTGTGCGTGTACGTGCTCGAGATCTCATGGATGATCTTCCGGGGGCGGCGGAGATTTTATCTTTGGCCAGCGAAGGTATCGCGGCGCCTGGAATTGAGTCCCTTGCGCCGCTTTTGGTTTCGGGCATGGATCGTCTTATTGATCTGTTTGCGAAAGATTCACCGATCCTGGTCGTGGATCCTGAGCGTATCCGTGCGCGTGCCGCTGACCTCGTGGCCACAACCGAGGAGTTTCTTGCTGCAGCGTGGTCTGTTGCCGCAGGTGGGGGTGCGACGCCTCTGCAAGCTTCAGCTGCTTCTTTCCTTCACTTTGACGATCTCGTCGCCGAAGGGGGGCGTCCCTGGTGGGAATTGACGGAACTTTTGCCTCCTGAGTTCGCTGAAACTGATCAGGAGCCGCATGAGGTGGCCGAGGGCGGAACTGCCTGTGCAGGCCCTCGCGCACAGGTCATGTCACCGTCGCTTATGCGCATGGGGATGCGTGAGGTGCGTCCCTATCGGGGTGATTTTGCTGCGGCCTGTCGTGACCTTAAGGCTCTTGCTCAGGCACGGTGGAGGATCCTCGTTGTCACCCAGGGTCCTGGGCCTGCGAAACGTATTCGGACGATTCTTTCCGAATCGGGTGTGTACGCAGATTTCGTGGAAGATCTCGTGGAGTTACCTCAGGCGGGTTCGATTGTCGTGACGACAGCTTTAGCTGAAGCGGGGTTTGTTGCACCTGAGCTGAAGCTTGTGCTTTTGACAGAATCGGAGCTCACCGGGCGTGTAGGAACTTCGACGCGCGACATGCGTAAGATGCCTTCTCGACGTAAGAAGGGCATTGATCCGCTGACTTTGCATCCGGGTGATTACATCGTTCACGATCAGCATGGCATTGGTCGTTTCCTTGAGTTGGTGTCTCGGAGCGTGGGGCGCCCTGATTCAGCCGTGACTCGCGACTATCTGGTTGTGGAGTATGCGCCTTCAAAGCGTGGGCAGCCTGCTGATCGTCTTTATGTGCCGACTGATTCTTTGGATCAGATTTCCAAGTACACGGGTTCTGATCAGCCTGCCCTCACGAAGATGGGCGGTGCGGAGTGGGCAAAGACGAAGGCTCGCGCTAAGAAAGCAGTGAACGAGGTCGCGAAGGAACTGATTCGCCTGTATGCGGCACGCCAAGCCACCAAGGGACGGGCTTTCAGTCCGGATACTCCCTGGCAGCGTGAGCTTGAGGATGCATTCGCTTACGTGGAGACCCCGGATCAGTTGGTGACCATTGATGAGGTCAAGGCGGATATGGAAAAGCCGATCCCGATGGATCGTCTACTGACCGGTGATGTCGGTTACGGTAAGACGGAGATTGCGGTGAGGGCGGCTTTCAAAGCGATCCAGGATGGGGCGCAGGTGGCAATCCTTGTGCCAACGACCCTGCTTGTGCAGCAGCATGTCGAGACTTTTACGGAACGTTACGCGGGTTTTCCTGTCACAATCGCCTCCCTTTCGCGCTTTTCAACTGCGAAGGAAGCGGAAGAAGTGAAGGCGGGCTTAGCGTCGGGCAAGGTTGATCTTGTGATCGGTACGCATTCCCTGCTCACGGGTGCCGTGTCTTTTAAGGATCTCGGGCTTGTCGTCATTGACGAGGAGCAGCGTTTCGGTGTTGAGCATAAGGAGACTCTTAAAGCACTGCGCACGGATGTGGATGTGTTATCGATGTCGGCGACACCGATTCCACGCACCTTGGAGATGGCGGTGTCGGGGATCCGTGAGATGTCGATTCTTCAGACTCCACCTGAGGAGCGTCAGCCTGTTTTAACTTTTGTTGGTGCGTACACGGACCAGCAGGTGAGCGCTGCGATCCGACGTGAACTCTTGCGTGACGGCCAGGTTTTTTTCGTGCATAACCGTGTGGATTCGATCGCTTCGACGGCGGCGCATGTTCAAGAGCTTGTCCCTGAAGCGCGGGTCCGTATCGCGCATGGCAAACTGTCTGAGCATCAGCTCGAAGAGGTGATTGTCGATTTTTGGAATCATGAGTTCGATGTCCTCGTGTGTACGACGATCGTGGAGACCGGCCTCGATATTTCAAATGCGAATACGCTGATTGTGGATCGTGCGGATGTTTTCGGCCTTTCACAGCTCCATCAGTTACGAGGGCGTGTGGGGCGAGGGCGTGAACGCGCTTACGCTTATTTCTTCTATCCGCCGGATAAGACTCTCACTCAGACTGCGCATGAGCGTTTGAAGACGATCGCAGCGAATACGGATCTGGGTGCGGGTCTTGCGGTCGCGCAGAAGGATCTGGAGATCCGAGGTGCGGGTAATCTGCTGGGGGGAGCCCAGTCGGGACATATTGAGGGCGTGGGCTTTGACTTGTATGTGCGGATGGTGGCTGATGCGCTTGCCCTGTTCAAAGGGGAGGTTCCTCAGGAAAAACCCGCTTTGAGGTTGGATATTCCAGTGGATGCGCATATTCCTACGTCCTATATTCCGGGGGAGCGCTTGCGTCTGGAGGTTTACGGGAAGATCGCAGCTGTGGCGTGTGTTGAGCAGGAGAATGATCTGCGTGATGAGCTTGCTGACCGTTACGGCCCGATTCCGCGTCAGGTGGATTTACTGTTCGCGGTCGCGAGGATCCGGGAATTGCTGCGTGCGCGCGGCCTGGAGGAAGTGGTGATTCAGGGGAAGTACCTGCGTTTAAATCCGATTGAGTTACGTGAATCGCAGGTGTTAAGGCTCAAGCGTTTACATCCGGGCACTGTCATTAAAGCGGCGGTGCGTCAGCTTCTCGTACCTGTGCCGATGACGAAACGTCTCGCTGGTGATCCTCTTACGGATGAGGCATTCCTTGACTGGCTGACGACTCTCGTGACGAAGGTGCTCACGCCTTTTGAAAAGTAGGTGCCTCTCTCGTAGCGGATTTGTCGTTTTGCGGTGGCTGTACGGGTAGAGGGCACGCTGAGGAGTGCGCGGCTTCGATCGTGCGTTTTCGCCAGTGTTCTGTGTCGCGCGCTAGGGGACTCGTAGTTCGTGGAGGGGGTCGCGCTGTGAAGCCCATAGTGCGGGAAGGATCGCTAAGCTACAGGAGCTGAGGATCAGGGCGGCAGCGCTTGCACAGATGAAAGCTGCCCCTGGAAGTGGTGCGGCGCGTACAAAGAGAAGCGCAAGTCCCGTACCGGTGCCGAAGAAAGCTCCGATGACGGAGGCGAGTGCGACTTGGCCGATGGTCAGAACAAGGATTGTGGTGCGTGTTGCGCCGAGGGCGCGTCGGCGTCCGAAGTCTTTTCGACGCATGAGGACCGTCCCCCAGACGACAATCATTGTGAGAACTGCTGCGATGGACAGTGTTGCGAGGATGAGGGTCCGGTTTGCGGTGGTGAGTGAACCATCGAGGGCGGTGCGCAGGGTAGCGAATTGCTGCGAAGAAGAGAGGGTGTATTCCGAAGGGGGGATCCCCGACAGGTGAGTGACAACGAGTTTTTCAACGAAGGGGAGGTTCGCCGCAGAGTTGGCGACCACGAGGATTGAGGCGACGGGAGTGTCGGGGAGTCCTTGAGAGGGGATGAGAATCGTCGGCGCGTAGTCTTCAAGGAAAGCAGGGAGGGGTTCTTCACGAAGGAGCTGATACTCGGGGCCGTCACCGATGGTGCGCACCGCCCCTCCTGAGGGTGGAAGGCCGAGACGCTCAAAAACACCGGGGGAGGCGATCGCCCTCGTGAGAAGAGCAGGGTAGGAGGCGTCGAGCTGACTGTCGCGCATCGTGGCCCAGGAGCCGTAGATACGTCGTGCGCTTACGCGCGGCGCTCCGCTTTCCTTGCGTGCCGTCACGTCGAAGGCTTCGCCGAAAGCTGCGCTCTGAGCGACGATGTCGTATGCGGCAAGCGTGTGGGCGAGTTCCAGCGTGAGCGCGGAGTCCGTATTCACACTGTGGATGGTGAGCGTCCTTGTCCCCATATCGTCGATTGTGGCGAGGAGCTGCTGCTGGTGACCTGCGGCGTATCCGGCGGTTGCGATCACCGAGGCGGTAGAGATCGCCATGATGAGTCCGAGAATGAGGGAGCTGAGACGCTGGGCACCTACACTTTTTCGGATTTCGTTGAGGAGGGGGAAAGTGATGCTCATCTGCCCTCCTCAATGTCGATATGGACGTCGGCGCGTGCAGCGACTGAGGCATCGTGAGTGACGACGATGACGAGTGCTCCTTTTCGTGCGCGTTCGATAAGGGTGTCGATGACGAGTCTGCCCGTGCGGGGATCGAGGTTTCCGGTTGGTTCGTCGGCAAAAATCACTGCCGGGTCGTTGACGAGTGCGCGACACAGTGCGATCCTTTGGGCTTGCCCGCCAGAAAGTTCTCCGGGGCGACGCTGTACCGGCAGGTCGAGTCCTACGGCTTCAAAGAGTTCTCGGGCTTTCTTTTCGGCTTCGCGGCGCGATTGTCCACGATAGAGGACAGATTCTGTGATGTTGTCGAGAATGCTGCGTGTCGGGTCGAGTGCGGCGTCTTGGAAAATGAATCCGCATTTTTCTGCGCGGAAGCGTGAACGGGCTGCGTCTGTGAGCGCGTCGATTCGATTCTTCTCGAAGAGGATTTCACCAGAATCGGGGCGTAAGAGGCTTGCCAGGAGGAACAGGCGTGTCGATTTTCCCGTCCCGGATCCTCCTGTAATTGCCGTGAGTGATCCAGAGTCGAAAGATTCAGACCAGTCTTTGACGACGGCAGTGGGGGCGTGCGGGTAGCTGAAGGTAATGTGTCGTGCTTCAAGGAGAGTCATCGTTCATTGCCCTGCCCCGATGAGGAAGATTCAGTGTCGGGTGTGGCGGCTTGTTCTTCCTGTGCCGAGGGCGGTGCTCCTTCGTCGTTGAGGACTCTGATGCGCGTTCCTGCTTCGATCCCAGAGACGATGGATTGTCCTTGGGTGCTCGTGAGGACATCAACGGGAATCATATGTGCGTCCTCGTCAATGAGAACTGTGTGTGCGTGAGCGTCAACGCGAAGAGCAGAGGTCGGTACGATCACACCACTGACTTCAGGGACGACCGTGATCGATGTCGTGAGTCCTTTGGCACCCTCAACGCCGATGAGTGAGCATTCTTCACCGCAGATCGAGCGTGTCTCGTCGAGGGGAACGAGAAGCGCTCGTGCTTCCGAGGTAGCGGTGTCGATTGTGATTGCTCCGATTCGGGCGTTCCAGGTGCTTGACCCCATTGTGATCGCGGCGGACATCCCTGAAGAAATAAGAGAGAGCTGGCCGCTAGGAATCGTCATTGTGAAACGTGGCTCGGATTGAAGGGTGTGCGCGACTGGATCGCCGATGTGGAGGCGCATTCCGACTTCGATTTTCTCTGCCCAAGTGAGGCTGAGTGGCACTTGCGAAGAGAAGAAGATCCGCCCGAGTGGGATCGTTGCTTCTTCAGCGAAGCCGAGTTTCTTGTTCCAGTCGAGAACAGCTTGCGTCGTATAAAAACCAAAGTTTCCGTTTTCTGGGAGGTTGTATTCTCCTACGGTATTGAGGAAGCGTTGGAGTTGCGTGACGTCGGGGCCTGTCATTCCTTCGGCGAGTTCCCTGTAGGCGGGGATTTCACCGTGGGCGAGGACAACGGGCTGCATGTCGATTGTGTAGAGAACATCGCCGATTTGCTGAGGGGTGCCTGCGACAGCGTCGAGGGAGGTCAGTGTCCCCTCGCTTTGGGCTGGCATAGTGGCTTCGCTTGGGCGTTCAGCCTCCGCGTTAAGGGTGAGTGTTCGACCGAGTGTCCCGTTTTCTGCGGTGACGAGGGCGTAAGAGGAGGGGGTTTCAGTGGGAGTCGGGGGTGCGAGGAGCACGCGCAGCGACCAGCCTCCGAGCCCTCCCAAAGCCAGGAGAAGGAGGCCAACAGCACAAAAACGAAAGAAACGAGTAAGGGGAGACATTATTATTCCCACGGGCATAGATCGTAGAGTTCTGCGATGGAACGAAAGGGTTGTTCGCCTTTCCTATGTGCTTCGCTGGCGTCTTGAAGAGGATCCCAGGTAAGCCGAGCGTTGAGGAAATTATCGGTAAATGATTCGCGTGTGGGTGGCTCTGAAATTGTGTAACCCTGAGATTCTAAACAGGTCTTTAAACGCAATCGAGCGGTATATGTTTTCTCTGCGTATTCTGAAGTCAGCGAGGGGCTTGACGGGCTAGGGCCTGTCTTTTGTGCGCACGCTTTAATATCTGCATTCAAAGCTGCGTATTGTCCATCAACTCCTGAAAAATCGAGGGAAACACTAGGCGTGTCGGGATCTGCAAGCGAAATCTGAGTCCATCCATGATCGTTCATGCAGGTAACAAATACTTTATTCCACTGTGTGACTTGTTGATGAAACTCTTTGTCGCTTGCTGCAGGAGGAAGACTACCTGCGGAGTCAAAAAGAGATAAATCAATATCTTGATCGATGCCTGTTGATGCAGTAGAGCCTTGAGATTGCGCGGATTCTGGAGTGTAGGAA
>JASBZF010000027.1 GCA_029983625.1 Pauljensenia sp. | reverse complement strand
GATTCAATTCAGCACGCAAGATTGACACGGTGCCTCTTGATTTTCATGAAATAGCGCGGTGC
This sequence comes from Pauljensenia sp., assembly GCA_029983625.1. Lineage (GTDB taxonomy): Bacteria > Actinomycetota > Actinomycetes > Actinomycetales > Actinomycetaceae > Pauljensenia. The sequence continues at coordinate 18,607 of JASBZF010000027.1, read as the reverse complement.
CGGAGGCTCCCGGCCCGCCCGCTTGCTTCAGAACTTGCGTTCTGAGGCTCGAAGCCCGGCCAGGCCCTGCCGGGGCCTCGGCGGCACTACAGGCAAACTTCGTCATCGATCAATAATCAGTGAGTGAATCGTCTTCGTCGTGATTCAATTCAGCACGCAAGATTGACACGGTGCCTCTTGATTTTCATGAAATAGCACGGTACCGGAGGCTCCCGGCCCGCCTGCTCGCCTCAGAACTTGCGTTCTGAGGCTCGAATCTCGGTCAGCCCCTGCCGGGGCCTCGGCGGCACCGCATGCTGACACAGGGTGGGCAGATACTACTGCTACGCATGTGACGGCAGGGTCGAAGCGGACGGACAGTAATGACATGACCTTTTCAATCAACAACTTCGCTGCCTCATCACACGTGAGAATCTGGGTGTGGTCTGGGTGTCATGTGGGGTGGACTCTTGTAGCGCAAAGTCTGTTCCCTCATACAGCTGCGGGGCCGCTTTCTATTAGCTTTCTCTCGCTTTCTGCAGTTTGCTCTAGCGCGTTTTCGCTCGGTATCGACCGAGGTCAGGAGGCTAAAACGTGACTTCAGAGACGATAGAATGGAGGAATGTTGCGCGCATATCGTCGCGGACTTCAGTGACTCTTCTATCAGGTGCAGAGGTGCGTCGTGAAAGTCGTATTTCAAACGGAAACTTATGCTCCTTACGCGGGACGAGTATGTAAACCTCGCGCATATATGAAAGACGACCGGGGACTGCTTTCCCTCAATGGGGAATGGGGATTTCGCTGGAGTGAAACTGATCCCTCGTGCGGCCTGGATCCCACTCAGCCAGCCCCCTGCCCGCCCTCGGCAATGGAAGAAAAAATCGACGTACCCTCGCATTGGGTACTGCGCGGAAACGGACAGTGGGGAGCGCCCTGCTATACGAACATTCTCTTTCCCTTCCCAGTGTGTCCGCCCTATCCGCCCCAAGACAATCCGACAGGTGACTACCGGCGTTCCTTTGAACTTCCTCAGTCCTGGGACCTGAAAAACGGGCGTGTGCGTCTGCGCTTTGAAGGTGCAGAATCAATGCTCCGTGTCTGGGTGAACTCCCAGTGGATCGGAATGGCAACAGGATCGCGACTCGCACACGAGTTCGACATCACCGACTGCCTGCATCCAGGGAATAACGAAGTACTCGTCCGAGTGACGCAATACTCTTCCGGCTCCTACCTTGAGGACCAAGACCAATGGTGGCTTCCGGGGATCTTCCGGGACGTGGAGCTGCGCTACTTACACTGTGGCGATATCGAAGACCTGTGGGTGAAAAGCGATTACGACCCGAACAGCAGGCAAGGAAGCTGCACCATCGAGGCGACGCTGTGCGAAACAAGCCCAGAATCTTGTCCCGACTCGGTGGAGTTTGAGGTCCGTATCGACGAGGGCGAAACACAGACGATTGATCTTGTGCGAGACGGAAACGGGCGCTACGTTTCAACACGCCTTGACTGTGGAACCGTGGAGCCGTGGTGTGCGCAGACACCGAAACTCTACGAGATCAAAGTGAGACCGAAAATAAATCCGAGCGCATCCCGTTCGCTCAGGATCGGCTTTACACGAGTGGAAATCGTTTCCGGGCAGCTACAGGCCAATGGGGAACCCCTCAAACTGAACGGTGTCAATAGGCATGAGATACGCGCCGATGAAGGGCGAGTCTTTGATGAAACCTGGGCACGCCAGGACCTCGCGCTCATGAAATCTTTAGGAGTGAACGCGATTCGCACCAGCCACTATCCGCCGCACCCTCGTCTTTTGGAACTGGCCGACGAAATCGGACTGTGGGTGATGCTTGAAGGCGATATTGAAACGCACGGCTTTGAAGGAACGGGGGACTGGGAATCTAATCCGAGTTCGGATCCGCGTTGGCGTGAAGCTTTTGTGGATCGGACGATCAGGGCTTTTGAACGCGACAAGAATCATCCGTCGATTTTTTGCTGGTCGCTCGGTAACGAATCAGGAACCGGAGGAAACCTGGCCGCAGCCGCTCAGAGTGTGAAAGCACGTGCGGGTGAAAAGATCCTCCTTCACTACGAGGGCGATCATGCCTTGGAATACACGGACATTTACTCCCGGATGTATCCCACACTTGAAGAAGTGCGCGCCGTCCTCGACACAACAGATCCACATGCGCCCGTCGCCATCGAAGGCCACCCTGCGAGTCGAGTGTCTGCGCAGGTGCGTGCGCGTATCCGCGCCGTTCCTTACCTCATGTGCGAGTACCTTCATGCGATGGGGACCGGACCAGGGGGCGCGCAAGAGTACGCAGAACTCATGGCTCATCCTCGTCATGCGGGCGGTTTCGTGTGGGAATGGCGCGATCATGCTCTATGGCAGCAGACCGATTCAGGTAAAAGGCTTGCCTACGGAGGTGATTTCGGTGAGGCCGTACACGACGGTTCTTTCGTCTGCGACGGTCTTGTAAGCGCAGAATCACGTATTTATGCGGGAACCTATGCGTGGGCGAGGGCGATGGCACCGCAGGCCCCAGCCCTGACAACTGGGCCCGTCGTGGACGAGGACCGGGCACAGCAGCTACGCGCCACAGCGAAACGTATCGAAGATATCCGCGTGGACAAGGGCCGGGACTCTTTCTTTGTCCTCAATGACACGGGCGGACTGCTTCGCGTAGGCGATATGGAAGTGAAGCCCGCTACGTTCAGCGTCTTTCGGGCACCGACGGATAATGATCGAGGGCGAGGCCCCGTCGATTATTGGGGATTATCTGACGGGCAAGAAGGAAAACTGGGAGCTGGCCTCAATGAGCACGGTACCTCTCATGCGCAGCGTTGGAAGCAGGCCGGTCTGCATCTCCTGACTTCTCGGGTGCAGGCCCTCGAAGAACTGGAAGGTGGGACAGTTCGCGTTGATGAAAGATGGGCTCCGCCCTCGGTCCTTTTCGGATTGGAAGCAGAAACTACCTATTCACCGCTCATCCTTGAGGACGAGGACGGGGTACGACGCGGAGTTCGTGTACGCACCTGTCTTCGTCCAGAAGGCCCTTGGCCTGAGCGTATTCCCCGTCTGGGGGTTCGTCTTGAACTTCCCGGAATCGGATGGGAAGCCGAATGGTTAGGGGAATATGACATCGCCTACCCGGATATGCCCGGCGGGCATCCGCATTCCTACGGGAAGGCGAAAGTGACAGACCTGTGGGAGCGTAGTGTCCGACCTCAAGAAGCAGGGCATCGTCCGTCTGTGGAGATGCTGCGGCTTGCATTGTCTGCGCCTGAAGCTGAGGTGTGTCGCGGACTGGACCTTGTTGCGGTGGGGCAGCTCGGCTGGAGCGTGTGCGAATGGAACGAGCGTGAATTGGATGCTGCCGACCACTGGGAGGATTTACCGAAGAGTAAGCGGACCTACCTGTGGCTTGATGCGATCCACAGTGGGGTCGGATCGCGTTCATGCGGTCCTGATGTGCGGCCACAATATGCTGCACAGATACAACCCTGTGTGATCGAGTATCTGCTCCTCCCATTTCTGAGCGAGAAGGAAGACTGAATAAGCGCGCGAAAATACAAGCCTCATACGCGCACTGGGAGGGGAAGGGTGCGTGTATTAGTCTTTCCGCAACAGCAAAGACTCGACCCGATGCGACGCATCTTTTTTAAAAATCATCGTCGCACGCTCACGAGTCGGCGCAATATTGTCACGAAGATTCGGTAAATTAATCGCCGACCACACCATGCGAGCAGTTGTTTCCGCCTCAGCGTCACTCAAGCCTGCATAGGTTCGGAAAAAAGAATCCTGACGAGAAAATGCCGTGCGACGCAATTTTAAGAAACGATCCACATACCATTGCTCAATATGGGTTTCTTCAGCATCAACATAAATCGAAAAATCAAAATAATCCGACACGGCGACACTGACCGAACCGGGCCGAGTCCTGGGAGGCTGCAAAACATTCAGGCCTTCAACGATCAGAATATCGGGAGAATGAACCGATAAAGTTTTACCCGGAACAATGTCGTACACAACATGCGAATACACGGGAACCTGAAGTGAAGGAACCCCCGACTTCACAGCGGAAAGAAAACTAATTAACGCATTACGATCATAAGACTCCGGGAAACCTTTACGTGCAAGAATCCCCCGAGACTCAAGAACAGAGTTTGGAAACAAAAAACCATCCGTAGTGACAAGATCAACGCGCGGCGTCTGCGAACACCGACTCAAAAGAAGCTGGAGGAGACGCGCAACAGTTGACTTACCGACCGCGACCGAACCGGCAATACCAATAACAAAAGGCGTCCTCGCGGCGGGAGAATCACCGAGGAAAGCGCGCCGCTCGTGAGCGGTGCGCCGACGCCCGTCCACATAGAGCTGAAGAAGTGCCGACAAAGGCCGATAGATCACATCAACTTCACGCATATCAATCGGGTCACCAAGAGAAGCAATCCGGTCAATATCAGCTTGAGTCAGGCGAAGAGGCGTGCGATCAGCAAGACGATCCCATTCTTCGCGGCTATAGCTCACGTAGGGAGTGTTGACGTGATCTCGTCTTTGGGTCATAGTCGGATTGTGCCGTATCGGCCTGAAGTGCGCACGCTTAAAACAATGCGAACACCGCTGTGGTTTGCGACAGAAAAAGACAGAGGAGAAGCGAAAAGAATCACGCCACCACCGGCTACGGGTCGCCGGTGTGTTGGAATGAAGAACATGTGTGGAATCGTCGGACATATCGGATGCCGGGCCTCGCAACGTTCACGCGAGGTCGTCATGGGTGGCCTCGCCCGCCTCGAATATCGCGGCTATGACTCAGCAGGTATCGCGCTTGCAGACAAAGAGGGCCTGACGGTCCTCAAAGCCGTCGGTAAACTCGCCAACCTCGACGAAGCTCTCAGCGATGCAGCACCACAGGATGCCGTCGCAGGTATCGGACACACCCGTTGGGCAACGCATGGTCGCCCGACCCGACGCAACGCTCACCCACACACGAGCACGGATGGCCGTTTCGCCCTCGTCCACAACGGAATCATCGAAAACGCGGACCTTTTACGCGCCGAACTGCGAAAAACGGGCGTGACCTTCGCTTCTGACACCGACACTGAAGTCGTCGTCCACTTGATCCAACGCGCCTACGATCATGAAGAACTCCTCGAATGGGACGGCGAAGTCCCAGGTTGTGAAGGTGAAACTGCTCGCGCGGCTCAACGCCTTGTCGCAGCACTGCGTTCAGTGACCGCGCGCCTACAAGGCACCTACACGCTTCTTGTCCTCAGCTCGGAAGCACCGGGAGTGATTCTCGCTGCCCGACGCTCCTCGCCCCTGGTCGTGGGACTGGGGGAAGACGAGAACTTCCTCGCCTCAGATGCACTGGCCTTTGTGGAGCACACGACACGCGCGCTTGAAATTGACCAAGACCAGGTGGCTCTTGTCACCGGGAAAGGTGTCGTCGTCATCGGACACGATGGGCGCGTACTTCCACTGAAAGAATACGAGGTCGATTTCGCTTCCGATCGTGCAACGAAGGGAAGCTGGCCGACCTTCATGGAAAAAGAAATCCACGAGCAGCCGCGCGGAGTCGCTGACACCCTCGCTGACCGTATGGACGCGCTTGGACGCCTCGCCCTCGATGAAGTGCGCATCCCTGAATCCCTTCTGCGCAGCATTGACAAAATCATCATCGTGGGTTGCGGTACGGCCTCCTACGCGGGACAGGTGGCACGCTACGCGATTGAACACTGGTGCCGTATCCCCGTCGAGGTCGAACTCTCCAGTGAGTTCCGCTACCGTGACCCGGTTGTCACCGAAAAAACCCTCATTGTGGCGATCTCCCAATCTGGCGAAACAATGGACACAATTCAAGCGATCCGTCACGCCCAAGAACAGGGCGCGAAGGTCGTCGCCGTTGTCAACACTCCCGGTTCGACGATTTCACGCGAATCTGATGCGGTTCTGCTCACCCATGCTGGCCCAGAGATCGCAGTCGCTTCAACGAAAGCATTTACCTGCCAGGTCACGGCCTGTTTCATCCTTGGTCTCTACCTCGCTCAAGTCCGAGGGAACAAATACGGTGACGAGATCGTCGACTACATGGACAAGCTGGAAGACGTACCGGCGAAGATTCAAGAAGTCCTGAACCGGGGTGAGAACGTCCGTCACTTTGCTCACACAATGAAGGACGCAAGCTCAGTGATCTACCTTGGACGGCACGTCGGATTCCCGGTCGCCCTCGAAGGGGCGCTCAAACTCAAAGAAATCTGCTACATCCACGCCGAAGGTTTCGCAGCTGGCGAACTCAAACACGGGCCAATCGCCCTCGTGGATGAAGGCCAGCCGGTCATCGTCATTGTGCCGACACCGCGTCGCCTGGAATTGCACAACAAAGTGCTTGCCAACATTCAGGAGGTCCGCGCTCGTGGTGCGCACACGATCGTTATTGCCGAGGATGGGGATCATTCGGTTGACGAATTCGCCGATGTTGTTTTTCGTGTCCCACCGGTGCCGACCCTGTACGCGCCGCTCCTTACGGTTATCCCTTTGCAGATTTTCGCCTGTGAACTCGCGAAAGTGAAGGGGTTGGATGTGGATCAACCGCGCAATCTCGCAAAGTCCGTGACGGTGGAGTAGCTGCTCAGCCTGCACTTATGCGCTCATTTAAATGTGCGCAGTGCGTGAGATGAGATTTTTAATTTTTATTAGGGCCGAGGGCGAGACCGAAGCTGTCCTCGCGCAGGGAAAGTGTCGCTGTGCTGGACGGATGCTCACAACAGATAAAGAAAGCACTACCCTTACGCCGTGGCTGACTTCCTCCTTGCACTGAGCCCCTCGTTGATCCTTGGGACGATGAGCGTCCTCCTCATTGTCCTCGGAGGTGATGACAGGCAACGCATTCTTGGCCTCATGACGGGCGGATTCCTCACCTCACTGATCGCAACGCCTTTTCTTGAGACTTCCTGGACGCTTCGTTCTTTCGCGATCGCGTACCTATCGGGACTCTTACTGGGCTGGGGGTTAGTCGATCAGACCGTGTGCCTGAGAGTCCTCGGTGTTTCACGCACCATGCCCGCTTCGACAGGTCTGCAACTCGTAGCGATGTCTCTCGGTGGCGTACTCCTTTTCGGTGAGTGGCGTCACGGTGCCTCTTCGCTTTTTGGAGCGGGAGCGATCATCGCTCTTGTCCTCGGAGTGTGGCTTACTTCGCGACACGAAAAGTCCGAGTCCAGCAACGGGCTTGACTGGACGCGCGGGATCCGACTCCTCGTAACGTCAACAATCGGATTGGTTGCCTACCTGCTGCTTGTTCAGTGGTATGAAATCGACGGACGTACAGCACTTTTACCGCAAGCTCTGGGCTACATGACAGTGGCACTGATTCTTACCGCCCCGCGCTTCACGCCCTGGGTTGGCCCTGAGGATACCCGCTGGTCACTTGTGACACTTCGCCAGTTACTTCCCGGAATGATGTGGGGCGCTGCGGTTCTGATCCTCATGACGAGTGCTGACCGGGTGGGTGTGGCTACAGGCTTCACCCTTTCGCAACTCGGTATCCTCATTTCCACTCCGGTGGGGATTCTTCTGCTCGGTGAGTCCCGTACTCGCAAAGAACTGCAATGGACGATCATGGGAGTGGCCCTTGTGATCTGCGGTGCGGTGCTTGCCGGGGTCGCCAAAAGCCTCGATCTTCCTTAAGTAGAACCTTTCCTTGTACTGAAGAGCGAGCCACCAGGCGTGCAGCTGTGAAGCGAAGCGTCATCAGGCCCTCAGCACACAAAGAAAAGAAAAGAGACAAGCGAGACGAATAAAAGCCACGACGAAAAGCCAAGAAGACCCCTGTGTGAAAAAGTGGAATGATCTCCACATGATTCCCAGAAGCTACCAAGACGGGCACGTGTACGCCTATGAGCGTGAAAGCGACAGGGAAGACACTCAGGTGATCCTCATAGAAGAACGCGACATTCCCCAGCTCATTCGCGTACCCGGACCTGAAGATCACAAATACACGCGCGGAATCGTCGGCCTCGTTGCCGGATCCCACAGCTATCCGGGTGCAGGTGTCCTCGCGGTCCTCGGCGCACAAGGCGCAGGGCCAGGCATGATCCGACTGGACGCTCCCCCTCGGGTAGAAGACCTGGCGCTTGCAGCCGCTCCGGGAATCGTGACGCAAGGAGGGCGAATTCAAGCGGGCCTGATCGGACCTGGAATGGACGAAGAAAGACGACAGGCAGCCAGAGAACTTGCAAGATTTTCCCTCCTATCGGGGCTTCCGCTCATCATCGACGCAGGCGGCCTGGAACTCGTACCGGAACTGTGCGACACAGGGATCGGTGAGTGTACCGTCCTCACTCCTCACGCCGGGGAGGCCGCATCTTTAATGAGAAAACTCGGTCAGGACACAAGCCGAAACTGGGTGGAGACACATCCTCGTGAAGCAGCTCAGACCCTCTCGCACGCAAGCGGTGCCCGCGTTCTCCTCAAAGGAGCAACGACCTTTCTTGCCACCGCAGACTCTCGGATCTTTGCAACACCTCAGGGATCAGCATGGACCGCAGTTGCCGGTGCAGGCGACGTTCTCGCCGGATTCCTCGCCGGTCTTGCCGCAGGCTGGAAAGCCGATCACGAGCAAGGACTGCCAGATCGTGACTTCGACGCAATGATCGCAGCCGGAGCCATGATCCATATGCTTGCCGGGAAGAAAGCCGCTCAACGGCACGGCCCTATCGGTGCTCCGATCAGCGCCCTCGACATTGCACACGCCTTACCTTCGGTGCTCGGTCAATTACTGGCGTCCTCACAAGGTGAGGCGCAAGCGGTGGGATACTGAGACCCGTGATGCTCGAAACTACGCCGGACTCGCCCTACCAGGGGCGCGCGACCGTTGACCTCGACGCAATCGCTGAAAACATACAGGTCTTGCGTAGCTACGCCCCAGGTAGGGCGCAGATGGCGATCATCAAAGCAAACGCCTACGGTCACGGACTCCTTCCCGTCGCACAAACCGCGCTTCGCGCAGGTGTGACATCCTTAGGGGTCGCTCAGCTCACCGAAGCGCGGATCCTGCGTGAAGGCTTAGACGCTGCCGGTATTGACCCGAGTGCCGCCCCGATCCTCGCGTGGATCGGTATGAGCGGTGCGGACTGGGCGGGAGCACTCAAAGCCAGTATTGACCTGTCGGTCTCGTGGACCTGGGTTCTTTCTGAAATCTGCGCCGCAGCACGTGAGACAGGAATCCGCGCTCGGATCCACCTGAAAATCGACACGGGCATGTCACGCGCAGGGGCCACCTTGACAGACTTGCCCGCCCTCGTCGCAGCAGTTTGCATGGCCGAAGAAGAAGGACTGGTCGAAGTCGTCGGTGCGTGGAGTCACCTGTCGTGCGGAGATGACCTGAGTAAGGAGGGGCGCGCAGCGACCGCCGCGCAGGTGAACACCTTCGAACAGGGACTGAAGATACTCGCCGACGGAGGTGTGAAACCGCAGATCCGACACCTGTGTGCGACCTCGGGGATTCTGTGGCACCCCGAAGCCCACTACGACATGGTGCGTGTCGGTATCGGCATGTACGGCCTCAGCCCGAATCCACTGACCGCGCGAGGGGCTTCCTTGGGCTTACGTCCCGCGATGACGCTGTGCGCACCTTTAAGCTCGGTGAAAGTTGTTGAGGACGACACTCCCGTCTCCTACGGGGGTACCTGGCGGGCAAAAGGAAGACGCTGGCTCGGCCTAGTCCCACTGGGCTATGCCGACGGGATTCTGCGCGCCGGATCACAAGGAGCACCAGTTCGTGTGGACGGACACACGCCGATCCACACTCAGATCGTGGGCCGGATCTGCATGGACCAGTTCATCGTTGACCTAGGCCCAGCTCAAGGCACTCCGGGGACGCCGAGCGCTTCCTCAGGGCAAGCTCCCGCGCGAGTAGGCGACACCGTGACCCTGTTCGGCGATCCAGCACTCGGTGTACCGAGCGCGGACGAATGGGCGGAAACTGCCGGAACAATCAATTATGAAATCGTGACACGCCTCGGGGAAACAATCCCGCGCATTTATCTCAACGACAGGCACTTAAGCGAACCTTGGGAGGCCCGATGAACGTCGTACTGTCCATAACCACCTCTTCGCCCTCGCACACACGAGTCCTAGGAAAAGCTCTTGGAGAAGTCCTGAAAGCAGGGGATCTCCTGATGCTTTCGGGTGGACTCGGAGCGGGGAAAACGACCCTCACCCAGGGGATCGGCGAAGGCATGGGAGTGCGAGGACGCATCGCATCACCGACCTTCATTGTTGCCCGCGTCCACCCGAACCTGGGGGACGGTCCTGACCTCATTCACGCCGACGCCTACAGGATCAGCGGCCAAGAAGATCTGGAAACCCTCGACCTCGATTCCAGCCTCGCTGATTCGGTGACGGTCGTCGAATGGGGCGAAGGGAAAACAGAAGCGATGTCAGCTGAACGCCTTGAAATCGCGGTCGTGCGTCAAAGCGGCGGAACAGTGGAGCATGGTGAAGGTGCCATCATCGACCTTGAATCAATGGACGATGGGGAGCGCCGCATCGAACTGCGTCCGCATGGGACCCGCTGGGATGGGGTTCTTGAACGGGTGCTGATGCGCACCCAAGACATCATTGCCGAGGGCGACACCCAGGACGCTTCACAAAACGTAAACAGTGAAGACGCCGGAGCAGAATCAGCTGCTCTTGCCGCCGACGAGTAGGATCATCGCCGTGACTGACCTGTGTATCGACACCTCCGCTCAAACGCGCGTCGCCCTCGTGGAAAAAGGAGAGGTCATCGCCCGTGCCCATGATGACTCGACCCGGCACCACGCCGAATCTCTCACTCCTTTGATCCGCGATGTTCTGCGCAAGGCCGGGAAAAGCGAAGAAGCTGCGCGTGCTGGACTGACTCGCGTCCTCGTCGGTACAGGCCCAGCTCCTTTCACCGGACTACGCGCCGGACTCGTCACCGCGCGCGTGATTGCGCGTGCCGCGCACGTTCCCGTGTACGGAGTCTCCAGCTTGGCGCTCATCGCACGTGCCGGACTTGACCTCCTCGCCCCCGATGCTTGCGTCGTGGCGATTTCAGATGCGAGACGTAAAGAACTGTACTGGGGGCGTTTTTTTGCCGAAGGCCCCGACGACGTGCGCTGCGATACTCGTCTCGAAGTCGGGAGCGCACATTCACTCCTGAACGCTTTGCGCACAAGCTCTGATCGTGTCCTTGCTGCCGGAAGTGTGCCGACACATTCAGCTGAAGCGCTCGCGGGCGCTCCTTTCGGTCCACTCGTGGAACTCGATCCGGCGCTACTGTCTCGGATTGTGACTGCGCGGATTCAACGCGGCCAAGAAGCTTCGCTGAGCATCGAACCTTTGTATCTGCGTCGCCCTGAGATTCACGGTCAACCGATGGAGCGCATGTGATGCACGGGCCGCGCGCCTCCGTAAGGCGCGCGGAAATGGACGACCACGACCTTCTCCTCGCCCTCGAACAGGACATTTTCCCTGAAGACCCGTGGACGCCAAGGATGCTTGCTGAGGAGCTTGCCTGTCCTTTTTCCACCTACCTTCTTGCTTTTGACAAGGACGGTGAATGTCTTGGTTACGGCGGGGTCAAAGTGGTCGGTGAAACGACGGACATCATGACGATCGGAGTGGTCACAGCCGCGAGGGGGAGGGGGTTTGGGCGTTTCCTTTTAGCTGAGCTTATGCGCGTGGCACACGAGGGCGGGGCTCAGTCACTTTTCCTTGAAGTCCGTTCTTCAAATCTTGCCGCTCGTGCTCTCTACGCTGCTGAGGGTTTTCACCAGATCGGCGTGATTCGCCGCTACTTTAGAAACCCTGTTGAAGATGCGGTTTCTATGCGTCGTGATCTTTGTGAACCCGTGTCACATGAGCCTGCGTGAGACAGTTTTTCGCCCTAGATTCTGAAATCTGCAAGGTGCAGCTTGGCAAAAGTGCGCATTGCGGAGGAAGAATCACGGGATACATTCGGACGTCATGTCGGATCCTGACGCGCGGTCGCAGAGGTGAAAAGCGCATAATGGCGCGGAAAAGTGTGAGTGTTTTTCAGTGTGAGGAAGAAAGCGGCCCTGAGTCCCACAGATGCTGACGTGCTGTCCCATTATTCTGGCGGCATGGCCACAACTAATGTCGCATCGAAGAAGCGTCGTGCGTGGACCACCAGCGTGTTCGTGAAGCAGCTGATGGCCATCTCGGGCTTCGTCTTTGTCTTCTTCCTTCTTTTCCACTCCTACGGAAACCTCAAGATGTTCCTCGGTCAGGAGGCGTATGACCACTACGCCGAATGGCTCAAGAATGAGGCGTTCGTTCCGATCTTCCCGCACGGCGGTTTCATCTGGGTCTTCCGCGCCGCGATGATCCTCATGCTCGTCATTCACCTCTTCGCAGCGGCCTACACGTGGGCACGTTCACGCAGAGCCCGCACGAGCCGCTACGTCATGAAGAAGTCGGTCACCGATTCCTACGCTGCGCGCACCATGCGCATGTCCGGCGTCCTCATTTTCTTCATCTTCGTCTTCCACATTCTTCACTTCACCACCGGCACCGTGCAGACCGGATTCACCGCAGACTCGACCCCCTACGAGCGTATGGTGGCATCCTTCCAATCGCCGCTCCTGGTCGTGATCTACGCGATTTTTGTGGGGCTTGCCTGCATCCACGTTTCCCACGGTTTCTGGTCGATGTTCCAGACCCTCGGGTGGGTGCGTCCCGCGACGCGCAAGTTCATGCTCGTCCTGTCTGGAATCGTCGGCGCGCTCATTTTCGTTTTGTTCATGGCGCCCCCGATCGCCATCGCCGCCGGAATCATCTCCTGAGGAAGGTCGAATTACATCATGACTGACACCCTCATCAAGGGCCTGTACCGCGAAGGCGAGAAAATCGCCGATACCAAGGCGCCCCGCGATGTCCCGATTTCGCAGTGCTGGGAGTCACGCAAGTTCTCCGCAGCTCTTGTCAACCCCGCGAACCGCCGTAAGCTCCGCGTCATCATCGTGGGTAGCGGCCTCGCAGGTGGTGCTGCCGCCGCTTCGCTCGGTGAAATGGGCTACAACGTTGACGTGTTCTTCTACCAGGACTCGGCCCGCCGAGCCCACTCGATCGCAGCCCAGGGCGGCATCAACGCAGCGAAGAACTACCGCAACGACAACGACTCCGTGTACCGACTCTTCTACGACACGGTGAAGGGTGGCGATTACCGCGCCCGCGAAACCAACGTTTACCGTCTCGCTGAAGTTTCGGCTTCGATCATTGACCAGTGCGTCGCTCAGGGTGTGCCTTTCGCCCGCGAATACGGCGGCCTCCTCGACAACCGTTCCTTCGGTGGCGTCCAGGTGTCGCGTACCTTCTACGCTCGCGGTCAGACAGGTCAGCAGCTCCTCATTGGCGCCTACCAGGCGCTTGAACGCCAGGTCGCAGCTGGGACCGTCACCGAGCACGCCCGTCACGAAATGGTCGAGATCATCGTCTCCGAGGGACGTGCGCGCGGCATCATTGCACGCGACATGTCCACCGGCGCCCTCGAAACCTATATCGCTGACGCGGTTGTCCTCGCGACCGGTGGCTACGGTAACGTCTTCTTCCTTTCGACGAACGCTATGGGCTGCAACGCGACCGCTATTTGGCGCGCCTACCGCAAGGGTGCCTACTTCGGTAACCCCTGCTTCACTCAGATCCACCCGACCTGTATCCCCCAGCACGGCGACCAGCAGTCCAAGCTGACCCTCATGTCGGAGTCGCTGCGTAACGACGGTCGTATCTGGGTGCCGAAGAAAGCTGAGGACTGCGAGAAAGATCCTCGCCAGATCCCCGAAGAGGACCGCGACTACTACCTGGAGCGTATCTACCCCTCCTTCGGTAACCTCGTGCCCCGCGATATCGCGAGCCGCCAGGCGAAGAACATGTGCGATGAGGGCCGCGGTGTCGGCCCGAAGATCGACGGCGTTGCCCGTGGTGTCTACCTCGACTTCGCCGAAGCGATTGAGCGTATGGGTGTGGCCGCTGTTTCAGCGAAATACGGCAACCTCTTCGACATGTATGAGCGCATCACGGGTGACAACCCCTACGAGGTGCCGATGCGCATCTACCCGGCCGTTCACTACACCATGGGTGGCCTGTGGGTGGACTACGACCTCGAATCGAACCTTCCGGGTCTGTACGTTGCAGGTGAAGCGAACTTCTCCGATCACGGTGCGAACCGCCTCGGTGCTTCGGCCCTCATGCAGGGTCTGTCCGACGGCTACTTTGTCTTGCCGAACACGATCAACGACTACCTGTCGAAGTGCTTCAACCTGCCAAAGCTTGACGCTTCCTCCCCGGATGTCGCTCAGACGCTTGCTGACGCGCAGTCCCGTATCGACACTCTCATGTCGATTAACGGTTCCCGTTCGGTTGATTCCTTCCACAAGGAACTCGGCCACATCATGTGGGAATACTGCGGTATGGAACGCACCGAGGAAGGTCTGAAGAAGGCGATCGGCCTTATCCGTGAACTCCGTAAGGACTACTGGAAGAACGTCCGAGTTCCGGGTAAGTCGATCGGCGAACTCAACCAGTCCCTCGAAAAGGCCGGACGAGTTGCCGACTTCATGGAACTCGGTGAACTCATGTGCATCGACGCTCTCCACCGTGAGGAGTCCTGCGGTGGTCACTTCCGCGCCGAGTCGCAAACCCCTGAAGGCGAGGCACTCCGTCACGACGATCAGTTCCTGTACGTCGCGGCCTGGGAGTGGGGTGGCGAGGACCAGCCGCCGATCCTGCACAAGGAAGACCTCATCTACAACAACATCGAGCTGAAGCAGCGGAGCTACAAGTGAACCTGACACTGAAGATCTGGCGCCAGAACGGTCCCGAAGACCGTGGCGCGATGCACGAGTACCAGGTGAAGGGGATCTCCGAAGAGTCCTCCTTCCTGGAGATGCTCGACGTTCTGAACGAAGAGCTGTTCGCCCGAGGCGAGGAACCCATCGCCTTTGACTCTGACTGCCGTGAAGGTATCTGCGGTCAGTGCGGCATCGTCATCAACGGTGTCGCCCACGGGCCCGAGGTCACCACGACCTGCCAGCTCCACATGCGCACCTTCCACGACGGTGACGTCATCACGATCGAACCGTGGCGTGCGGATGCTTTCCCTGTCATTAAAGACCTCGTGGTCAACAGGGGTGCCCTCGATCGGATCATCCAGGCCGGCGGTTACATCTCGGTGAACACCGGTGCAGCCCCCGATGCTCACGCGACTCCGGTTCCGAAACAGGATGCTGACCGTGCCTTCGAGGCGGCAGCCTGTATCGGTTGTGGTGCCTGCGTGGCGGCCTGTCCGAACGCTTCGGCGATGCTTTTCACCTCGGCGAAGGTCACGCACCTTCAGCTCCTCCCTCAGGGCAAGCCGGAAAACTACAAGCGCGTCGTCAACATGCTCAACCAGATGGACGAAGAGGGCTTCGGCTCCTGCACGAACATCGGCGAGTGTGCGGCGGTCTGCCCCAAGCAGATTCCGCTTGATGTCATTGCGACACTCAACCGTCAGCTCGGGAAAGCGGCCCTTAAGGGCGTCTGATTCGAGCTACTTGGCCATCTCGGGGCCCGATCGCGTAAGCGGCCGGGCCCCGAGCCTGTACACGTTTACACTGGTCATGTGAGTGAACCACTTGTCCTCGGCATCGAATCGACCTGCGATGAGACCGGAGTCGCCCTCGTGCGCGGCTGTCAGCTCCTCGTTGACCGTACCGCAACCTCAATGGACCAGTACGCAAGGTACGGAGGGATCATCCCCGAGATCGCTTCTCGTGCGCACCTGGAGAGTTTCTTACCGACTCTGGACTCTGCTCTCGATGAAGCCGGTGTCAGTTTCGATGAGATCGACGCGATTGCCGTTGCCGCAGGCCCCGGTCTCGTCGGTTCCCTCACCGTGGGTATTTGTGCGGCAAAAGCTTTAGCGTCCTCCCTCGGTAAACCCCTCTATGGCGTTCATCATGTTCTGGGGCATCTTGCCGTGGACAAGCTCGTCGATGGGCCGCTCCCTCAGCGTTTCATCGGCCTGGTTGTCTCTGGTGGCCACTCGAACATTCTTCTCGTGGAGAACATCGCAACAGATGTGCGTGAACTCGGCGGCACTCTCGATGATGCCGCAGGTGAAGCTTTCGACAAAGTGGGACGTCTTCTCGACCTTCCCTATCCTGGGGGCCCGCACGTCGATCGACTCTCACAGCTCGGTGATGTCACCGCGATGCGTTTCCCACGCGGGTTGGCTGGGGGGAAAGACAAAGACCGCTACCGGTACGATTTTTCTTTCTCCGGTTTAAAAACTGCGGTAGCCCGCTATCTGGAGGGCGCACGAGCTGCAGGTGAGGTGATTTCACCGGAGAACGTGTGTGCTGCTTTTTCTGAAGCAGTGAACGATTCCCTGACCTCAAAAGCCGTACAGGCCGCCCTCGATACCGCGTGCGACACGATCGTCGTGGGTGGGGGTTTTTCTGCGAATTCGCGTCTGCGCGCACTCCTTGCTGAACGCGCTGGAGCAGCTGGGATTGAACTTCGCCTTCCTCCTTTGCGTTTCTGCACGGATAACGGTGCTCAGATCGCTGCGATGGGCACGGAACTTCTCGCCGCAGGGGTCGCCCCTTCCGATTGGGACTTTTCCCCGGATTCCGCTATGCCGCTGACGCAACCTTCGATGCTACCGCGCTGAGGATCCTCTTTGGCGTTGCTTTTGCCAATTGTGCGTGATGTCAAGTGCTGAAGGCTCAAGGAGGACAGACTCGTCTGCTCTTGTGTGAGGGCTGCCTTCTGTGTTGTCAGAAGGCCGGTATTCGCCTTTACATATCGTGACTTGAGGACGAGGTGAGTCTTCGCGCGATAATCGCGCGGTGCCGACCCGCAACACGAGTCGCAATCACAACTGCGCAGCCCTCCCCCTCAAGTGTCAACGATGCGCGCAGCGCAGCAGGATCAATGTTCGCACCGCGCTTTTTCACTTCGACTCGCCCAACGTGAAGAGTTTTCAGGACCGCGTTAATCGCTTTCGCTTTCAAAGGAACGAGGTCGATGACCTCAAAACACTTCACGAAAGGTGAATCCATTGGAGTGTCGGAACTCAGGTACGCGATTGACTCAGAAACGAGATGCGCTCCGCACATCTCAGCCAAACGGGCGACGAGACCGGCCCGGATCACCGCGTCATCCGGTTCGCCCAGGTAACGGCCCAGTGTCCCAATCGCTGCGAGGCGCACGGGCGCGCAGGCCGGATGAGTGTGTTCTTCAGTAAGACGCCACGCCCTCGTCCCGGAGATGACAAGAGCTGAGCGCCCAGGTCCTTCCAGGGCGAGAGGTCCGTTCCAGATCGCAGCTTCCACGAGGGAACCGTTGACGGAAGTCCATTCTGTGCGCGAGTCCTGAGGGAGGTCAGTATGAGCGATTCCGGGAGCGACTTTGACTCCGAGCATGGGGATTGTTTCACGCCACGACAGCACCTTCGACAGGGGAGGAGACCAGGACTGAGGATCGAGAATACGACTCGTTCCCTTCGCGCTTCCAAGGCGGCGCGCAGGATCGGCGAAGAGTGCATCGACGCCCTGAGCTGCAAGTTCTGTCATGCTGAGAGTGGTGACATCAGCGTGACGGACCTGCGCGTGAGGATAGGGCGCGAGGTTTTCTGCGGCGAGGGCGCAAGTTTCAGTATCGAGGTCAACGGCGAGGACACGAAGACCGGCCTCGGCAAAGGCTCTGGAATCTGTAGCAATCCCACAGCCAAGATCTGCGACCTGCTGTGCTCCCGCCTCATAAAAACGCTTCGCGTGTTCTTGGGCGACTTCCCAGCGGGTAGCTTGCTCAAGTCCGTCACGGGTGAAGAGCATCTGTGCGGCAAGATCGCCGAATTTGGTGCGCGCGTGGGCGCGTAGGACAAGTTGAGCGGTGACGGCGCTTGCGAGGGCGGGGTCGATACCTTGAGCGCGCAGCTTTTCAACGAGGGCGAGGGGCTGTGTGGTTTCTTCCTCGTGTGATGCGCAATCGTGAAGGAGTTGGCGGCCTTCGGGTGAGCGGAGGAGTTCGGCGGCGGTGGGCACCTGCAGATTCTCGCATGTGTGCTGAGTGTCTGGCCGGGAAGCTCGGATGAGGAGGAGAACACACAGGTTTTGGCACTCGGCTTGCTCGAGTGCCAAAGCGCGCCTATGCTCGGTGATGAAGCGCGGCGCAATGCCGCGATCGGGTTCCTCACCCGACCCCCGCGACGGCGGGCGAGGAACGAGTTCGTTCTTCATCTAGGAAAGGGAGCGACAGTGTCGATCTCCATCAAGCCCCTCGAGGACCGTATTGTCATCCGCCAGCTTGAGGCTGAGCGCACCACCGCTTCGGGTCTGATCATCCCGGACAATGCCAAGGAAAAGCCGCAGGAAGGTGAAGTTGTTGCCGTGGGCCCCGGCCGTATTGACGACAACGGAAACCGTGTCCCCCTCGATGTGAAGGTCGGCGACACGGTGATCTACTCACGCTACGGCGGCACCGAGGTCAAGTACGCAGGCGAAGAATACCAGATCTTCTCCGCTCGCGATGTTCTCGCGATTGTTGAGCGCTGAGCGCGTTATTCGCCTAAGCGCACACGAGGGGGGGGGGGGG
>JASBZF010000026.1 GCA_029983625.1 Pauljensenia sp. | reverse complement strand
CAGGTAGCCTGTCAATCTGCCCTGTCACCGAAGGCTTTTCTGCCGCACTGACAGCAGCGCCCTCGGTAACGGTCACCCCACTCGGACATGACGCAGTGACACCCACCCCAGGGCTTACTGTTTGGACACCATCCCCTTCTTCTGCTTTCGCTACGCCATTTTCATGAGATGTCGTTTGTGCCGCAGTATCGCCGTTCATCGCCTCAGGTAGGGGCACACATTCGAGCGCAAGTCCTGTTGTTCCGGGTTCAAACTCCATGCGGATGCGCGTCCCATCCGCTGCCTCAGGGCCCTGATTCGACACCGATACTTTTATGGTGAAATCACTCCCTGCTACCGCGTGATCAGGAGCCTCCACACCAAGACGCACATCTGAGTGAGTTGCGTGTGTCCACCCAAAGGCCGGTACGGCAGAGATCAGGCTCAGGAGGGCCACAGCGACAGTGAGAAAAGCAGCCAGGCGCCTCGCAGCGCCTACGCGAAGAACCATAGAGGACATAGAGCAAGCAGCATTACGGGCGGACACCACACAACCCTTTCACGCCTATCTGGTTTCCTTAAAATATCCGCCTCATAGATTACTGGTCAGCACTGAGGAAGAGCCCCGAGAGAGAGAGAGAGAGAGAGAGGAAAGTCACTCAATCTCTTTCTTTCTCTCAGGGCTACGCAGCTTCAGCAACACACTGTGGATCAGAGCGTCATTGAGCGTCGCGTGGAGGAAACACGAACACGGGCGTCGTGGCGACGCTTCACAGCTGCTCCGAGTACTGCAAGCACAGCAAGGAAGAAACCTGCCAAATAAATCGTGTCCGCAGACCTTCCTCCCGTCATCGGGATCGTAAGAGCGTGAATCTGACACAAATCGCCACTGTCTGCAGCCACACCAAAATCATGGCTCGTCGCACCGCCGGGGAAAACATAACCATTCTGCGGGTACGCAAGGAGATGACCCTGATCATTCAATTCCCAACGGATCGTGTACGTGTCCTCAGGTTTGACCCACACCGCATTATTCAGACCGCAAGGGTCGGTGATGTCGGCAGGGGCGTTGGGAAGAGGAATAGTGACGATCCCACTCCAACTAAATGTCGTGGACGATCTGTTACTTCCCTCAGGACCTAAACGACGATCTCCGAAAATCCCTGGAGTTTCGGCGTACACATCGTAGGTTTTCAGATACTTCGCAGCTGTATTCAACAAGATATTCACCGTAATGCGAAGCGACGAGCCTTTCGCTAGGTGAGGAATCATCCCCGTCAGCGTGTTCGCCTCAGGATCGTAGGTGAAGCTGGAAGGACAAACAGCATCACCGCTTTCAACCGTGCATGTCACATCCTGCGCCGCATTCGTGGTCAGAACATTCACCTTTTCTCCCGACCTGTTATCCGTAGATAACTGCAGCGTGAAAGGAACATCCGCAGCTGTTCCAATAGAGTTTGACACCTGAGTCACCACGTCTACACGCTCACCCACCTTCGGCGAATAGTTTGACAAAGCGGTTGTCGTGGACACATCCACGCAACGTATCCTGGTGACAACCTCTGCTTCTTGGCTCTTCTTACCGTCGGCGAAAGAAGAATTGGGGGTCGTCGCACTTGCTGTATTTACGACATAAATGTCACCTGTGGTGATGTCACACATCCTCTCATCTGCGCGAAGTCGTGCCTTCATCACAAACTTCTTCCCGACAGGAATAGTCACGTCGCCACCCCAGAACAAGGCGAAATAACTAGAATGCGAGACATCCAGATCGAAGTCCATCAGGGGACAGGGCATCGTCGAAGCCCGAGCATCACATATATAGGAGCTGGAGTACTCAACATTGAGACTCCCGCCCTTTTTGGAACCGTTGTAAAACTTCGCCTCGTCTCTGACACTGACAGTAGCATCAATGTCACCCGTGTTCTCATAGGTCACCGTATAGACATGTTCTTCACCGACAGCCACCAAGGCTTTATCCTGTGTTGTCGCTACCCGCACAGAAGGACGTGAACAAGCGGGTACACGGATCGTACCGCGAATTTTTGATGTTTCAACGGTTTTACCGCTGGCGAAAGAAGAATTCGTCGAAGCGCGCATCTGCGCTTCGTTATCCACCGAAATAACGTTCCCAGAAGCAGAGCAAGCGGTCGCATCGACGTGAAGTCGCGCCTTTATAACAAACTTCTTCCCAGCGGGAATCGTTACGGTCTGACCCCAGAAATACACGCTTGAGTCGACATTTGTGTTAACAGGTAAACCGAATCTAAAAGGACAGGGCATTGTCGAAGCCGTGGTATCACATTCGTAGGAATAGGATCGTGGAACCTGTATGCGCTTCGACCCCTCGTAGAAGTAGGTGTTGTCTGTAACCCTGACGCGAGCATCAATACTGCTCGTATTTTCATAGGTCACCGTATAGACACGTTCTTCACCCGGACGAGTCTCTACCTTATCTTGTGTCTTTGTGACGCGCACAGCCGGGCGAGAGCAGGCAGGAAGATGGATCCTTCCGGCCAGTTCTGTTTCTTCAACAGTTTTCCCATTTGAGAAAGAAGAATTAGACAAGGCGTGGATACTCGCTTTGTTATACACCCAGATATCGCCCTCGGTAGCGTAACAGGTATCCTTATCCACGAAAAGCTTCGCTTTTACCACAAACTTCTTCCCAGCAGGAATCGTCACCTCCTCAGACCAGAAAGTTGAAGACGATCCGCTTCCCCACGGAGCCGTTAAACGCATACTAAACGGACAGGCTACCGTCGAAGCCGCAGTATCGCACTCATACGAAAAAGAATGATAAATAGAGGTGCTCTCAGTTGAGTGAGGACCTTTATGAAAACGCACTATATCCCTCACGGAAACATGCGCATCAACATTACCCGTGTTCTCATAGGTCACCGTATAGACACGTGTCTCACCGGGGGTTGTCACTTCCTTCTCTTGAGTCTTCGTGACACGCACAGAAGCTGGGAGTGTAGTCAGAGCGGTCTGCTGTTGAATGCGGTTCGAGTCAGGGTTGTCATCCACCACACCTGCGGGAAGCTCGGCACTGAACACCACGCTCGCGCTTGTCGTATTCGGGAACTTCCCTCTCACAGTAAAAACAAGCCGACCATCCACGGGAAGAGTGGCGATACGCCCCCTCACAGATGGGCGCTCTGAAGTCGAAAGAACCCCACCTTCTCGAACCGTCACATCACTGGGACACGAAGCGCCTGCTGCCTCAGCAGTCGGAGTACAGTCAAGCCTGATACCACTTATTCCCGGCTCAAACTCCAAACTAAAGCGCGTCCCATCGGCACTATCAGGTCCCTGATTCGACACGATTGCCATATAGGTGAACTCACTGCCAGCCGAAGCAGTATTCGGAACAATGAGTTCAAGCTTCACATCGACATGACCAGATTGAATCCCCCCCCCGCAGCAATACTCGATACAGAGTTTTCACTCGCCTGCGCAGAACTCGGAAGAACCACAAGGCTCACGGCCGCCCAGACAAACACTAAGAAAGCACACACAAGCTTTCCACGCATGAAGCGACGAGCCTCAGATCTTCCAGCACCCATAGCTTCGCAGACCTCCACAGCAATTCAGTTCTCTACAAAACTAGAAGTTTAGCGACGCACTCAACACGCACCGAACAGAGAGAGAAAAAAAGTCACTTGCGACACAGTCGTACTGCAAGCTGTCTCCACCGCAGGCAGCGGGGCGTGTTTTCAGTGCGTGATACTTCTTCAGCAGGGAAAAACTGTGAAGCAGCACTTGGGAAACACTTTCACCGTGACGTCAAGCCACGCATCCACACAGAAAACGAAAGGCGCGTCACCTCACCGCTTCAAGCAGCTCCACACCCCCAAGGTAGGGACGCAAAGCCGCAGGAACATACACCGACCCGTCAGCCTGCTGATGATTCTCAAAAAGCGCAACAAGCCAGCGGGTCGTTGCCAAAGTCCCATTCAAAGTCGCAACCGGATGCATCGTCCCGCCCTCGCGGCGCTCACGAATCCCAAGCCTGCGCGCCTGGAAAGTCGTGCAATTCGACGTGGAAGTCACCTCCATGTAACGCTGCTGAGACGGCAACCACGCCTCACAATCAAACTTACGCGCAGCCGAAGTCCCCAAATCACCGGCAGCCGTGTCAATAACGCGATACGGCAACTCCACCTTGGCAAGCATCTCCTCTTCCCAAGCGAGGAAACGTTCATGTTCCGCCTCAGCCTCCGAAGGCCGACAGTAAGAGAACATCTCAGCCTTATTGAACTGGTGAACACGAATAATGCCGCGCGTATCCTTCCCAGCAGAACCCGCCTCACGTCGATAACACGTTGACCAGCCGAGATAACGTTTCGGCCCAGCCTCAAGATCAAGAATCTCATCGGCGTGATAACCGGCAAGAGCAACCTCAGAGGTGCCCGTCAAATACAAATCATCAGCGGGAAGATAGTAAATCTCATCGGAATGCTCATTCAGGAACCCCGTCCCCCCCATCACAGCAGGAGTGACGAGCGTCGGAGTCATCAAAGGAACAAAACCCGCCGCAAGCGCCTGATCCATCGCCATCGCCATAAGAGCAAGCTCAAGGCGAACACCCACACCCTTCAAGTAGTAAAAACGCGCACCCGCGACCTTCGCCCCGCGCTTCATATCGATCGCATCCAGACCCTCACCGATCGCAAGATGATCGGCAGGCTCAAAACCCTCCGCCTTAAAATCACGGAGTGCCGGTCCTTCGTGACGTAAAACCGTGAAATCGTCCTCACCACCGGTAGGAACCCCCGGCAACACAAGATTCGGGAGGAGGCGTGCAAGACGATCTGCTTCCACGCTCGCCTCATTCGCGCGCGCCTCAGCGGCCTTCACCTGCTCAGCAAGTTCCTTCGCCCGCGCCAAAATCGCAGGACGCTCCTGCGCGGAAGCCTGACCGACCGACTTTGAGACTTCCTTCTGACAAGCGCGAAGAGTTTCGAACTCCTGAAGAGAAGAACGACGCAGAGCATCCGCTTCAAGAATACGATCAACGAGTTCCACGTCGGCACCGCGAGCGCGCTGGGAAACGCGAGCGGGTTCAGGATCTTCACGGAGGGCGCGCACATCAATCATGCGCCCATACTAAAACAGCATGAACACGAGGAAGCGCCCGCTTGTGCGCAGGCGCGCATAAGCGGGCAGAGGGCGATAGGGTGAACACATGAGCGTCACGGCATGGATTCTGCTGGCAACCGTGTGCTTCCTTGGCCTTGGAGTGCGACTCCTGTCCCGTTTTCTTCTCGCTCGCGATCAACGCATCGCAACCACACGGAAAGCCATGCTTGATCCTGCTCTTGCACACACACCAGAAGGAGGGCAACCGCGTCCCTGGGTGATTGTGAACCCGGCAAAACATCAGGATCTTGCCGCCTTTCAAGCCAGGGTGAACGCCACAGCCGCTCACATTGGTATCCCGAACATCCAGTGGATCACCACCACCCCGCAAGATCCCGGCACCGGACAAGCAATTGAAGCCATCGCCAAAGGCGCAAGTCTTGTCATCGCCTCAGGTGGGGACGGTACGGTCCGGGCCGTCGGTGCAGCACTGGCAGGTACAGGGGTGCGTATGGGGATCATCCCCGCAGGAACCGGTAATGTTCTCGCCCGGAACCTATCAATCCCGATCGACGATGTGGAACGGGCCGTTCGTATCGCCTGTGGGCCCGAACATCGGCTCGTTGACTGCGGGTGGCTCCGCCTCGACGCCATCGATGAACTGTCAGAACACCCTGCTGAAGGGATGCTCGTGCGGGATGCGCGCACAGCCGCCGCAGCCCAAGGTGTCGTCCTGAAAGAACCCGCCTCTTTGCCCGCACACGATGAGTACTCCTTCATTGTGATCGCAGGGCTTGGTTTCGACGGTGAAACAATGGCTTCGACCGATTCTGAACTGAAGAAACGAATCGGATGGTTCGCCTATGTTGTCGCCGCCTTAGGTGCCATTGCCCGCGAAGGGACGAAACTGCGCCTCCTTTTACGTCACCCGCGCCCAGCCGACAATCCCGTCGGAGATGCACCCTCGCCGAATACTGCCAGCCCCACGATCGCAGAATCCGCGACCCTTGAAGGGATCTGTATCGCAGACAAACCCGACCAGGAACTCGCCTGGATTGAATCGCGCACACTCATGTTCGCCAATTGCGGTTTGCTTCCACTGATCACCCTTGCGCCAGCGGCACGCCTCGATGATGGTTTACTTGACGTGATGGCGGTGTCCACTCAGTCCGGGCTTCTTGGGTGGGCGGATCTGTCGTGGAAAATCCTCGCCCAGGGGACCGGCGCGCGGACCTTCAACACTCCAAGCTCGACCGGTCACATTCGTTTTCGGCAAGCTCAAGGTGCCTCTGTTCTTGCGCAAACACCGCAGGTCGTTCAAGTCGATGGGGATGCGATCGGTACGGCACGAGCGGTTCATGTGCGCCTCGACCAAGGGGCCCTTGATATCGCAGTTCCTCCCGCAGAATAAAAACCGCAGCACATTCGGCTCCCTTGCCCCACACTTTCACCGATGAAGCCTCTCGAAAATAAAACCGTGCTGTCGCGCGCATGAAGCACAGAAGACATAACGGGTGTGCTTAAGACGTGGCACAACGTGAAAGAACCCGAAAAAGATTCAGGACGTGAGGCGCCTTGCCGTCCAGGTCAGCGTCATGTACGGAAGCGTGACCTCCTCAGCGGGCTTATACCCCAAGTGTTCGTAGAGATACCACCTCAGGTTCTTTTGCATACGTTCACGCCCCGCACCATCCTGACGCAGATACGAGGAACGTGTCGTCCCTAAGAGCAGAATCTCCTCAGGTGTCATGACCTCACTCCACTCCACGAGCTTCAAAAGCGGCTCCTCGAAGAATTGCCCGAAAGCCGGAGGAGTGTGGGCACGGTGAACATCTCCAGAACGCATGATCCGTGACAGTCGATGAACCCACGGAACAGACACATCCAATTGGTTCCACACGGCAGCAAGAAGACCGCCCTCGCGAAGAATACGCGCAGCTTCTGTGCTCGCAGCTTCAGCGTCCACCCAATGCCAAGACTGGGCGTACACAACAAGATCGCATGAAGAAGTCGCTAAGCCGGTGGCCTCCGCGCTCCCCTCTGTGATTCGGATCCGCTCATTCACGCTGGCGACCACGTTACGCATCTGATGACACATCTGTTCACGCATCGACGCAGACGGTTCAACAGCGTCCACCTCAACCCCTCGCTGCGCAAGGAGAACACTCATTTTCCCCGTGCCCGCACCAATATCAGCAGCCCGCAACGCTGACATCGGAACCACTAAAGGACAGAGTCGCGTCAAAATCTCATCAAGAACCGCCTGAGGATAGGAAGGACGCACCTTCGCATACTGCGGCGCCGCAAAAGTGAAAGGGTTACCTGGACAGTACTCAAGCACCCGAAAATCCTAAAAGAAAAGAACAGGGTTCCTGCAGTCGTTGGGAACTGACATTCTCAGAGAAGATCCTTGCGTTCCATCCATTTCATCGCCACCCACCCAAAAGGAATACGCCCATAGAAAGTGACGAGCCTATACAGCACCGCCGTAGGCAACCCAATCGACAAAGGGATACCCGCAACCTGAAGGCCCGCCGTCAAAGCCGCTTCAACCGGCCCGATACCACCCGGAGCAGGAATCACAGAACCCAAAGAGTTCGACGCTAAGTAAGTCAAAGCTAAAGACAGGAAATCAAGAGAGCCACCCATCGCCACTAAACTCGCCCAGAACGCCCCCACGAAACCGACATTCATCAAGAGATTCCCCGCGAGGATCGCGGCGATCCGAGCGGGGCGGCCAAGGATCCAGACGAAACGAGGGAGCACCTGCGTCCAGGTCGGTTCAACTTTGAACCACAACCACCTGCGCAGACGTGGGACCGACAAAGCAATCCCGATACCGACGACCACAAAAGCTGCGACCGCGAGAATCGTCCCATAGGGAAGCTGAACAGACAGCGAATTCCCCGACAGCACCATGACAAGAAGCAGAAACGACAGCATGATGAAAAGCTGAAGCAGCTGCTGAAGCGTCACAGTCGTTGCGGCGACAACCGTATTCACTTTCTTTTTCTTCAACAGCCGCAGATTCACAACAGCAGGACCCACCCCCGCGGGCGCCACAATCGTCGCGAGGGAAGCTGCGACCTGCGCAACGACAGCATCAAAGAAACGAAGCCGCACAGGACTCAAAGCCATCAGAGGGATCGCTCCACCCACCCAAGTCAAACAGGCTAAGCCAAAGGCCGCGCCTATCCACCACGGGTTCGCTTGCATAAGCGCTGCGGTAATGTCCTCAAAAGTCAAAGAGCCAAGAACAACGATCAGCGCAACGAAAAGGAGCGCAACCATGATGACCGTGCGCGGTTCAAATCGTCTGACGTGCGTCAATTCCACAGTTTCGCCCTCGTCACTGCCCAGGACAGCCACGCGCAAACTTTCAACGAGGGAGGAGCGCTTCACACTTTGATTCAGGGAAGACGGAAGGACAGCCCGCTGCATGACAGGCACCGCACTTCTCAAAGTCCCTTCGTCGCAGATTCTGCGAGCGGATTGCAAGGCACGCTCTTCACCTGCACACAGAGCCTGATGGACGAGCATCTGCGCGACATCGATCCTGCGGTTAAGTTCGGTTCCTGCGATCTCGCCGCGCTCCCAATCCAAGATCCAGAGCTTGCCGTTTTTATCAACGACAAGGGAGTCCAAACCGAGGTCACGATGACTGATTCCGCGCGAATGTGCGGCAAGGAGTTGACGCCAAGCTTCGTCGAGCATGTCATCACTGAGGACGTTTTCAGGCAGTTCGTACAGCGGTGTCGTCGGTGGGAGTGCGTGCGCAACAGAGATGAGGGAATCACCTGCCTGTGCGATTCCAATGAGTTCAGGGGTGCACACGCCCGCGCGTTTCGCTGAGATCGTGACGAGGGCGGCGCGCTCAGCGGTCGCTTTTAAAGAGGGGGAAATCCAGCGGCTCAGTCCGCGAAGACGGATATTGTTCCAGACGTCAACGATGGTTCCTAGGATTTCCCTCCCCGGGTCGAGGACGACAACTTCAACGGTCTCTCCGCTGTCAAGGAGGGCCTGATAGTGGCGGTTACGGTCCGGGTCTGGGCGGCGAGTCACCGTGTAACTCGCCGCTTCTGTCGCCCGGTCAATGATCTTTAAATGCGAGTTGTGGTCTTCGATCACTATCCGGGTCAGTAAAGGTTCGTCATTCGTGTCGAGGTCGGTACGCACGATCTGTACGGGGATGGTTCCAAGGTCAAGGAGTGCACCGACGATGTCGCTTCCTGAAGCGCGGCGATCTTCAAAACCAAAAATCCAGCGTGCAGCGCAGCCGACGGACCTGCCGATGAAAACGGAAATAAACGCACCGGGAAGAGTCATGGAGGAGCGTAAAACTCCGAGGAAGACGATGATCCATATTCCAGCCCACGACCATCGCACAGTTCTCATGTTCTGGGCTTCACCTGCAGCTGTGAAGAGGGCACACAAGGTGAGGACAACAATGTTGAGGGCGATTTCAGTATTGCTTGTGGCACTGAGGGCGACGTGCGCTTTTGCGACGCGCAGTGGCGCGGTGAGGTCTTCAGGAAGGAGCGAAAGACTCCAGAGGATCCCACTTCCCAGGAGCGCTGCCAGGAGTGCGGTCCCCACGGATTGAATAATCGCGTTGAGACGACGCCTGAGGGCCAGGGCGAGCACGATTGCGATCGGGGCGAAAAGGACGATGATCCCTTCGACGAGTGTGATGGGCAGAAAAAGCACTTCGCGGATGAACTGGAAGCGGAGGACATCTTCGGTGACGCCTTGAGTGGTTGAGTTCGCAAAAAAGCCGACCGCCCAGATTGCGGCGATTGCGAGGAGCGCAATCGCCAGGTCGAAGAGGTCGGTGCGTCGTCTTCTGCGCGGTTCAACGCGGTCAGAAAAACGTACTTCCCAGGGGAGGCGACGGGACTGCGGCGACGGGTTCACCGCAGCAGACACGAAGTTCGCCTCGAAAGTCACAGAAGAAGAAGGGAAAGAAGGGCTGGGTGTGGCGGGAGTTTCTGCGGATTCGTCAGGGTGTGGAGGTGGTGGGGAAGATACGGGTGAATCGAAGTCCGCTTCGGCGGACGCGACAGGATTCACTTCGCCGTCCATATCTGAGATCCTACCGGCCTCTTCTGGGCGGGTAGTGTGGGGGCAGAACATGTACGCATATCAAGGAGACCGCTTGTTCCTCCACAGTTTCACCCCGATGGTTTCTGACGTGTCTTGGCTGCAGACTTTCCTCGAATGGTTCCACGATCCTGAGAGCCTGCTTCTTGCGATGGGGCCGTGGGTTTTATGGGGCACTCTCGCAATTGTTTTCATCGAATCGGGAGTCCTTTTCCCTGTTCTTCCCGGTGATTCGCTTCTTTTTACCGCCGGTCTTTTACATGATCGCCTCGGCCTTCACCTCCCGACACTTGTGCTGTGGATTTTCCTCGCGGCATTCATCGGCGCTCAAATCGGATATTGGTTGGGGGCTTATTGTGGCCGCAAACTCTTCCGTGACGATGCGCGCGTCTTAAAAACTGAGCATCTGCTCAAAGCAGAACGTTACTTCGCGGATTACGGTGGGCGTTCGCTGGTGATTGGCCGTTTCATTCCCTTCGTGCGCACGTTCATTCCTCTTGCGGCGGGTATTGCGCGCTATCCGTATCCGAAGTTCCTTGTCTTTAACTCTCTTGGGGCTTTACTGTGGGGAGTGGGGATCACGTACTTAGGTTCCGCCCTCGGCGGTATTCCTTTTATTCACGATCATCTTTCAGCGATTATCCTCGCAATTGTTGCTGTGTCTTTAGTGCCGATGATTGTAGAGCTCATTCATCATCGTCGAGCAGCGAAAACTGCGGTGGACACTGAGGTGGGCGAGGCTGCTGATGAGTAGCGAGGAGTAGGTGATGATGCTCGGCCAATGGTGGGCGCTCATTCCGACAATCGTCGGGATGCTTGTCTTAACGACGCTCCCCGCTTTCTTCTGGACGAGGGCACATCTGCGTTCCTCACTCGTCGCCCTGGCCGTCTCACCTGCGATTGTCTTCGCAGTCCTGTCTCTTCTTTCCTTCGTTTTCGACGCTTGTGGGATCGCGTGGGAACGCGCAAAAGTTTTCCCCGTCCTCGGGCTCTTCACCTTGCTGGGTGCTGTTGTGTGGCTGCTGGCCGCCGCGAAACGGGCAAGCGGCGGCCACTTACATGCGGGAGGAATTGTTCACGCAATCGGGACGCGGCGTCCGCTCGGCGAAAAGCAAGCACGGGTACGCGCCTCCACCTGGGGGATGATCACCCTCGGATCTTTTCTTGCCGCAATGCCGATGCTTTTTCGCGCCGATCCGCGTCTTCCTGCGCAACAGTGGGATTCGACCTTCCACCTCAACGGAGTGTGGTCGATCCTTCATTCGCATTCCGCAAGTTCTTTCGGGGGGCTTGCGGACCTGTACGGTGGCCGCGAGTTCTACTATCCGGCGACCTGGCACGCCTTCGTCTCTTTGTTCGCTACACCTACGCGAGTTGTCCTCACCGCGAATGCTTCCTCGATTGTCCTCATGGTGATCTGGGTTGTCGGCGCGACGGCTCTGACGAGTGTCCTCGTACCCTCAAGGTCTGCGATCCTCGCTTCACCTGTCCTCGCTGGGCTTTTGCTCAACATGCCCGCCGATAACCTCACGATGTACAACCAGTGGCCGAACGCAAGCGGCCTCGCCCTCATTCCCGGAGTGTTTGCGTTGACGATCCTCGTGGGGCGTCGATTCGCTGCGGATTGTGAGCTGGGCCTGCCAGCTCTCCTTCGTCATCTTCCTTTATCTTTTGCCGCTCTCTTTGCGATGCTGGGGGCAATTTCAGCGCATCCGACTTCTGCTTTTGTTCTTGCCGCATTACTTTTACCCGCCTTATTACCCGCGTCCTGGAAGCTTATTGTTTCAGCGATTCGCGCGGGCGCGCGGCTTCGCACACTCACGCTCGGAGTTTTCACTTTCCTCGCCCTCGCGCTCCCTTTCTTTGCTTTAACCACCGACAGGATTCGCGTCATGGGGGAGTATCCGAGGGCGGGGATTTCCTGGGGTTACGCCCTTTCTCACATGTTCACTCCGGCACCTCCTTTCACTGCGACACTTGCCATGAGCATGGAGATCATTGTTCAAGCTCTCCTTGTTCTGCTGGGAATAATCGCCCTCGTCCTTTTATCGCGAACATCGCATCCTTTGCCGCTGTGGCCGATTGCGTCTTATCTTGTTTTTTGTTTCCTCACTTTTTTAGCCTATGCGCCGATTGGTGAGTTTCGGACTTTCCTTGTGGCACCCTGGTATTCCGATGCGCGAAGGATCATGGGGGCGCAAGGTTTAACGATGGTGCCACTTATGGCGCTTGGTTTTCACGCACTCGCCACTTTCCTTTTTCAGCGTTTTTCTTCTTCTCGTTTACACGGCGCTCATATTGCAGAAGAATCAGCGAAAAAATCTGGCGCGCTATTAGCGCGTTGGAAAGTTGATGTGGCACTCGGCCTGGTTCTTTTACTGGTCACGGGATTAGGTGCTTATGATGCGCGCGCAGCGGCAACGGACTACGTGTATGACCCCGATCATTTAGGGAAACCGGGCATGGCCAGCCGAGGTGAACTCGCAATGATTCGCCGTATGCAGTTACTCATCCCCGCCGAGGCCGTCGTGCTGGGCGATCCGATTGCTGGTGCCGCCTACAGCGAAGTTATTGGTCAACATCACGTGGTCTTCCCTCAGCTGACGCGAGTCAGTCCTCAAGATTCACCGGAAACTATTCTCGCTGAGCGTTTTCATCGGATCGGTGACGATCCTGCGGTCTGTGAGGCGATCCGTTCCCTTCAGGTCACGCACTTTTACGAGGACGAGGACGGCATGTATTACGACTTCCGTCGTTCTTCACGTTATCCGGGCCTGTACGATGTGGACACTTCCACAGGATTTGAATTGGTGGACGAGGGCGGCACTGCGAAACTATGGAAAATCACAGCCTGTGATCCCAAGGAATAATTTTCACCCTCAAGGAGGCACTCAAGGAAGCAGCAATGGCTGCCTGATCTTTTCCTCAGGGGCACTGAAAAGACAAACCTTTGAGCTGCCTGTCGCACTGAGAAGTGACGGCTGCTGTGCTCGGACTCAAGGAGCATGAAGGCCGGGCGCTCGTTACCCTGTGCACATGAGCAACACTCCCCTGCCTCCTCAGGCGCACTCTGCCCGAAGTGCCGCAACGCATATGCCCGGACCTGCGCCTGCGGGTGAGAAAATGCGGATCGCTTTCCTTGGGCCTTATGGGACTTTCACTGAGCAGGCTGTTCATCAGGTCGCACCTGCCGGGGCCGTGCTGCTCCCTATGTCTTCAGCTCCTCATGCTCTTGCTGCTGTGCGTCGAGGAGAAGCAGACCACGCAGTCGTTCCGATTGAGAACTCCATCGAGGGCGGCGTGAATGCGACTCTTGATGCCCTTTCCCACGGTGACCCTCTGGTGATTGTCGCTGAAATGGTGGTGCCGGTCGTGTTTCAGTTGGTTGTCCGGCCGGGCACGCGCCCTGAGGATGTGCGCAGGATCGGCACGCATCCTCATGCGTGGGCGCAGTGCCGTCACTGGGTGGAAGCAACCTTCCCCGGCGCGATTCACGTACCAACAACTTCCACTGCGGCTGGCGCTGAACTCCTTGCAAGTGGGGATGCGAACTTTGATGCGGGCCTATGTTCTGCTGTGTCGGTGACGACTTACGGGCTTGAGGCACTGTATCGCGACGTTGCAGACAATATGGGGGCAGTGACGCGCTTCGTCCTCGTCGCTCAACCGGGTGCGCTTCCCGCGCCGACGGGTGCGGATAAGACGACGATTCAGGTTGCTCTTCCGGTGAATGAGTCTGGTGCGCTTTTAACTTTGCTGGAGCAGTTCGCTGTGCGGGGTGTTGATTTGTCGAGAATTGAGTCGCGTCCCAGCGGTGATGCTTTAGGTGATTACACCTTCAGTATTGACATTGTGGGACATGTCGCTGAAGAGCGCGTACAAGCGGCTCTTGTGGGGCTTCACCGCTATTCACCGGAGGTGCGTTTCATGGGGTCGTATCCTCGTGTCGATGGTGTCCGCTCTTCGGTTCTGCGCGGAACCAGGGATGAGGATTTTCGAGCAGGACGCGCGTGGGTGGCCTCGATCCTTCACGGCGGTGACAGTGCTGCTGCGCGGGCCGCTCACTAAAATCTTTTCGAGGGCGAAGCGCCGAGCGCGCGTTCATGTATTTATTGCGCGCTTTTCTTTTCTGTTGTTTGCTCGGTTGTCCGCTGTGACCTGTTCTGTCGTGGAAAGAAAAATGAAGCGAGGAGCGTAGAGACCAAATATAAAAGCATGGCCGTATATGGGGCATGAAACATAATCCCATACGTGAGGAACAAGAGAAAAAGACAGATGCGCTCCACCGTCAGCGACCAGAATCTTCCGCGTCTTTTCATCACAGCCAGTGCAGCACAATATAAGGAAAGAAAGAGAGGAGCTGCGAAAAGGTAGGCGACACTACCGGCGAGTACTGACATCATTATGTGTAAATAATAGCGTCGGCGAAGCTGCGCGGTCGGTCAGATTCAAGGCGCGCAAGGTCTTGCTCTTCCCAGCGGCCCCACCAGGGACGATAGGCCTCACCGTCGCGCGCAAGCGCGCGTTCTTTCCGAATTGTGCCCCCGCCCTCGGCTTCCACCCAGATCGCATAATCTGCAAGACGACGCATATGAGAGGTGAGCACCCCGCAGCCTTCAAGGATCGTCGGCACACCGGCACTAACCTCAACCAAAGAAAGAGGACGCGAACGCTCCCAATCCCAGGGCCGATACGCCCCAGGACGCCCTGCCCGTAAGTTTTCCGCAAGAGCACAGGTCACCTCTTGTGCAGCTCGTAGACCATCCCACCCTGGAAACCAGAGGTCTGGGCCAAGCACCCTCCAGTTTTGCTCCTCCAGATTCGACAGTGCCGAAGCGAGGGCGCACGCCAAAGTTGATTTCCCCGACCCCGACAAGCCATCAACCAGGATCAACGGCGTGATCTTCGAGGCTCTGGCATGACGCGCAGCTTCAAGAAGAGGCTCAGGAAGCAGCTCACCGGAAGTCCAGGGAAACTGTCTGACAGCGGCGCTTTCCGGTACAGGACAGTGTGAATCAGTGGGAGAACCTGAAAAATCCGGCCCGCCTTCAGAGATACTCATACGAGCCCCTCAAAATACCCGGTCCACACTGCGAGGCCGAGGGCGATCATCGGCACCGCCACAGAAGCTGCGAGCATAAGGAAGTCAGGGATCCCCAAGCGGGATTCACGCGCCCACGTCCTTGGCCAAGGGGCGCCGAATCCTCGCGCCTCCATTGTGAGGGACAGTTTCGCTGAGCGCCGCAACGCAAAAACAAGGAGAGCGAATGAGCCTCGCGCTGCGGACACAATTTTGCGTGCGTCCCCGATCCCTCGTGTTCTGCGCGCCTGCTCAAGCGCCTTCCAATCCGCCACCATGAGACCTGTCATCCGTGCAGCTGCGAGGCTTGCAAGGACGGGACGGGCGGGCAGACGCAGAACCTGGGCGAAGCCGTCCGCCATATCGGTGGGGTCAATCCGTGACAGGAGAAGAATCGCGGGCATCCCCAACGCAAGGACACGCAGAAGAATCCCTGCGGCAAGCATTTCCGAACGCTCTGAAATCACTGCGGGTCCCAGCGACCAGAAGATCGTCGAATCTTCAGGTTTGGCGTAGAGAAGCATCGAAAGAGACGCAAGAGGTGCAGCCACAAGGATCGGTGCCATCCGCACCGCCAGCCTTTTAAGGCTCATGCGTGAGGCAGCGACGAAAGCGAATTCCAGAACGAAAGCGCTTCCAGCGGAGACCACATCAATTGACGCTAAAAGCGGGGTCGTCATGAGGATGAGGGCAAGTACTTGAGTGACGGGGTTCACGGCATCGAGGATCGAGTGTGTCGCTCTCTTTACTCTTTTTTCACGACGTGTACCGTGACCCGCAGGTGAAAGACCAAGCCCTTTCCCCTTATCAGAATCCGTCTCACCTTGCTTCGATACACAGTGTTTCGGAATGGAAAGCGGAGTATCCGGGGACTGTGATTCCGACACAGATACCGACTCGCCGAGAGTGTCAAAAGAGATCACCCGATCCCCCATGACCTCAACAAATGCCGGATCGTGAGTGATCGACACGAGTGTCGTACCGCGCTCACACACACTCCGAAGCAAACGCACAAGTTCAAGCCACGTGCGACGATCCTGACCGAAAGTCGGCTCATCAAGAATCAAAATTTCAGGGGCGGAAATAAGAGCGGTCGCAACAGAAAGGCGTCGTTTTTCCCCACCCGATAAAGTCATCGGATTCGCTCCGGCGAGCTGCGTTAAGCCCAGGGCCGCAAGGTGCTCATCCACGAGGGCGGTGAGGGCTTCGCCCTCGATCCCCGATTTTCTCGGACCGATTTCAAGTTCTGCGCGGACAGTGCGGGCGACGAACTGGTACTCGGGTTCTTGGAAGACCATCGAGATACGTCCCAGTAGCTCTGCGGATTTCCAGTCGTGCGGATCGCGCGAACTACTGGGAAGTCCTGCCAGAGGGGAAGCTGCGATCGTGCCACTCAGGGCCGGGAGAAGACCCGCAAGGGTGAGCGCAAGCGTTGTTTTACCCGCACCATTGGCCCCGAGAATGCACGTTGAACGCCCCCTGGGAATATCAAGAGTGATGTGCGTGCGCACCGGATGAGAATCGTCGTAGCCGATTGACAGATCTCGGGCAACCAGGATTGACTCAGTCACTTCCCCTGTTTGTGTAGCGTCATTCGGTGAAACTGAATTGTGAAGGGCCCGAGGTTCCCAAGAAAGCGCTTCAGCGGCGACCTCATCTCCTGGAAGCCAGATCCCACGTTCACGCAGCTCAGCGCCACGGGAAGACAAAATCTCCTCAACTGGGCCGTCCGCTGCGACACGACCGTCAAGAATCACGACGATCCGATCCACGAGGTCGGCCCACACATCGACCCGATGTTCGATGACGATCAGTGTCGCTCCCGAAGCTTCCAAAACCCTGCCGACCGCTTCGCGCACACCCGCAACACCTTTCGGGTCAAGGTTCGCAGTCGGCTCATCCAAGAGGAGGAGTCCCGGTTCCATCGCAAGGACAGAAGCGAGGGCGAGACGCTGCTTTTGCCCGCCCGAAAGGCGCGACGTTGAGTGTGAAAGCGGCACATCCAAGCCAACGTGGGACAGCGCAGAATCGACGCGAGGCCAGATTTTTTCGCGCGGAACAGCAAGATTTTCCATACCGAAAGCAACGTCGTCACCCACGCGGGCAAGGACGACCTGCGCTTCCGGGTCTTGCATCACCAGGCCGATCCGGCCGCGCTGTTCTTCCGGCGCTCGCCCGTCGATCAGTAAAGAACCGACGCGCTCTCCCTCGTCTTGCCCCCCGAGGAGCCCAGCAAGCCCCGCCATAAGAGTGGACTTACCCGACCCGGAAGGACCGAGGACGAGGATTCTTTCTCCCGGCGCGATCTCAAGGTCCACATCCTTGAGCGCCCAGGCTTTACGGCCTCCGTGTCGCCCCCCCCAAGAGCGCAGCGACACGGAGGCTGGCCCGAGCCCAAGCACCGGGGACACGCCGTGAAGAGAAAACGGAGCTGTCGGCTCGGTCATCGCAGGATCCTCAGACCCTTTCCCGGACTTCGCGGCCCGCAGCGAAACGGTCAAGAGCTCCCGCCTTCGCGAGTCCTCGAACAAGCGCGTAAGAGAGCATCCCTGCGAGCAGGGCACCTGAAATCATGAGGCAAACCAGGTAGGTGACGTTAAAGATCACGTCTTTTTCAGCGTTCCCGAAGAAGAAGAACTCAAGGATCCACGCGCCAACACCCGCGCCCGCACCCGAAAGTGTGGCCACCAGCAGGTCGTAGCGGCGGTAAAGGAAGAGGGCGAGGACGATCTCAACACCGAGGCCCTGAGCAATACCCGAGTAAAGGGTGGAAATACCCCACTGTGAGCCGATTGCTGCTGAGACGGAAGCGGCGACGACCTCAACGAAAAGGGCGGCACCGGGTTTGCGGATGATGAGGCCGCCGAGGGTGCCGCCGATGAGCCAGATGCCCGTGACGAGGCCGCCGATACCCGGAGTGACCGCTTCAAAAAGCGAGTATCCGAGTCCGCCGATCTGGTTCCACACGAGGAAGACGAGACCGCAGGCGACACCGAGGATCGCGGCGGTCACCATGTCAACGACACGCCATCCAAGACGTGAAGGGTTTGGGGTTGCAGTGGTCATGAAGGGGATTCACCTCTCTATCGGTCATGTACGGATGCCGACGAGCAGGTAGCCTCCCTACGCCGGTATGAGCCGGTTCAGGTTCGACGGTCGAGGACCTGAAGTCCTCCTCTCAACCCGGTGAGTCCGGGTTCCCGTGGCATCGACCATAGACTAGCGAAGCTTGGGGCCCTTCGCGAAACGAAGGGCCCCACGTTGAGTTCATTCCCGCACGCGCATTGACGCGCAGTTGAAAAGTTCAGCGAGAAGTTTTTTCCTCGAAGAAACGTTCAAGGAGGGTGAAAACGTCCTCCCACATTCCCGCTTCATCCTCCCATGCTTGCCGGGCGACATCTTCGTCATCGGATACTGAGGACAATCCGGATTCTTCAACGTGGACGACAACCGCATCGCCCTCGTTGGAGAGGGAGATTTCCACGCGAGTTGCATACTCTTCGGGGAACTCATCGCTGGCGAGGGGATACCAGCGGAAAGCGACCAGATCCATCGGGTCTTTGTCGGCTTGAGCGACAAGCCATTCGCCTGCCTCCGGGTCTAGAACATGATAGATGCCATCCTCATCGAGGGTGACTTCATGGTCGTCGAGAGGACCGTCATTCATCCACCATCCCGGTTCGGACACCACCGCCCATACGGCTTCGAGTGGCGCGTGGAGGGTGCGTTCAGCTTCTACCCTGTCGAAGTCCTCTTCCGGTTGCTGTGCGTCATCGTCGAAGAAGTTCATACTGATAACGGTAGCCGCCGAAACTTCTTCGTGTCAGCGTTCACACAGAAGACAAGAAACGAATCGACTCGATCCGGCTTCGGAACCAAACTCCCACGGGTCTGAGGTCCCGAAGTTCAAGCTCATCGCCATCTCCTGTGAACCTGAAAGACACGCTCTCCTTGTGGCAGCTCCCCCCCCCCCCCCG
>JASBZF010000025.1 GCA_029983625.1 Pauljensenia sp. | reverse complement strand
AAGAGAGAGGAAAGTTCTTTCGTCCTCGACAAGAACCCGTGTTGTTCCTTCCCCACGCAGATCGTCCACGTCTCCCGCATAGCAGACCTGACCTGCGTGAAGAATCACCACGCTATCGAGAATGTCCTCCAAGTCCGCCAGCATGTGACTACTCACCAGAACTCCTGTTCCGTGCTGATGGGCAAGGGTCACTAGGAGCTGTTTGAGCCACTGCATACCTGCCGGATCAAGACCATTCGAGGGCTCATCCAGAACAAGGAAAGTGGGGTCAGTGAGCAGGCTTGCAGCAATTGCTAAACGTTTTTTCATTCCCAGGGAATATGCCTTCACCGGTTTCTTTTGGACATCATATAAGTCAACCATGCGCAAAACATCATCAATTCGTGTGGCAGTGATTCCGTATGCTGCGGCGTAGACACGAAGGTTCGCGCTCGCACTGAGTCGCGGATCAAGAGTGGAGTTCCCAATCACTGCTCCCACTGACCGCAAAGGTGCATTCAATTGTGTAAAAGGACGGCCTTTGATCCACGCTTCCCCTGAATCTTGTGCGGCCAATCCTAAAAGCACAC
Source organism: Pauljensenia sp. (assembly GCA_029983625.1). Classification (GTDB taxonomy): domain Bacteria; phylum Actinomycetota; class Actinomycetes; order Actinomycetales; family Actinomycetaceae; genus Pauljensenia. Next base: position 18,745 of record JASBZF010000025.1, on the reverse strand, counting down.
GAAGAAGAGTTGTTTTCCCTACGCCATTGGGCCCCAGGAGTGCGACGATCTGACCGCGATTCACCTTCAAAGAAACATTCTTGAGTACAGGTGCGTTCCCCAGATGCTTTGTAATATTGCGTATTCTGATCGTCTGATCCGATCGAGTGTGTATGAAAGTCCTCGCGCTCATGTCGGATCCACCTTCTTAAAAGGTTGTGCGTTCACAGGTATCTGCGTCACAGCGAGCTTTTCTGTAAGATCAGATCGCTTTCCAATTGCCCACTGTGCAGGCCAGCTATGACACACGAGGATGACTAAACGAGTGGCAGCCTCAGTGTGCAACTGAGTGAACAGCCAGGTACACGATTCCTCGTCAAGCTCATTGAAAGGCTCATCCATGAGGAGCACGGGAGTTGAACGCAGGAGCCCCAAAGCGACCCAAAACTTACGTTGTGTCCCGCTTGAAAGCTGAGCGGGGACATGATCGAGATAGGGGCGCAGTGAAAGCGCAGTCGTGAGTTCAGAGATTCGTTGAATTCCTTCACGTGTATTCCCTGCAAAAAGAAGACAGTGATCTCTCATCGTGACACTATGTGCGAGGGCGGGAGCTGTGCGTATGAATGTGACGGATTCTTGTCTTCCCTGTATTGCTTCGCGTCCGCACACTCTGATTTGTCCAAGGCGCAGGGGCAAGTGTCCTGCGATGGCTTCACAGAGTGTGGATTTTCCAGAGCCGTTTGACCCCTCTAAGCGGATTATTCCCGGTCCCTCTAGAACATGCGTGAGCGAGTCGATGACGTGCGGATGCCCAGGATAGCCAAGAGTGACATCGTCGAACTCGATCTTAGGCAATGTAGGCAACATGATTTCTCCAGACGAGATAAGCAACACTAAGAATAGCGAAGGAAAGGATGAGAGGCGCGAGGTGTGTCACCATCAGGAATAGTGTTCCAATCAATGTCATCGTGAAAGAAATGAAGGCAGAGGTTGCGATGCTGTATTGGCTTGCTTGTTGATGGCTCGAACCGGCAATACCGGTGGCGCACAGATCAGCAACCAGTGTGAGTGCAGTCAGAATGAAGACTTCTTTTTCTTCGCCACCGCACACGTGATACAAAAGCATCACGACCCCTGCCTGCGGGAGGATGAGAAGTGTGCGGGTCAGGAAGGCAAAAGAAAAAATACGAGAAAATCCTCCTTTTTCTTCGTAGAAAACACGCACACCGCGACCGTTGAAGAGGAGATCTGGGATGGTGGTGACAGCATGGAGCGTTGCAATGAGGGTGAATGCTGCTAACCATCTGATCTTTCCTTCTGCTTGAGGAAGATCGAGTGTTGTAAGGATAAGTGTTACTGCCAGTGGCCAAGAAGTTGCTCGGATGCCAGACAGCACAGGGCGAACCACAAAGACACGCATCCACATTATTGTGTACGGTCCGACTAGTCTTTGCTTTTCCGTAAGGAAAGGTCGAACATCACGCTGAACAGGAAGTCCAAGCGGATGACCTCGCATATCTTTCATGGTTTTTATAAGACGCGCAAGCGCCAGTAATGCGAGAAAAGATGAGAGTCCAGAAATCGCGGCGATGAGCGGGAAGGACATATAAAAATGCTCACCCGTGTTCTTCCATCCCCACGAGATGATCATGACGATCAAGGCCAGGCAGAGCGGGGTGACCATAGCGACAAGAGGGAAAGGTCTACGCGCGTGAGCGGGAGAGGCAAAATAGCGCATCGTCTCCTGCGCACTGTGAGCGTACAGACTGACGCCGATCCCACTCGCTGTAAGGAACACAAAGATTTCCGCGACAGAAGCGTGGACGAGCACGCCCACACTCATAATGATGAGCTGACACAGGAAGAAGAAAACACCAAGTAAACGCTCCACGAAAGCAGTGGAGAGCACGTCAACGCCAAGTAGCGAACGCATACTAAAGTCTGCTGCGCGTGCTTTTTGATCCGTGGTATCAGTAATCCAGGATCGGTTTTTCGCATAGTGGGTCACGCCCGAAATGATCCACAGTGCCGACACAATGAGGATGAGGCGATCAATTGAGTGATTTCCGATCAGAAGGGGACTCGGACTCCTCAAGGTATGAATCTGCGTGGCGCAGGCAAGAACAGTTCCTGTGAGCGCAGCAGCCGTGATCTTGACGATCCGGAGCGCCGAGGATACTGAAAGATCAAGATTGATTTGCGCGAGAGTGTGAAGCGCCTTCAGATTCACTAAGATTGTGAACATTACATTCGGGAAATGCCGCGAGATTCAGCTTCCTTCAGATGGTGGATGAGTATCAGACATGAAGAAAGAAGAAGCGCAATGCTTGCTGTGAGAGCCACTAAACGAGATGATCCCGTTTCCAACAAGAAAAAGAGGCACAAAAGGAATGCCGCTGTAAAACGCAGTACGAATCCCAAAGCTGGATAACGCGATCGTATAAAGAGCGAGCTGAATGCGAGGAGAGCAGCAAGAACAGCTCCTGCCGTGATTCCTTTGAGTATTTCGTCAGCACCTGGCGATAGTGCGTGACCTATTTGCATGAGAGCAGCACCGATCGCGGCTCCTTCACCGAGGAGTAAAAGCCACAGCTCAATTCTATCCAGTAGTGTTTTTGTCATCGCTTTCTCTCTTCACAGAACAGCACCAAGAATGAATGAAGCGGGAACAGTGGCGAGGAGATCTTTTCCTCGTCCGCGCCATATCGTCACTATTCCCACAAGGACGAAGAACAGCGGGAAGAATTGCCAAGACATATAGGGAGGCAAACCGAAGATTGCGTACCACAGATCAGGGACGATGAGTGTGACAGCGATCACCGCTTGCCACATCGAGATGGCCTGAAGATGATGCTCGGAATGCCCGATGCGTTGATGTGCTGTGCGCATTTTCCTACGATGCATGAGATAAATAATGAGCGCTCCCACACAGCCTGAGAGGACACATACGAGGACAGCTCCAACTCTTGCAGCTTGAAGGTCACTCGCGGCGATTTCATCTCTGATAGGGATCATCCACGACAGGTGCGCGCGAACATCGTGGAGAGTTCGTGGAATCTTCGCGAGATTGGCAAGAAAAACCGCGAAAGCCAGGCAATGAATCCACCAGGGATAGTGTACAGACGCACGACCTGAGGAGATGAGCGCCACTGACTCTTCGCGGGTTTCATCGCCGAATCCCTCGAGAGCCGCAGAGTTCATATCTATATCTGCATGTCCCATGTCATTCATTCTTCAGTCTCCTACACAGTGATCGCTGCTTCAAGAATCGCCGCAACGATCAGAAAAATCACGGCGTAAGCGAATAAAATGAGTGAACGCGGACAGGCTATTCGATAAGCACAAAGCGGTTTTTTCCCTTCGATGAGAACATATCGAGCAGACACAAGACCGGAGGCTCCCGCCAGAACAAATCCACACACTTCAAAGGGAGTGTAGAACCACGTCTGCGCAATCACTTGCTCTACACCTAACGTTCCAATCGCAGCGTTTACAGAGAAACCAAGAAACAACCCCACGATGACACATCCAATCGCACTTGTTACACCTAGAGTAAGAGTCCCCGAAAAAAGGAAAAGTGCCGAAGATAGATTTGTCATGAGAATGTGAGGGAGTAAGGAGACAAAAGTTCCTCTTGAAGAAGAATCCCGCAGCACAAAGGAATGGGAATCTGATACTGCAAGAACTACCCCAGCTGGAATGAGTAACAAAGCGGCAGCAAGAGCACACTCGCGAAAAGAATCACGAAGAACAAGAGTAAGGCGTTTGAAGAAGAACCTCACAACCTGTAATTGCGAACTTCGAGCGGCAAACGACCCATTGCTACACATTACTCACTCAACGGCAGCTCTACTGCCAACCCTTGCAATCGTAATCCTGATTACACCCCACAAAGTTGCGCCAACCAATCCTCCTGTTGCCGCAATGGAAGCAAGGAACATGCCCCAACTGCCAACTTCAACCGCCCTGACAATGGCTTGAGCTGTCACAGCGGAGACACCAAGGGTGCCCACAATCCAACTCATTCCCACAAGACCTGCAGCCAACCCAAAGAATGCAAGAACCGGAACCCACAGACCATCACGAGTAGTTTTCATCATCGAAACCCTTCTTCTTGTAGGTGCCATCCGACACTATTTCAAACTTTTATACACGTCAACCCGTATCGCATATGACATATGCCACTAATATAGTCAGCGTCTAAAATTAGATTAGGTAGCTCAGGGGACAGTTGGGGTTATGTTGCAATTGGGCATGATATATGGTATGGGCACTCAGACGAAACGCAATGTGCACACCATCAGGCAACAAGACTCTGGGACTGCCGCACGCACAGAGAGACACTGGTGACACCCCACTACTACACCAGACGCGATTACAAGCACACAGCTTCCACACACAGAGCCTCCGAATACACAACCTTCACGGAAAACCTTCCAAAGTTCCGTCCGAATTGCACTTACGGCAATAATCCACAAAGGGCAATTCATATAGCCTTTTTATCCAAGGCCCTTCTTAGGAAAGTAGAGGGCTTTTATCTGGCGTTTCTCTTTCGTTCTTTCCCGGAGGTCTTCAGCTCAGGTCGTCTTCAAGCTCGGAGTGCTCCTAAAAGCTTGGCGAGAATGGGCCTGATTGGAACATAATAGGTGCCGAGGTATTCTTCAACGTCACCGTTGAAATGGCGTTTGAACTTCAAGACACCTCCCGCATCACTTTCTGGCGAAAAGTCCTTCGCGATACCCCAGAAGTTGTACCACTTCACGTTATTTTCCACCGACCATTCCAGCATTCGTCGATGAATCAAGTAGATCCCATACAGGGAATTAAATTCCGCGAAAGCACCGGAAGTGAGAAAGACAAGTTCGTGTGGTGTATGGATGAACATACTGGCTGCAAGCACTACATCGTCACCGTGTTCTGCACGAATCTGCTCCGCATCCGCAAGCCTACGCTGAGCGGCTTCAAGCTGACGGGTGACTTGATCGTATTGATTCTTCTGCTTCTTGCTGAGGTCGCGTCCCTGTGCTTGTGTACGTGCGAAGGTTTCTTCACAATCACTTCGCTTGCGCTCAAGCTGAGAAATCTCATCGCGGACAATCTGGAGATATTTCTGAGTATGAAGGCGAGCAACGGGGAAGAAGACTTCCCCCTCCCCCAGTTCCTCACCGAAAGTCCGGTAATACTGAGCTGTTGCATCGGAAGCGATATATGAATCCATCGTTGTCCGCTGTGCGGTTGCGGCGAGGACGCTTTGAAGGATATCCGTTCGCGAGGGCGGCACGAATTCCACACTCACCCCGTTCTTTCCCCATTTCGCAAAGGCACGACGCGCCTGTTGAGTTGTGCTTGCAAGAACCTCATCAAAGCACATTCCCTCGATGTTCTTCGTAAAAGTAAAGTGTGCTTGAATCGCGGGATCTTCTTCAGGTTCACGCTCCACGTGCCTCGCACCGAGTTCACGAAGAAGGGTTTCTGTTTCCTCCCCCTGCTGGGTATGCTCCACCACATTCACATCGGCGTATTTTCTGCGAAATACCGGAGGAACACACTCTAGGGAAATGACACGAGGCTTTGCGCGAAGGTGCGTCAAGAGCCCTGTATAAAAGACTCTTTGCACATCGAGTGAAGTCAATCCAGCCGCTTTAATCAGTGTCTCATTCAGCGTCGGACCGAAGAAAAGGTGAGCAACGGAGAAAAAACGCTTCCACGGTGAAAAGGTCACCACAGCTGCGGCGAGAAGATGTTCGCGCTGATCTTCAAGAATCTGTTTGATGCCGACGATCTCTACAGCAAAACCTCCGCGTTTCTTCGTGCGAGCATACGCGGGAAGCTGAAGGAAATTCATCCGAGGCACAGCCTGAGAAAAAAGGGTAAGTTCAGCCTCGCTGATCGAAGTAAAAGTCAGATTCTGTCCCACATCAACCTACCTTGTGTCACTGGTTCCTGCATTTTCTCATCCTTCTCATTCGTCATCGCTTGTACGAGTGAGCCTCACATCACGTCTTCGAGGATCGGGACGATAGGCTCTCACACAGGGAAAGTTTTGCCATAGCAGTTCCTATAAAAGGGCTAAATATCTAAGGACATCAGTGTATCGCACGAAGCTCTTGGGTCCCTTCATCACTAAAGGGAGAAAGTGACGTGAGAGCACAATGAAAACCTGCTGGATTGAAAGAACAACACCTAGGTGGGTACACGAAACACTTGGGTGGATTCCCCCAACTTTTCGCTTCTCTTTTCCTTGCAGACCCCTTGCGTACCACTGGGTTACTCACGCTCAGGACTGACGAAATACGTCAAAGAAATCCTCAGTCCCGTAGATCTGTCCTCCACATGTGTCCTCCACGCTGTCGAATGCGCTCAGCGGCTCGGAATCGCAGAAAGGCGCGTCATACTGCAATGGGTCGCCTCCTGTTGAAGAATCGGGAAGACAAGCATCCCCGAGCGTTCTTCTCCTGGCTGCATTGCACGCTCAGACAGAGCGTGTTCATCGATCAGCAGATCCTCGTTCAAGATCGCGGCACGCACCTCAAGATCAATCGGATACTCCACGGGATTACGCAGCTTCACTCCCACGCGCGCCACATCCCCCTCCACAAGACAGCCATCCAGGGTCACTGCATCTTTCAAGGACTGGAGCAGGTCTGTATTCTGTGCGATGCGCGTCGCTGCCTCACATTGACGATCCGCGAGAGCTTGAACCTCCCTTGACGCATTCCTATAGGCACGCCCCAAATGAAAAACATCATCGAAACCGTAGTCACTTAAAGACTCACAGATCTGAGAAGCTGCTTCTTCAAGCTCTTGACGTATGCGCTCTTCTTCTCGCGCCACCTGAACAAGTCTGCGTTCACGAAACTCCACCAGCTCACGTCCTCGTTGCTTTTCTACGAGCAGCCACGCAGAAGAGGCGACAAGAAAAGGCAACATCAACACAGCAAGCACAGTCAACACAAGCACGGAAGGGCCGGATTTCACGGCGTAGTTGCGCCTCATGTTTTGTCTCCCAGCACACCGATGGTGCTGACTTCACGATACAGCTCAATATTGAGGCGGTGTTCTTTCCAGGCGAAAAATCCCAGCACAAGATTCGCGACGAGTTCAAGGACGATCACAGTCGCTAAAACGCTCAGCAAAGCTGCACGTTTGCGTTGTTTCAGGCGCCTCGCCCTCGAACCCTCGGGGGCAGGAATTGCGTGTGACGCAAAGAGGACGTGCGGAGTTTCCCCCAAAGGCACGGCCGAGGGAAAGACAGAATGCTCAGTAGAAAACTCAGGCGCCCTTCCCCCAGATCTGTGAAGCGAAGTTCTTTGACCTGATCCGGCAGACCCGTAAGGCATATGTACATGTTCCATCGTGATCTCAGTTAAGACCCCAGGCGGTAGCCCGCTTTAATGTCCTCGTGGTGACGGATCACTTCTTTTACCATGAAGGAAAGAAAAGTTTGCGCAAAATCAGGATCTAATCCTGATTCTTCGGCGAGGGCACGTAATCGAGCGACCTGATGCGCCTCACGCACAGGATCGGCGGGGGGAAGATCGTAGCGGGCTTTGATATGTCCGACGCGCTGCGTACAACGAAAACGTTCCGCGAGAATATGAATAAGAGCCGCGTCAATGTTGTCGATCGTCGCACGCGCTTCCAGAAGTTCAGCGGGAAGCGGCCCACCAGGAGCCAGCGCAGCGGCAGGAGTATTCATGAGCGCGTTCTCCTTCGCTTTTCAGGCACTACGCACGCCGCTCGCGCGTTCCGCATACAGTTCAGGATCGGCCTGACCTGTGACGTAGTCGCGCGTAATGACGACCCTGGCCACATCGTCACGACTGGGGAGTTCAAACATGAGGTCCGCCAAGGTACTTTCCATAATTGAGGAAAGACCGCGCGCCCCGGTTTTGCGCATATTCGCGAGGGCGGCAATCTCTAATAACGCTTCGCGGGTGAACTCAAGGTCAATGCCGTCCAGATCAAAAAGATGCTGATATTGACGCACAAGGGAGTTTGTGGGTTCAGTGAGAACACGCACGAGATCTTCCTCGGTGAGTTCCTTCGTTGAGGTCAGAATCGGGAGGCGACCGATAAATTCAGGGATCATCCCGAACTTATGAAGATCCTCGGGAGTAACAGATTCGTGAAGGTCACCCATTTCTGCATCCGATTTCAGTTCGGACCCAAAGCCCGTTGAGCGACGCCCCATTCGTGTTTTTACGATCTCTTCGATTCCCGCGAAAGCCCCGGCGGCGATGAAGAGGATTCCCGAGGTGTCGATTTCAAGGAACTGCTGGTGAGGATGTTTGCGTCCGCCCTGAGGGGGGACCGAAGCGACGGTCCCTTCGATGATCTTCAAGAGCGCCTGCTGAACGCCCTCGCCGGACACATCACGAGTAATTGAAGCGTTTTCCCCTTTGCGCCCGATCTTGTCGATCTCATCGACGTAGATGATGCCCCGCTCAGCTTTCTTAATGTCCCCGTCAGCGGCCTGGATGAGGCGAAGCAGGATGTTTTCTACGTCCTCACCCACGTAACCGGCTTCAGTCAGTGCCGTAGCATCCACGATCGCGAAAGGAACTTTTAAGAGTCTGGCCAACGAACGCGCCAAGTGGGTTTTCCCCGTGCCCGTCGGGCCAAGAAGAAGGATGTTTGATTTCGTCCCGAGCATGTCTTCTTCGTTTCCGGCTTCTCGGGAACGCAGACGCTTGTAGTGGTTGTATACGGCGACAGCGAGGGCGCGTTTTGCTCGCTCCTGGCCGATCACCCAAGAGTCGAGAAAATCGTTGATTTCCTTGGGTTTTGGCAGCGGAGTTGCCTCACCATCATGAGATTCTTCTCCGAGTTCTTCTTCGATGATTTCGTTGCATAACTCGATGCATTCATTGCAGATATATACGCCAGAACCGCCGATGAGTTTGCTCACTTGCTTCTGACTCTTTCCACAAAAAGAGCACTTGAGCAGTTCTGCTCCATCGGTCAGTCGAGCCACTGCGACCTCCAGTTCATCATCTATGTGCTCATGAGGCGCACATATCCCGTTTCACACTAGGGCATAGCCTGCCCCGTCGCCATTCGGCACGCGGCGCAGACGCCTCCTTTCTCTCATGATTTCACACTCTTTCCCTCTTCCCTTTTATCGAAGGGGATCTGACCACGACATCGCTTGTCCCGCCCACGAAAGCGAGAGACACATGCGCCGTTACAAAACCGTTATGAAAGGGCCTTTACTAATCTCCCGAGGGGACGCTATGCTCAACTTACGAAAGAGCCTTTCACAACTGGGGTGAAGGACGGAAGGAGGAACGGTCGCAATGAAGGCATCGAACCCACACAACGAACTTCTCGCCGACCTCGGCGCAGCCAACCGCGCAAAACTCCTCTACGAACTCCGCAAAGGCACCTCCCTCCCCCTGCACACACTGTGCGAAGCAACCGGCCTCTCACGCCCCACACTGAAAAGTCACCTCGATACCCTCGTCGCAGCCGGAATCGCCACCCACGAAGACGCGCGAGTCGGCACCCAAGGAGGACGCCCAGCCGCCTCCTACTCCCTCAACCCATCCGGCGCACTCCTCGTCGCACTCGACATTTCCCTCCACGAACACCGCTTCATGCTGGTGAACCTCGCCGGAACAGTACTTGCAGCCCAAGTCTGCGATGTACCCACACCACCAGCCCCCAGCGAACGCAGTCACCTCCTCATCACGCAACTGCACGACTTCCTCAAGGAAGCCAACACACCGAGCGATCACATCTACTTGTTCAGCGCAGCCATCGGCACACCCATCGACCGACGCGGCAGCCTCGGACGACTCCCCGTGAGCAACGCGCTCATCGACTCCAGCTTCGCCACACAGCTTCCCGCGCCGCTGATCTTCGAAAACGACCTCAAAGCTGCCGCCTACGCCGAACACCGCATCGGATGCGCCCAAGATGCCCTCGACGTGATCCACGCACTCCTGTGGTACCGCGTCGCCGCCGGAATCATTCTTGACGGACACATTCGACGCGGCACACACGAACTCGCCGGGGAACTCAACATGGTTGCCTCAACCTCACTCCCCACCCCGAAAGAGTGGACAACCTGGCCTCGATTCCTTGACACCGTACACGCCGCAGAAAAAGGCGACGCTTGCGCCCTTCAATCCATGGACGCTTTCTGCGCGCTGACAGCCACTCAAATTGCTCACCTCGCCATGAGTATCGACCCGGACAAAATTGTGCTCGGAGGGCCCCTCGCACATCGCTCCCCCATGCTGGTCGAACACCTCATCACAGCCCTCAACAAAGAACTGCCCACAGGACCAAGCTTCGCGATTGAAGTCGCCGCATTGCGTTCCTGGGGCCCCGCCCTCGGTGCAGCACTGCGCGGCCTCGAAACAATCGAAACACGACTGCTCGGTGCCCACTCCACGATCGACGCTCTCATCAACACGAGCCCGATCGCAATCCCAATCCCCTGTGTACCTCAACACGATTCCACACTCAAAGAGGAGAAGAAATGGTGCAGACCATGAAACCCATCATCGCCTTCGGCGCAGCAAGCACGCTTGCTCTTTCACTAGCCGCCTGCCAAAGCGGCGACACCGCCACCGAATCCGCTTCGGGCGCGAACACACAAGGCATTGTCTACGTTGTCCCTACCTCATGGGCAAACGTCACCGCACTCACCGAAGCCGTTGACGCTTACAACGCTGACGCCGAATCCCCCGTCACCCTCCAAGCTATCCCCGACGAAAACTACAACTCAGTTGTCGGATCCCGCCTCGCCGGAGGAAGCGACATCGACATCTTCGCCGGGTCCTACACTCTCTTCGACGTCCCCAACGTCATGGTGGAAGTCAGCGACGAACCCGTCTTCGACCGTCTCAACAATGCCGCCGTCGATTCCCTCACCGCAACAGATGGGAAGATCTACTCCTTCCCCTCACCCACGCCCGGCGCCACCTTCGGTGTCTTCTACAACACGAAAGTCTTTGAAGAAGCAGGCGTGAGCGTGCCGAAGTCTCTTGACGAAATGACCGAAGCGATGAAAACCCTGAAAGCCAAAGGGACAACACCGCTCTTCCTCGCAGGTAAAGACGGCTGGACCCTTCTCCAGCACCGCAATTCCGTGAACCCCCTGATGAACCTCGACGGCGACACCATCGCCAAACTCAACGCAAACGAAACGCGCTGGGACGCCATTCCGGCACTGAGTGACCAGTACAACGCCCTCGAATCCTGGGCAAAAGAAGGTCTCATCAACGAGGACGTTCTCACCGCCACCTACGAAGAATCAACGAAAGCCGTTGTGGACGGCTCCGCCGCCATGCTCATCAACGGCTCCTGGGCAATCGGTGAAATGACGAAACTGGCCGATGATGCCGCAAGCACCATCGGATTCTTCCCGATCCCGACCCGCGACGGACGCACCATGCTTGGCTTGTCCGGTGCCGACGGCCTACACATCGCCAAGTCAAGCAAGAACATCAAAGGCGCAAAAGCATTCCTGAACTACCTCGCCTCCACCGCAGTCGCACAAAAGTTCATGGATGCCGCCCCCGGAATCTCTAACTTCACCGATGTCACCGTCCCCACCAACGCCCCCAAAGCCCTGAGCGACATGGCCGACGCCATCGAAAAGGGCGCATCGACCCTCGCAATCGACAAAGCCTCAATCGTTCCCGCCCCCGAATCGGATCTCATCGCCGCCTACCAGCAGCTCGTTGCCGGACAGATGAGCGCATCCGACTTCCTCAAGAACGAAGCTGATGGCATGATCGCCTCCGGGAAAGCCGCAGGAATCCCCGGATTCTGATCTCCTGGGGCGCGGGGGGAAGACCTGCCCGCGCCCCAGCCCTATCGAGTTCACACTCATCCGCGCTGCACAGCTTCATCTGTGCATCCAAGGAGCGAACAATGGCACACCCCTCGAAGCGAGTGCTCACAACATACCCCACAGCTTTCCTCGCGCCGGCCCTCATTATCTTTACGATTTTTTACATCGTTCCCGCATTCGTTGGTCTCGGTCTGTCACTGACCGACGCGAAGCTCACCTCCTCAGCAATGCACTTCGTTGGCCTCGCCAACTACGAAACCCTCTTCGCCTCTTCAGGACAATTCATTCCGGCTGTCCTTCACCAATTCGTCTTCGCCCTGCTCGTCACCTTAGGGAAAACCGGATTCGGTATTCTTCTCGCACTCTTCCTCGATCAGGCGTTCCTTGGACGAGACTTTCTGCGCGCCCTCGTCTATGCGCCGATTATGGTCTCCCTCGTCGTCGTCGGCATGGTCTTCAACTTCCTCCTCGATCACGACGGAATCTTCAACGAATTCCTCCGTCTCATCGGCCTCGATGCCCTCACACGCCCATGGCTCGGCGACTTCAACACCGCCCTCGCAAGCGTCGCAGCAATTGATATCTGGGTCGGAGTCGGCTGGACCGTCGTCATCGTCCTCGCTGCCCTTCAATCCGTCCCCCAAGAAACCATCGAAGCAGCACGGATCGACGGAGCCGGAGCTGTGCGCATCATGTGGAACGTGAAACTCCCTCTCGTCGCGCACGCCATCAATCTTGCACTTCTTCTGACCTTCATCTCCGGGATGAAAGCCTTCGACATCATCTACGCGACCACAGGAGGAGGCCCCGGCCACTCCACCGAAGTGATCTCCACTTTTATCGCAAAACAAATGGTGACCGGCTCCCTTGCCCTCCCAGCTGCGGCAAGTTTCGCCCAGTTCGTCCTCATTACCATTCTCGCCCTCATCATTAATACCCTCATCCGCCGAAACGAGGCCGATGCCGAATGACCGCCACAGCTTCCCTCACACGCACACCTGGGCGTTTCCCCTCACCGAGGGCGAAAGCACGTCGAACACTTCGATTCACTTTTATCTACCTCGTCGCCGCGTGCATCAGCGCGATCTACCTCATCCCCCTCTCCTTGGTTCTCCTCACCTCCGTTAAGTCAGAAGCAGAATCCAAAATCATGGACTTCAGCCTGCCTTCAACCCTGCATTGGGAGAACTACACGACCGTTCTCGGAACCGACGGTGTTGCCCGAGGTCTCCTCAACGGCCTTATCGTCTCCGTAGGTGTCACAGGCGTGACCGTCCTCGTCTGCGCAATGGCCGCCTACGTCATCGCCCGTTCGCCCGCACGCTTCCCCATGCGTGCCTACCACTACCTCCTCGCCGGAATGATCGCCCCCTTCAGTTTCATTCCCGCGATTAAAGTCCTCCAAGTGCTCGGCCTTTACGGCACCTTCACCGGTCTGATCCTCGTTGATGTCGGCATCCAGATCCCCTTTATTACGCTCATGTACGTGGGATTCATTCAACGCCTCCCCCGCAGCCTCGACGAGGCCGCCCTCATCGACGGAGCCGGACCGCTTCGCACCTTCTTCCAAGTGATCCTGCCACTCCTTCGCCCCGTGTCCGTCACGAGCCTCGTCCTGCTCGTCACCTACGCATGGAACGAATTCCAAAACGTCCTCTTCCTCATGCCCAACCAAAGCAAATGGACCATGCCGATGACCGTTTTCAATTTCCAAGGTATGCACTCCTACAACTACGCCTTGGTCTGCGCGAACATCGTCGTGTCAGTGATCCCTGTTCTCCTCGTCTATCTCTTTGCGCAAAAGCACATCGTGGCCGGAATGGTTGCAGGCGCGGTCAAGAGCTAACGGAAAGTTAGGGAGCTTCACTCACCCTGCGTGAAGCTCCCTGACTCACCTCCCTCCACCGCTCTTTCTTGCCGCTTCCGAATTATCCTCATTCGTGTCGCATCTCGTCCCCTTGGAGTACCTCCCCATGATTTCTCAGGCCCCCCAGGCCCCTGAGCGCTACGCCGCTCCCGCCGTCCCTGAACGCTTCGCCCGATCACAATGGTTCCGGCACGCCCGCCTCGGAATGTTCATCCACTGGGGTGTCTACTCTCTGCTCGGTCGCGGTGAATGGGTGCGTTCACACGAGGAAATGACCAACCAGGATTACCTGCCCTGGGCACAAGCTTTCAATCCCAGCAGCGTTAACTTTCGTGAATGGGCCAAGCTCGCCAAACAGGCAGGGATGGAATACGCGATCCTCACCGCTAAACATCACGACGGATACTGTCTTTTCGATTCGGCCTACTCGCAGTTCACTTCGGCAAAAATGGCACCTGGCCGTGATTTTGTCGCAGAATTTCTTGAAGCATTCCGCTCTGAGGGTCTGCGCGTCGGACTGTATTTCAGCCTCATTGACTGGGCCGACCCCAACTATCCCGTGTGGGGAGATGCCTTTCATCCTCAGCGCAATGACCCCGCATTCCGCGACCTTCACCACGACTTCGATGCCTATCTCACGAAAATGCACGGACAGGTCAAAGAGCTGTGTACACACTACGGTGACCTTGACATCCTGTGGTTTGATTTCTCCTACGACGATATGACGGGCGAACGTTGGCGGGCACGCGAACTCGTCGAAATGGTCCGTTCCCTTCAACCGCAAGTCCTCATCGACAATCGTCTCGAAGTGTCTGCCTCGGCTTTCGGTTCAATCGTCACGGCTCACCCCAGCCCCTTCGCCGGTGACTTCGTCTCCCCCGAACAGCTCATCCCGCCCTCGGGAATCCTGTGCCACGACGGCGCACCCGTACCCTGGGAATCGTGCGTCACGCTCAACAACCACTGGGCCTGGCATCATTGCGACACTGAGATGAAAAGCCCCTCAACTCTTGCGGCTAAGTTCGTCGAAGTTGTTTCCAAAGGAGGAAACCTCCTTCTCAACGTCGGACCGGACGGTGAGGGGCGTATCCCCGCCGAATCCGCTGAGGTATTAAGAGCTTTCGGCACATGGATTCATGCGCACGAAGAAGCTTTAAAAGGCGCTGGCCCCGCAGGACTTGCCAAACCCGAATGGGGACGTTGGACCATGCGCGGCACCCACCTGTACGCCCACGTCTGGGAAGAACCCATCGGTCCGCTTCCCCTGGTCGGTGTGCGTCCTGAAGACATCGAATCGGTCCGACTCATCGGTGGCGACGGACACGTACACCTGGCGAAATCCTGGGTCATTGAAGCCTATCCAGACGTCGCCTTCCTCAGTTTTGCTCCGCCCGGACAAGACGATGCCTTCACTTTCCCTCTCCCTCACGGACGCGGCACAGTGATTGACATTACTTTGCGTGAGCACAGGGAAACAGAAGACGAACAAGAAACACAAGAACAGGAAGAAATGGGAGAAAAAGAAGAAAAGGGAGGGTCTCATGAGTGAGAAGCTTTACGCCGCAATCGGATGCGGAGCGCGCGCCGTTATCGGCACTCACATTCCCGCCCTCGAAGCTGGCTCTCGGATCGCCTGGGCTGTGGATCCCACACCCGCAGGGTGGGAACGGGCACGCAGCCTCTTCGGTGACAATGTCGTCTGCTACTCCTCTGTTGCTGAACTCATCAGCGCGACTGGCGGACCGCATTCCGGGACAATTGCCGGTGCAATTGTCGCGACACCAGACGATACTCATGCGCAAGTCGCCAGCGCCCTTTTACGCGCCGGGATCGGCGTTTACCTTGAAAAACCAATGGCCATCACCTACGAGGATGCTGACGAAATTCTGCGCGTCGCACACCAAAGTGGCACGCCACTTTACGTCGGGCACAACATGCGCCATATGTCTGTTGTGCGACTCATGAAGCGACTTATTGACGAGGGCGCAATCGGTCGAGTACAAGCGATTTGGTGCCGTCACTTCGTCGGTAATGGCGGCGACTACTATTTCAAAGACTGGCACGCCGATCGGAGTCGTTCAGGGACTCTTCTTTTACAAAAAGGTGCCCACGACATTGATGTGATTCATTATCTTGCCGGGGCTTCCACTGAACTTGTTCAGGGCCTTGGCGACCTCATGATTTACGGCGACATCACCAGTCGAAGAGATAATTCTGATCGCACGATGCCCGATTGGTTCTCCCTTGATCATTGGCCACCTCGCTCACAGCAGGACCTCAATCCCGTGATCGATGTTGAAGACATTTCCATGATCCAGATGCGCTTATCGAATGGTGTTCTGGCCTCCTATCAGCAATGTCATTTCACTCCCGACTACTGGCGCAATTACACGGTCATCGGCGATGCGGGGCGTCTTGAGAATTTCGGTGATGGCGAGGGCGGGGTTGTGCGCGTATGGAATCGCCGACATGCTTATGCTCCCGAAGGTGATCTTGAGTATCCGATCCTCGGAGATGCCGGAGGTCATGAAGATGCAGATCGACTCACAATGGCTGAGTTCTTACGTTTCCTCAACTCTGGAGAAGACACCGTGACGAGTGCGAAAGATGCGCGGGATGCCGTCGCCACAGCCGTTTTTGGTGCGCGCTCTATTCGTTCAGGAGGTGTTCCTCTTCTCATCCCTGAACATGAACATGGACATGGACATGGACATGGACATTAAAGACAGGAAGCAATACTGAAAGCAGCATTGACGGATTCCCTCAGAAACCCTGAGGATCGCATCGATCACAGGGATCCATCCATTCCTTGAGACACATACGACAAGACCCTTGTTGCGCATGACATACACCACTACTGTGATTTTGTCGTCACATGACGACTCCCTTCATTTCACAGGTCCTGCGCATACGGGTCCGCACACATCTCAAGGAATACCTCATGACCAGCAGAGTTCATCACAGGCTACGCGCCTGTTTCCTTCTCCCTCTCGCGGTCGCCTTTGGACCCGATGATCCGAAAACTGAGTACTCGTATAGCTGCTACACAGTGGCTCCGAATGTAACCGGATGAGCAGTCAGACGAAGGTGATGACAATGAGAATCTGCTTGCGTTTCATGAGCGCTCTTGCGGCATTGAGCGGGGTTGGACTGATCTTCATCCTCAACGCGACAGTGACTTCACTCCTGAATCAGCCCGATTTCTCCGTACAGGCCCGTTCCCCTTTCCTCGCCGCAGCGATCATCCTTCCCTTACCTTTCATCCTCGGATGTGCGGCGTGCGCACTTGTCCCTCCTACTCGTTACGGCATAGGTCGAATCAGCGCA
Source organism: Pauljensenia sp. (assembly GCA_029983625.1). Taxonomy (GTDB): domain Bacteria; phylum Actinomycetota; class Actinomycetes; order Actinomycetales; family Actinomycetaceae; genus Pauljensenia. The sequence goes on along the minus strand of JASBZF010000025.1, from coordinate 1,763 downwards.
AAAGTTTTTCAGTGGGCGATGATCGTTGAAGGAGCACTGTTCCTCTCCGTATTCTTCCTCACCGGCGTTCTCCTCGACGCAATGAACTTCACTTTCGCGGTCCTTTTCGCCCTGTGCATTTTCTTCCCGTGGACCTTGAGCACACTCATCCAGATTCTGCTCACAAGCCCAGATCAGAAGTGACGATGATGAGCGAAGAACAGGTCTGATGCCACGTGTAGCTTTCACAAGAGTGGATTGATGGTGAAAACGCATGAAGCTCTCAGGAAAGAAGAAGCACACAGCGTTGTGTGGGGTGTGAAACGCACGCCCCACACAACGCTGTAGTGTCTCAAAGAGACTGCACCTCTGCTCTACCCCTTGCGGGATTCCAGCACCTGATCGATGAGGCCGTACTCTTTTGCTTGCACCGCAGTCAGAATCTTGTCACGTTCAATGTCACGGCGCACCTGCTCAACTGGGGTACCTGAATGCTGTGCAAGTACTTCTTCAAGCCACAGACGCATACGGTCGATTTCATCGGCCACAATCTGAATATCAGAAGCCTGTCCCTGCATTCCTTCCATCGCAGGTTGATGAATGAGGACACGCGCGTTCGGCAAAGCAAGACGCTTCCCTGGAGAACCCGCAGCAAGAAGAACCGCAGCTGCTGAAGCAGCCTGTCCGAGGCAGACAGTCTGAATCTGCGGACGAATGTATTGCATCGTGTCGTAGATTGCAGTCAGTGCCGTAAAGGAGCCTCCAGGGCTATTGATATACATCGTGATGAGTGAATCTGGATCCTGCGATTCGAGGACAAGAAGCTGAGCCATCACATCATCAGCGGAAGCGTCATCAACTTGAACACCGAGGAAAACGATTCGATCTTCAAAAAGCTTCGCATACGGGTCTTGACGTTTGAAACCGTAAGCCGTGCGTTCCTCAAAATTAGGGAGCACATAGCGGGCCTGTGGCAACTGCCGGGTAACGGCCTCAAAATAGGGGGCGGTGCTCATCGATTCTCTCCCTCCCGACCGAGCGAACCGACTTCTTGCGGTGTTTCAATCACCCTGTCAACAAAACCATACTCAAGGGCTTCGTAAGCGCTAAACCAGTGGTCACGATCTGCATCGAGTTCGATTTGCTCCACCGACTTACCGGTACGCTCAGCTGTAATTTCAGCGAGTTCCTTCTTCATTTTGAGAATAAGATCGGCATTAATACGGATCTCTGTCGCAGAACCGCCCGCACCTCCAAGAGGCTGGTGGAGAAGGACGCGCGTATGCGGCGTAATGTAACGTTTTCCGGGCGCTCCTGCGGTGAGGAGAAATTGACCCATCGAAGCGGCCAGCCCCATACCCACAGTCACAACATCGGGTTTGACATACTGCATCGTGTCGTAGATCGCCATACCTGCGGTCACGGAACCGCCGGGACTATTGATATACAAGTAAATGTCACGGTCCGGATCCTCTGCCGCGAGGAGCAGCATCTGCGCGCAGATCGCATTCGCGTTTTCATCGCGCACTTCACCGCTTAACCAGATGATCCGTTCCTCTAGCAGACGCTGATACACCGAGTCGGATAAGCCCATCGGCGACCCAACTCCCCCACTCGCTGCAATGCGCACGTCGTTCACGTGCCCTCCTCAAGTTCATGGATCCACTTGTCGGATCCTTCTGCCTTAAACCTAACGGTGCCACAGTTTTCAGGCATTCCCTAAGCTCTTCTTTTCGCTATAGGCGCAGCCCCCGGAAAGAAACGAGGGTGGGGGGGGGGGGGGG
>JASBZF010000024.1 GCA_029983625.1 Pauljensenia sp. | reverse complement strand
CATGATGACAGCGTTTTCGACCCTGTAGGGGTGAAGAGCACGTCGTCCTTCCTCGGTGAGGGCGCGTTCTTTTATGAACCCCAGGGCTTCGCATTCTCGGACAGTCGTGTTCACGCGCCCCAGAGACATTCCCGTTGCGTCTTTGAGTTCACGTTGGGTCAGTGCGGCGGATGCACGTTCGAGGGCGAAGAGCACGTCGAATTGGGCGCGAGAAAGAGGGGTCATCACACACCTGTTCATTTATGAAGAACAAAAAGCTATGTTCAATCATAACAATTGATAGCTAATCTGTGAACAAGAGTGTTGCGTCACTACTTGCACAGCACACACTCCTCGCCCTCGGATGCACCCTCCACCCTCATCAGCACTTCCACACGACCCCGGCGCGCCTGACATTCACCTCCACACCGCTATCCAAGGCTCGCCCTCGCCGCATATGAGATACTGACCCCATGCTAAGGACTGAGGACACGTGGGTGCTGATCCCCCTATACAACGAGGCCGAAGTCATCTACGACGTTGTCACGCAGGTAAGGAAAACTTTCCCCAAAGTCGTCTGCGTTGACGACGGCTCCAAAGACACATCCGCTCAACTCGCACAAGAAGCCGGTGCGATCGTGATCCACCATCCGATTAATCTCGGACAGGGTGCAGCACTTCAAACCGGATTCGATTTTTTCCTTTCCCAAACGGACGGGCGTTTCCTCGCGACTTTCGACGCCGACGGCCAACACCGATGCGAAGACATCGTCTCCATGCGCGATAAAGCCCTGAACGAAGATCTCGCAGTCGTACTCGGGTCACGCTTCCTCACAGGCGCTTCGCAAGAAATGTCCTTCTTACGACGTTGCGTTTTAAAACTGGCCACCGTATTCACGCGGATGCGCACAGGCGCAAAACTCACCGATGCTCACAACGGTCTGAGACTTTTGCGCCGCGACGCTGTTGAAACGATCGAACTCAAACACAACAGAATGGCTCACGCCAGCGAGATCGTCGAACAACTCCTCGACTCTGGAAAGAAATGGGCCGAAGCGCCCGTTCACGTGAGGTACACGGAGTACTCACGTTCCAAAGGTCAGTCGAGCTTGAACTCCGTCAACATCCTCGTCGAACTGCTGCTGGGGTGACCATGACGTCCTATTGGCTTCCTAAAGTTCTCATCCTCCTTGCCCTGATCCTCATCACCAGGCTGATCCTCAGGCGCCCAAAGAGCGCCTCCCATCTTGCGATGAGACGCCTGGCGATGCTGATCCTCATTGTTTTTGCCTGCTTCGCCGTAGTATTCCCCAGTACGCTTAATTCCCTCGCCTACCTCATTGGGATAGAAAAAGGCATCAACCTTCTCGTTTACGGACTCGCCCTCACCTTCTTTGCGCAGATGGCCACGTCATACCGTCGCGACACCGATGCGGAAGTCAAGCTCACGCAGCTCGCGCGAGCAGTTGCCCTCGCAGATGTGCAACGACGCTTAGCGCACACGCACGACACACAGTGCCCCCAGACCCACGCCTCCCACGAGGACGCCGCTTCGACACACACCACCGAGACAACAGAGGATACGATCGACACCGATGAGCGCACGCACGAACGCCATCAGTAGACGACTACGCCCGATTCAACACGCTGCGACGAATCCTTTTCGTTTCGGTGCAATTCGCTCGATATTCGCAGCGCTCTTCACCCTTGTCCTTTTTGTGGGGTCAACCGGGGTTTTCGTCTATCAAAACCTCGCCGCTCAGGTGAAGAACGCAGCCCTCGATATCTCCCGTTTCACCCCGGTCCAATCCGGGCAAGAAGAAGTCCCACCCCCACCGATCGACCAATTTGATGGCCAAGCGATCACTTTGCTGGTCTCAGGCGTAGATTCGCGCTACAACCAAGACGATGCGGGCTACGGTTCCGTAGAGGAGCTGTCTACCATCCAGTCGGATACGACAATGGTGGTACGCATCTCCGCTGATCGTTCCACGGTCACCGTCGTTTCGATTCCGCGCGACCTCATCACTCGTATTCCCCCCTGCATCACCCAGTACGGCACAAGCTACGCTTACGAGGGAATGTTCAATTCCGCTTTCTCAACCGGTGCCGTCACCAACGATCTTGCCGGAGGTGTTGCCTGCACCAAAGCAACGGTAGAGGAAATGACCGGCCTGAGCATCGATGCCTTTGTCGTCGTTGATTTTGCGGGGTTTAAAGGGATGATCGACGCTCTTGACGGCGTATGGTTCGATGTCCCCGAACCCATGTACGATGACTACTCCGGTTTGAATGTCGCTGCAGGCTGCCAGAAGTTCGATGCCTATACGGCCCTTGCCTTCGCCAGGGCACGGCACAATGTCGGTGACGGTTCCGATATTTCCCGTATCGGTCGTCAGCAAAAACTGGTCTCGGCCATGCTTCGCGAAGTCCTGTCTAAAAACTTCGTCACCGACCTTCCCGCCCTCCTTGCTTTCCTCCAAGCGGCAATCGCTTCACTCACCGTCTCACCGAATCTCGCCGACATCAAAGGCGATGCGGGTTTCTTGCTTTCCCTCCTCAACATTGACAGAGCACAGATCCGTTTCGTCACTCTCCCCTGGTATCCCTCGCCGCTGGATCCGAACCGCGTTCTCGCCATCGAGCCCAGCGCCTCACATCTGTGGTTCGCCCTCGCCAATGACGCACCCTTGCCCATAGGGACTGAGTACACCGACGGGAATGGTGTCACTCAGGTCGTTCCTGATCCTGCACTTCAGGCTGTACCAGAACACAGTGAGAATCCCTCCGCAGGCTCAGAAATGACAGCAGACCCTGCGACACCTGCCGCACCCGTTGATCCTGCGCCGCCCACCTCATCCCTGCCCCAGACCTGCCCTCCGACGCAATGACTCCCACGCCTCCTTCTTTCCGCCCTCAGCGGCGTAAGAACAGACCCGGATCTCAAGGAGCACGCCCCCTCCCCACAGCGGCTTCTTCCAAGGATCACAGTGAGCGTCGCAGCCTCGTTGACCCCAATCGTCTAACGCCGCCGGCACCGAGTAGCCCCGCCCTCGCCCCCGGAGAAAAACCTCAGGTCATGGGTGGCGCAAAAGACGATGTTGCGCCGCGTCAATGGCGTGTGGACACTGGTAAGGACGGACTCGTCCACGAGCCACTTCGTCCCCTCGTGCCCACTACAGCCGACCAACCTGCACGCAAGCAGCCCCCTTCCTTCGCTCCTCAAAGATTTCGGAAAGTACGGGAAGGCACCTCCCCTCACTCCACGGCCAACACCCCTGACACACACGCGGCAACGCGTTCAGCGCCTCCTTCGTATCCTCCTCGTGTACAGCACGCCAGCAAAGCTCACGCGCATAGCGATCCGCAGCCAGATCCCACGCGAGGATTCCCCTCTTCCCCAGCGCGCCAAGCGCGCATAAAACCGCCGCGTAGACGCTTGCGGCGCACCACAACACTCCTGGGCCTTGCAGTCTTTTCCCTCGCAGTCTTTGCCCTATGGGCTGCTTTCCTGCTGTGGGACGCGAACGCAAATCTCGGCAGAGTCAAGGCCCTTTCTGGAGCCATTCCCACACCGGGAACAACCTATCTGCTCGCCGGTTCAGATTCACGCGACGACGGTGCTATTCAAGACGGTTTTACAGATTCCGCACGGACCGACTCGATTATGCTGGTCAATGTCGCTCCCAATGGTCAGGCCGTTGTCGTGACGATTCCGCGCGACACCTTCGTCGAGATTCCCAACTACGGCTGGGACAAAATTAATTCCTCCTACGCCCTCGGCGGTGAATCTTTGCTCGTCGCAACCGTTGAGAAGCTGACGGGCTTAACTGTTGACCACTACATTCAAGTCGGTATGGGCGGTGTCGCTCATATCGTTGATGCTCTCGGCGGTGTCACGCTCTGTTACGACGGTGATGTGAGCGACGATCCTTCGGGTCTCGTATGGAATGCGGGATGTCATGATGCCGATGGTGCAACGGCACTTGCTTTTTCACGGATGCGCTATTCGGACCCAACGGGCGATATCGGGCGCACGCTCCGTCAACGTCAAGTAATCTCCACAGTCGTCAATAAAGCCGCAACCCCGGCCTCCCTCCTGAATCCTTCGCGTCTCCTTCGCCTCGAACGCGCCGGTTCTTCTTCCTTCACCGTGGACGAATCTGATTCGATCATCGACGTGATGAAGCTGATCCTCGCCTTCCGATCGGCTGCGAGTGCGGGAATGATGGGAACCCCGCCTCTTGCTGCTCTCGATTACCTCACGCCTACAGGTGGTATGGCCGTGCTGCTCACCAACACGACCGCACCGAACTTCTTTGCCGCTCTGCGCAATGGAGAGCTCACTCCTGAAGATTTCACTACTCTTCCTCAGTAACTTCTTTTCCTGAGCTCGCCCTCGCAGCGGACACGACAGTTTTTAAGGTCGTGAAGGTGTGCGCGCAGTGAATCTACGATCCTCGTCCTCAGCGTCCTGCGATCACACCCGCGATACGCATGTGCCTCTCATCAAGAAGCACAGTGGCCTCGTTTTTTCTTTTCCCATTACATCATCAGCTCAGTTCATGATAGTTTGTTGACCTCAGCCTCATGAACAACTGGAGCCACTTTGAGCACTTTGGCATCGTCAATCGGGTTAGCCCTGATCGCTTCGCTCACATTCAGCGCATCCACCCCCATCCGAAGCGACCACACCCAAGAAACACCCTCCCAAGCGATCCAAGTCATCACACTCACCGATGCTCAAGGTGAGCCGACTGCGGTGGGGGAAAGCGCACTGGTTCCAGTAGAAGTCGGTGTCGGTCAAGGCACAAAAACCCTGACTCGCTCTGGACTGTGGAAAACCCAAGACGGCTTCGACCCTGGCGAAGGCGCACAACTCCTCACAGAACCACTCGCCGTTGATTCCTATATGGTCATGGGCTTGACCTGGCGAGGAAAACTGAATGAGGCTCCCGACTCTTCCATACGTATTCGAGTACGCGAAAACTCAATATGGAGCCAGTGGTATCAACTGGACGCGGATGAGTCAGGCGGACGCGATGGCGAGAGCGTAATCGCTGGAACTGACCCTTTCGTCACCGCAGGTGCTGACGGTATTCAAGTACTCATCAGCGGTTCAGGTCAGTTACCCGCAGACCTTTCCATCGAGCTCGTCCCCTCACATCCTGAAGGCCGTCACCTGCTCAGCGCCGATCAGGTGGAAACAACGACAGCAAATCCCACCGGCCTCGATCACGCATCAATCAGCGCCCCTGACGAATTCGATATGCCCTCTCTTTACTCGACCACAACTGGGGCTGTCGCCAAAGGAAGCGCTGTTCACGGCACACTTAAGCACCTCTTTGCCACTGCGACCACAGTGAATGACCTTCCGGTACCGGTTGTCGCACGCAAAGAATGGGGAGCTGATGCTTCAAGCGGAGAGTGGACTCCCGAATACCGCCACGCTCCTTTCGTCGTCGTGCATCATACTGCCGGGACAAATCACTACACGTGCGCACAATCGGCAGATATTGTGCGAGGAATATACTCCTATCACGCTCTTTCTCTTGGTTGGGGCGATATCGGATATAACATCCTCGTCGATAAATGCGGGAACGCATTCGAGGGACGCTACGGTACTCTCGCTTCACCCGCAGGTTCAATGGTTGTCGCGGGACACTCCTATGGATTCAATTCCGGCACTATGGGGATTGCTCTCCTCGGGGAGTACACCTCGACTATTCCTTCCACGGCTTCACTGGCTACAGTTGGCAAGCTTGCAGGATGGCAACTCAAACGGGCAGGAGTCTCACCTGTATCCACCGGAGTGTACATCTCTGGAGGAAACAGCAAGTATCCACCAGGAACTCGGGTTTCTTTACCTCGAATCTCAGGGCATCGCGATAATGGTTACACCGCCTGCCCAGGTGATGCCGTCTATTCACGGATGGACACAATTCGTTCTTTTGCACATGACACGAATACCGCTGCAGGCAGCGCAGGAGTTTCCTCTCCTGAATCTCCGAAACAACTCACGGGCCAAGGCGCCTGGATTCCCGAATCGCAACGATGGCGCTGGCTCAATTCTGATGGCTCCTATGCCGCAGACATGTGGGCATCGATTAACGGAGTTACCTATTATTTCGACGCTGATTCCCTCATGCACGAAGGTTGGCTTTTCTTCGGCTCACAGTGGTACTACCTCACGCCGAGCTCTGGCGCACTGGCACACGGCCTGCTCAGCCTCAGCGATGGTGCATACGATCTTGGACCATCCGGTGCAATGCGAACCGGATGGGTCCACTATTCGAATGGATGGAAGTACTACGACACCTCGGGTCGCCAGGTCACCGGTTGGCGGATTATTTCGACTTTCTGGTACTACCTCGAACCTTCAACGGGCATGATGAAAACCGGCTGGTTTTCCTCCCGAGGCTCTACGTACTATCTCGATCCCGATACAGGCGCTATGGCGACCGGCTGGAATACGATTAACGGGAAGCGTTACTACTTTGACCCGACGAGCGGCGCACTCCTCAAGGTAGGATTCATCACGCTCTTAGAGAGCACCTACTACCTGGATCCCGTGAGCGGAGCGGCACGCGAAGGCTGGAGCAAAATCGAGGACTCCTGGTACTACTTCGCTCCCTCCACCGGAGCAATGCACACCGGATGGCTCCACCACAACAACACCTGGTACTACCTCACCCCCACCACCGGAGCAATGGTGACGGGGGCGCAGATCATCAACGGCATCCGATACTTCTTCGCAAGCTCAGGTGCACTGCACTAAATCAGTGAAAGCGCAGCGTTCACTCCACTTCGATGCCGTACATTGTGAAGGCAATGCCGCGAGCGCTACAGCGTTGAATGCGACTCCTCGATTCGACGCGCAAGCGCCTCGCCCTTCGTAGCAGCCAGCTCACGCAAAGACCGTTGAAAGTCACGCATCCGTTCACGCAGATTCGCAGCACACTCACCCTCTCCAGCTGAGAGAATCCTGGCCGCGAGAAGCCCCGCATTTCTTGCCCCGCCGATTGACACAGTCGCCACCGGCACTCCCGCAGGCATCTGAACAATCGAATGCAGCGAGTCCACACCATCGAGATGTTGAAGCGGCACAGGCACACCCACTACGGGCAGTTCAGTCAGTGCAGCCAGCATTCCCGGTAAGTGCGCAGCACCTCCCGCCCCTGCGATGAGGACGCGGAGGCCGCGAGCAGAAGCTGAACGCCCATAGGCGACCATATCCTCAGGCATCCTATGTGCGGAGACCACACCGACTTCGCAGTCGATCCCAAACTCAGAAAGAACCTCAACCGCTGGCGCCATCGTTGGCCAGTCTGAATCTGAACCCATTACCACGCCCACAAGCGGCTTACTCCCGGTTGAGGACAGGTCGATATTCAGTTCCATTGGGATTTCAGTCATGTTGCTCTCCCTTTGTGGCGCATGTGTTCGCCCTCGTAGCCTACTCATGGTTGTCGCCGCGCAGGAGGGCAACCACCGCCTCTGCTTCATTCCTGGCATAGTGAGGATCGTGATGCACCACCGTCACATGGCCCAGTTTGCGCCGAGGGCGGACCTCTTTACCGTACAGGTGGATCTTTGCCTCCGGGTGTCCGTGTAGCGCGCGCGATAAAGCAAGCGCAGGATCCGTATAGCGTGAACCAAGAAGATTGACCATCACGGACGTAGATCCCGGAACTTTCAGCGCGGTTGAACCGAGAGGAAGGTCAAGGACTGCACGCAGATGCTGTTCAAATTGACTCGTCACTGCCCCATCGATAGTCCAATGACCCGTATTGTGGGGGCGCATCGCTAATTCATTCACAAGAACATGCTCGCCTGATTCGTCTGTGACAACGAACATTTCAACGGCGAGAACACCCGTTACCTTCAGCTCTGCGGCGATCTGTTCAGCAATTTCTTTCGCACGCTCAGCAGTGTGGGAGGATATCTTCGGCGCGGGTGCCGTCACAATGGAACAGACCCCTTCACTTTGTTCGCTTTGAGCCAGCGGCCAAGACCGAATCTCGCCGCTTGGACGTCTGGCACACAGAGCCGAAACTTCACAGGTATAAGACACACGTTCTTCAGCAAGCAGTGGACCGGATGTGAACCAATCGGCCACTTCGCTTGCCGAATTGACCAGACGCACACCATGCCCGTCATATCCTCCCCGAGGAGTTTTCACGACCAGAGGGAAGCCGATCTTCTCCGCAAAAGCCGTCAAAGCTTTTTCGTCTTCCACCTTGGCCCACCTCGGACACGGAATCCCCAGTTCGCTGAGACGCTCACGCATCGCAAGCTTGTCCTGCGCGTACAGCAAAGCTTCAGCCCTTGGCTCGATAGGGATTGTGCCCTGAAGTGAAGCAAGGACGGGGGCGGGAATGTGCTCATGTTCAAAGGTGAGGACGGACGCGCCTGTGACAAGTGAACGCAGTGCATCAGCATCACTAGGCATTCCCACGCGAGATGTGACAGCGACCTGTCCGGTTGACCCGTTAATGTCCTCCACAAGCGGACGCAATTCCACGCCGAGGGCGATCGCACTTTCTTGCATCATGCGAGCGAGTTGCCCGCCTCCGATGACAGCGACAACAGGACGAGCACGCAAAACGGACTCCATATGAACCAATCTAGTCTTTGGTTTCGTTGAGAGTTTCATCGCCCGCACATCGGTCAGAATCGCCGCAGACGACGACCGATCGACACAACGGGGCCCTGAGGCATCACGTAGTCAGGATCCAGGGAAGCTGAGATCGCCGCGAGAGACAGTGTGAACACGGGAGGGTGATTACTGGTTAATTCGAGTCTGCCTCCCATCGCACCGGCAAGATCTTTAGCCAGGGCAAGACCAATGCCTGTTGAACCGTGCCCCGACACTCCTTTTTCAAAGATGTGCGGAGCCAAATCCTCCGACACTCCGTCGCCCTCGTCGCACACTTCAATCATCACGCCCCTGCGGTTTGCTGATTTACGTGCGACCACTCGGGTCATTCCTTTCCCGTAATACAGCGAATTCTCAATAAGAGTGGCGAGGACTTGGGACAGTTTCGGCGCGTCGGCAAGCACGGGAAGTGCGGCTTCATCTGTGAAAACAAGGTGACGTCCCGCTTTCTCGAAAGCAGCTTCCCATTCTTCGCGTTGAGTATTGAAAGCTTCAAGGATGTGAATCGCCTCCGTTTGCCCCGCTGAACGCGCATTGGCGTCCAGAAGATCAGTGACCACTGCGGTTAAACGTTCCACCTGCTCCAAACAGGTGCGAGCCTCTTCTTGGACTTCTTCTTCGGTAGAGATCAGTTCGATCTCTTCCAGCCGCATCGACAGTGCCGTCAAGGGAGTGCGCAACTGGTGAGAGGCATCAGCTGCGAATTGACGTTCCGCAGCGAGTCGTCCGGCCATGCGTTCACCCGTGCGGACGAGTTCTTCTTGGACGAGGTCGATTTCCTCAATCCCCGAGGGTTTGAGCTGGGCGCGTACCTGACCTGATCCGATCTGTTCAGCCTGTGCGGCAAGATAAATAAGGGGCGCAGAAAGGCGCCGAGAGAACGAACGCGCTAAGGCAAGACCGACGAGCAGACAGACCGCCATACCTGCGAGAAAAAGCCCACACACCGCAGCAATATGCTTCAAAGAAGGAATTGCGGAGATTTCTGTTTTAATAACCGTTCCCGCAGGCGAGGAGATCCTGACGACGCGCGTCGGCCTCGTCGGGGTTTCTCCGATGAAAAGAGGACCGGTCACCCTCGTCGTAATCGCAGAAGATGTGCGCCCCAAGCCTAAGGCTTCAGGAGACAGGAGAGACTTCACCAGAGTTTCCGTCACGGCATCGTCGTTCGCGATCCTGCGATCAATTGTCCGTACAACCGCTTCGACGCGAGCCCTCGCACTTTCTTGATCCGCAGCCCACACGAGGTAGGAAGAAGCTGCTGCGCCCGGTACGCCCATCAGCACAGCGACCACCGCAACGGCCGCAAGAATCATATCTGTTGCTCGTCTGCGCATTCCTCACCCCTCCTGTGTGGCGCTGCGTTCCCTCGCAACACCGGGTACGGAAATAGGCTACCTGCGCCACCACTTCGATGGCGCAGGTCGTTCATCAGGTCAGCGGGGGTGTTTTATCGAATCTCGAATCTAAAACCCATACCGCGAACGGTGGAAATGTAGCGTGGGTTGGCCGCGTCATCGCCGAGCTTGCGGCGCAACCAGGACACGTGCATATCCAAGGTCTTTGTTGATCCAGTCGGATCTGACCCCCAGACTTCACGCATCAGAGTTTCACGTTCGACAACAGTTCCTGCTTCGCGCACGAGCACGCGGAGGAGTTCAAATTCTTTTGCGGTGAGCTGGAGTTCCGTTTCGCCGGTGAAAGCTCTGTGCGCATTGACATCGACGCGAACGTCTTGAGCAAGCAGATCTCCCTCGATGTTTTCCGCAGTTGTTCTACGTAAGAGAGCGCGCACTCTGGCGAGGAGTTCAGCAAGACGGAAAGGCTTTGTCACGTAGTCATCGGCACCGGCATCCAGGCCGACAACCATGTCCACTTCGTCGGTGCGCGCTGTGAGGATCAGAATCGGAACACTTTTCCCCGAGGCGCGAATCTCACGCGCGACGTCAAGACCGTCAATATCGGGAAGCCCTAGGTCGAGGACAACGAGATCCGCGCCTTCAACTTCAGCTAGAGCGCCACGGCCGGTGCCGTGAGCGCGCACCTCGTATCCTTCTCGACCCAGTGCTCGGGCGAGGGGTTCGGAGATCGCGGGATCATCTTCGACAAGCAGGACAGTAGTCACAGGCTCATCATATCCTTTCTAAAGCAAGTCTTTCATCTTCCTTGACCCTTTCGGGGGTTCTACCATTCATTCATTCCTTGTCGTATCACCTCTTCATTCCCTCACAGTAAGAAGATAGGGTGACACCTGACCAAAACCGCGCAATTCCGCCATCGGGAACTCTTCAAGTCGATAGCCTTCACCGCCCTTACCAGCAGCGACGGCGGCCGCAGTCGCCGGATCGGTGAGGATCTTACCGACCGGCGCGATATCCACAAGGCGAGAAGCAAGGTTGACGGTTGGCCCAAAAACATCACCCGATCGGGAAAAAACATCACCGCGCACGAAGGAGGCACGCACCGGGAGAATCCTGTCATCAGCGCTGAGACGTTCGATGAGCGACGTCACCACCCTCAGGCCCGTGATGAGATCGTCGGCGATGTATAAAACCGCATCGCCAATGGTTTTCACCACTCGTCCCCCAGCTTCGGTAATTGCTTGACGCGATTCCTCTTCAAAGCGTTCGATGAGATCAACAAGCGCTCCTCCAAGAATCTCAGCGGAGGAGGTATAGGAGACCATATCGACGAAGCCAAGCGAACGATTCAAAGGGAATCGATCTTGAGAGACCTGACGACCGCGCTGCGCAACTTCCTTATCCAGGCGTGTCAGTAGCGACTCCATTTGACGCTGCCAAGAATGAACAAGCATCTGCTCGAAAACAGCAAGACGTTCGCGCATGTGATCGAGGACGTAGATCCTGGCACTTGTGTCATCAAGATGGAAACGACGCAGGGCATCTTCCACCAGAGCTTCGAATTGCCACAGGCTTAAACGGTCGGCGAGATGAGAGTTGGCGCGCAGCAGCGAATGGCTTGTTGCCAGATCGATCGCCCCGGATTCAACGAGTGCGTTCCACGAGCAATAGGCTTCATAATCGCGTTCCGTGAAGATCACAGCTTCAGGGTCCGGTCGTTGAAATCCCATTGCCGACCAGTAATCAGCGACATGCTCGACGCTGGTATCAGTGCGTTCAGCGAGGTCGCGCGCAGTGAAAATAAGTGGACCGCCAAGAAGGGGTGACATATACGCTGAAATGGTGGTGCAATTGCAGGGATCGGCATGGGGTGCGCCGGTGTGACACGGCAACGAAACACAGGTCATGACGATGCCATCTCCCCTCCCTCAGCATTTTTGTGTGCAAGGCTTAGCTGATCGCGAAAGCCACCACTCGCTATCTTAGTAGCGCAGATCACTTTTGACACGCTGAATGTGACAGCTCATCTCACAGAAAGCTCATCGAGGAGAGAAAATAAGCCCCATGCGTCTTCTCCTTGCCTCCAAGTCGCCCGCACGCCTTTCAACCCTGAAAAACGCCGGGATCACTCCCCTCGTGCGAGTCGCAGGTATCGACGAGCCTCGTGTCCTCCATGAACTCAGGGAGTCCCGTAGCGACTCACTCACGCCCTGCCAGCAGGTGACCGCCCTCGCAAGCGCAAAACGTAACGCGATCATCGCCGAACTCAGTTCACCTGATTCCCTCATTGACGAGGACGGGGCCGATGAACTCCTCGTCATCGGATGCGATTCCATGCTGGAAATTCACGGCCATATGCTCGGCAAGCCTCACGCCCCTGAAGTCGCACGCCAACGGATCTGTCAAATGCGCGGTACACGCGCAACACTGTGGACCGGTCACGCGCTCACGCGCATGGCGCTCCGCAGATCCGATCATTCCTACACGAAGATCGGGGAAATAGAGCGCTGCGCCTCCACGCATGTGCTCTTCTCTGAGATGAGCGACGCGGAAATCGATGCCTATGTCGAATCTGGAGAACCTTTGCACGTCGCAGGCTCTTTCACAATTGACGGACTCTCAGGCCCCTTCGTCGCAGGTGTCGAAGGCGACCCCCATGCGGTTGTTGGAATCTCACTACCTCTTTTACGGGAAATGGCGCGCGAACTGGGAGTATTTTGGCCGGATCTGTGGGATTGGCGTCGGAGGGCACCCTCGGCGACTCCGCTTTCACCAATCGACGTAAAGTAAGCCTATGGACACGACTAAAGCATGGGGTATCGGCCTGGCAACAGTCACCAAAGACGGACGCACACTCGACGTCTGGTATCCACGTCCTCACCTCGGTGAGATGAAGCTCGGCGACGACGCTGACTTGCTCGACACCCTCTCACGAATGCAAAAGCACGACGAGGCGCGTGCGGTACATACCACCGTCGTCACCTGTAAATCCGATCTCACCGACCAACCGCATTCAACAGCTGGCACCTACCTCAGGCTTCATCTCCTCTCCCACCGCCTCGTCCAGCCCAACACGATCAACCTTGACGGTATTTTTTCGCGACTGCCCAATGTCGTGTGGACCACCGAAGGCCCCTGTGCCGCCGAAGATTTTGAAGAGACACGTTTACGTCTACGCGGCGCACACGGACACCCGGTCGCTGTTCTCGGTGTCGATAAGTTCCCTCCGATGGTCAACTATGTCGTCCCATCTGGAGTGTGCATTGCCGACGGAGCAACAGTGCGTCTCGGCGCTTATCTCGCCGAAGGCACAAGCGTCATGCACGCTGGATTCGTCAACTACAACGCTGGCACACTGGGCCGTTCCATAGTCGAAGGACGTATCTCCCAGGGGGTCGTCATCGGTGACGGATCCGATATCGGTGGCGGCGCTTCCACGATGGGCACCCTCTCTGGAGGGGGGCGTCAAAGAGTGCGCCTCGGACAGCGCTGTCTCCTCGGCGCGAACTCCGGTCTGGGTATTCCCCTCGGGGATGACTGCGTCGTCGAAGCCGGTCTGTACCTCACAGCAGGTGCCAAAGTCGCGGTTATGGAAGCCGGCGGTGTTGTTCCCGGTAGCAACGGTCTTTTCACAGAACCGCAGACGGTGCCCGCGCGAGAACTCGCCGGGGTTTCCAATGTTCTTTTCCGACGTAATTCCCAGTCCGGTCGCATCGAGGCTCTGGCTCGGGGCGGTAAGGGAATCGAGTTCAATCCTCAAATGCACATGCGCTGACGGATTTGTCCTGAGCGGCTTTCTTCACGCGTTCAGGATTCGCCTCTCAGCGATCCACAAGGCGTACCGAGCGGCGACGCAGTGGTACGTAGTCGCGCTCAACCTCGCCGATATATACCTGACGAGGGCGGCCGATTTTGGTGTGGGGATCCTGAGTCATTTCGACGTATTGCGCGATCCATCCCGGAAGCCGTCCCAGGGCGAACAAGGGCGTGAACATTTTTGTCGGGAAACCCATTGCTGAATAGATGAGTCCCGTGTAGAAGTCCACATTGGGATAGAGACGACGTTCTTTAAAGTAGTCGTCGTTTAAAGCGATATCTTCTAGTTCCATCGCAATATCAAGGAGTCCGTCACGCTTACCCAAACGCGAGAGGACATCATGTGCAGTCTCTTTCACCAGTGCCGCACGCGGGTCGTAGTTCTTATAGACGCGGTGACCAAAGCCCATGAGGCGCACTCCTTCGACTTTCGCTTTCACCTTGTCCACGAAGGATTGAACCGGTTCTCCGGTATCGCGGATCTGGTAGAGCATCCGCAACACCGCTTCGTTTGCGCCACCGTGAAGCGGTCCGGCGAGGGCACCTACTCCCGCCGCTACGGAGGCATACAGATTTGCCTGTGAGGAGCCGACGAGTCGGACCGTCGAAGTGGAACAGTTCTGTTCGTGATCGGCGTGGAGGATGAGGAGCATATCGAGGGCGCGCACGAGTGCCGGATCAATGTCGTGAGCCTGGTAGGGCATACCGAAGGTCATTCTGATGAAGTCTTCGGTGTAGCTGCGCGCCGAATCCGGGTAGAGCAGCGGAAGTCCCGCAGCACGTTTCGCGATGTAGGAAATCATCGTTGGCACTTTGGCAAGCAGAAGGACGAGGGCGGTGTTGAGTTGATCCGTGTTACGAGGGTCCAAAGTATCTTCGTAGTAGGTCGCCAAGCCCGCAATGCCCGCTTGAAGAATCGCCATCGGGTGACCTCGGTGAGGGAAGGCTGTGAAAAACGCTTTGAAATCCTCATGAAGGAGGCGATGGCGCTGAATTGAACGAATGAATGCTTCCAGGGCGGAAGCATCTGGTAATTCCCCGTAAATGAGCAAGTAAGCGACTTCCAGGAAGGATGAGTTCTTTGCAAGCTGTTCGATTGGGTAGCCGCGATATCTCAAAATACCTGCGGCACCGTCAATGTAGGTGATTGAGGATTGGCAAGAGGCGGTATTTGTGAATCCTGGATCGAGGCTGACAACTCCGCCCTCGGTCAGAAGACGTGAGACGCCCAGACCGTCATTGCCAAGTGTGGCTCGACTTCTGGGCAGAGTGATTGAGGTCTGGCCAAGGCCGAGAACGCCGTCGGGCAGGACTTCGGATGTACGGATCTCATCGGTCATGGGACTCTCCTTCACAGTTCAGGGCAGCGGTGCCCTCTGTCCAGAGCGGCACACAAAGGAGACGATGCCACCTGGGACCAAAGTCTGTCTTTTAGTTCACTCTATACAGCTTGCCCGATCACTGCAGCGCATCAGTATGTTCATCCAAAAAACGGACCAGCTGTCTCGATCCGTTTCGCCGCAGCTTCGATCCGCTCGTCGCTGGCAGTCAAGGCCACGCGCACATGTCCTTTCGCGGCTTCCCCGTAAAAATCACCCGGAGCGACAAGGATCCCGAGGCGTGCAAAAAGATCAACGAGTTTCCACGAATCGACAATACTCGGGTGCGACACCCACAGGTACAAACCCGCTATCGAGTTCTTGTCATTGCGTAATCCTGCCGTTTCAATCGCAGCAATGAGACGCTCGCGGCGCTTTCGGTAGCGTTCCTTTTGCTGCGCGACGTGCGATTCATCGACGAGGGCGAGAGACATCGCGTGTTGCACGGGAGTGGGCACCATCAAACCTGCGTGCTTACGGACTTCAACGATCTGCGCGATGAGCGCGGGGTCACCGTAGGCGAGTGCTGCTCGATATCCAGCAAGATTTGACTGTTTGGACAGGGAGTACAGGACAATGAGGCCGCTTGGATCCGAATCGCATACGCGCACATCAAGCAGGGAGGGAACTTCCTCCACCGCTTTACCTTCCCAACCCAATGCCGCATAGCATTCATCTGAAATGACAAGGGCGCCTCGCGCGCGCGCCCATTCGCGAATCGCGCGCAGCTGAGGCACTGTCAGCACCGAACCGTCCGGGTTGCCCGGAGTGTTCACGTAGACGAGCTGCGCATCCGGCCAGGACTCTGGTCTGCGTAGATCAACGGGGATTGGCTGTGCGCCAGCCAAGCGCGCAGCAATGTCGTAGGTCGGATAGGCCACTTCGGGTACGAGGACCGTGTCACCGGGACGCACCCCCAGCATCAGTGGAATCCACGCGACGGCTTCTTTTGAGCCGATCGTCGGAATCACTCCGGCAAGCCCAACATCAACCATGCCGCGCCTGCGTCCCCATTCCAGGATTGCCTCACGGACTTCCTCAGTCCCGATCACCTGCGGATAAGCGGGCGCATCGGATGCCTGACAGAGCGCCTCGCGGATGAAATCAGGAGTCGGATCCACCGGAGTTCCCACCGACAGATCACAGATCCCCTCCGGGTGAGAAGCTGCGCGTTCCTTCGCGGGTGCAAGAGCATTCCACGGAAAGTCAGGGAGGGCGAGAGGCAGCATGACGTATCTCCAGAAAAAGTGACGTTATTCCACGTTTTGAGGCGGCAGCGCAGCGATCATTTCATCATCGAAACTTTGCGCTCCGGTTCTCTGGGCACCACCGGGAGAGCCGAGTTCCTTGAAAAAGTCCGCATTGGCACGGTAGTAGTCCGACCATTCGCTCGGCAGATCGTCTTCGTAAAAAATCGCCTCAGTCGGACACACCGGCTCACAGGCCCCGCAGTCAACGCATTCTTCCGGGTGGATGTACAGCGAACGAACGCCCTCGTAAATACAATCGACGGGACATTCGTCCACGCAGGCGCGATCTTTGACATCAACGCACGGCTGAGCGATGACGTAGGTCATTGCTTCTCCTTCCTAAGGATGAATGCAGAGAGTGCTTCCCCTATTATCGCCCCATGAACAGCCAGGCCAACCAAGCCAAGTCGAGCGGTACGACACACGGATCCCGCATCGCGCGCGAACACAGCGTTTCATCGCACACTCTTGGGCTCCCTTGGCTTCAGTGGACACCTGGAGAACGTGTTGTCCTGCGCTACCGTTTACCTGACGGCCTTCACGATGCCCTCGGTATTCTCATGGAAACTACGATCGATTACGTCGTGATCCAGACTCGACGCGGACCAGTTCGTGTTGAGGCCGCCACGATGGTCACCGGGAAGAAAGTGCCGAGCGCTCCCCGCACAGAAGAGATCCGCCCCCAGCGCTGAATCCCTCTTCCTTGAATCTGCCTTGACTTCAATCAGGCGATCTCTTCTTTTCCTTCCCGAATCCATGACCGCAAAGGAGAAGGCACAGCGCGGACACGACGCAAAAAGTTCACACGCTGCCTGCCCCCCAGGCTTCCTTGTACACACTTTCGCCGTATTTCAGCTCTTCACAAGCCCAGCTCTAAAGATGATGCAGTGTGAGGTGATGAGCGTCGGTGCTGACTGAAACACCGTGGGGGTGATCCGAGACCCTCGGACCACCCCCACCCCAGGCGATTCGCTCAGATAAGACCGAGATCGATCATTGTGTCAGCAACCTTCTTGAAGCCCGCGAGATTCGCACCCGCCACATAGTCACCGGGCACGCCGAACTCATCGGCGGTAGCAACCGAAGCTTCGTGAATACTCACCATGATCCGATGCAATTTGGCGTCAGTTTCCTCGAAAGCCCACTGAGTACGACCCGAGTTCTGCTGCATTTCCAGTGCCGACGTTGCCACGCCGCCAGCGTTCGATGCCTTACCCGGAGCGTAGGCAACACCTGCCGCTTGGAGTGCTTCAATAGCCTCGGGTGTGGTGGGCATGTTCGCGCCCTCGGCAACGAGCTGAACACCGTTCTTGATAAGAGTGTGTGCAGCATCAACGGGCAGTTCGTTTTGAGTCGCACAGGGAAGAGCAACATCACAGGGAAGATCCCAAATTGACGCACCGGACACGAAACGCGCAGAAGAACGCTCATTCGCGTAATCGCTGACACGCCCACGCCGAAGCTCTTTCACGTCCTTCAGCAAAGCGACATCAATGCCTGCCTCGTCGAGAACGTAACCGGAAGAGTCGGAGACAGCGATCACGGTCGCACCGAGCTGCTGGGCTTTCTCAGTTGCGTAAATCGCAACGTTACCCGAACCGGAAACCACGACCTTCTTGCCCTCAAAAGAGGTGCCGCGAGCCTTCAGCATTTCCTCGGCGAAGTACACGAGGCCGTAGCCGGTTGCCTCGGTCCTTGCGAAGGAGCCGCCCCAGTTCAGCCCCTTACCGGTGAGGACCCCGGCATCGTAACGGTTCGTCATTCGCTTGTACTGGCCAAAAAGGTAACCAATTTCGCGACCACCTACGCCAATATCACCGGCCGGGACATCGGTGTCGGGGCCGATGTGGCGCGACAGTTCCGTCATGAAAGACTGACAAAAACGCATCACTTCCGCATCAGACTTGCCCTTGGGGTCAAAATCAGAGCCGCCCTTACCGCCGCCGATGGGCAAACCTGTGAGGGAGTTCTTGAAGATCTGCTCAAAACCGAGGAACTTAATGATTGAAAGATTGACTGAAGGGTGGAAACGCAAGCCACCTTTGTAGGGGCCAATCGCAGAGTTGAATTCGACGCGGTAGCCGCGATTGACGTGAATACGACCGGAATCATCGGCCCAGGGAACGCGGAACATGAGCTGACGCTCCGGTTCAACAATGCGATTAAAGATTGAAAGATCAGCGTACTCGGGGTACTTGTCCGCCAAAGGTGCAATCGTCAGAAGGACCTCGTAGACGGCCTGGTGAAATTCAGGCTGTGCGGGATCGCGGTCGAGGACGGCCTGATAGACCGGGCGAAGAGTGTCGGACAATCGTGACAGATCAAGGTTGCTCATACACGAAATATTGACATTTATCGCCGAGTGATTGCAGACCCTTTCCACATGTTGACCATTGCACAATTTTCAAGCAGTACACAATACCGATTATTGACTTACTCCATAGATGTTCTTCGCTTATTTAAAGACTTTGTCACCTGCTGTGAACACTCACGGATCCACAACAATCTTCGCCGCAGACTCGCGCCTCAAAAGCGGCGCGCTCACACCTTGCAGCGCCCCTGGAACAATCGGAAGAATCGCTTGAGCCCGCACCCCAACCCGGACTTGCCCCATACTCTGCTCCACCACAACAATCGACACGCCCGCACCCACATCGCACACAGAGCCCTCCAGCATCTGCAGCGCACGAGTGGCCGCACCCCAGGCAGCCTGCGGCGACACCCGCACCTCAAGACGACTCGTCCCACCGTAATAAGCATGAGCATCAATCATTCCTGCCGTCGCCACCGACAGACGATCCGCGCACGCAAGAAGACGACGATCCTGGATTGCAACAGCTGTCACCGTCGCCGAAAGGAACAGAAAAGAAACAACAATGAAGAGACACACACCCATCAATAAGCCGATCCGACCCGACTCCCCCTCCCCTGAACACAGACAAGCCGCGTCACCGAGACTTCCTTCCCGCTCACTCATCAAGACGCACACTTTCAATCACAGTTGCCGAACGAACCGTAATCGGAATCGCAAGACGCGCCTGAGCCCACCTCGGAATAAAAGGAAGAGGAACGAGCGTGGACACTTCCACTTCCACATCACGCTCCCTTCCCGCACACACGCGACACCCGAAAGACGTGTGAGGTCGCGAAGCGACGTGAAAATCATCGAAAGCCAAATCGATCTGAGTCAGAGCCCGAGCCTCATCTGTCGAGTCCTCCGCAAGAATCCGCGCCGCTTCACGAGCCCCCGCCTCAGCAGCAAAAAGAGCAGCCTGCAGCTGTGCAAGACTCACCACAAAATACACAAGCGGAACAACCAGTAAGAACACAAGGCCCACGAACTCCACCGTCGCTTCGCCACCCTCATCACCGCGCAGCTTCACCAACCCTCCTCAATCACAGAAGATCCTGAAACCGTGAGCCACTGCGGACCCCATGACACC
This sequence comes from Pauljensenia sp., assembly GCA_029983625.1. GTDB lineage: Bacteria > Actinomycetota > Actinomycetes > Actinomycetales > Actinomycetaceae > Pauljensenia. The sequence continues at coordinate 59 of JASBZF010000024.1, read as the reverse complement.
AGAAGAGGGATCCGGGTTCGCACCGTCACCACGAAAACCTCAACCCCATTGACGGTCTT
>JASBZF010000023.1 GCA_029983625.1 Pauljensenia sp. | reverse complement strand
CCCACCCCCCCCCCCCGCTCAGGGGTTCTTCAGCTTCAGCTACGGAAAGGCATTCCGAAGTCAATCGAGCCGAGGGCATCAAGGAAGTCCTCGGACACGCCACCCGTCGTGAAGTCCATCTCCGAGTAGTTCGAATTGGCGAGCGCTTCCGCAGTGGGTTCCACCGTGATGCTGTTGTAGCGCGCCAGACCCGTACCCGCCGGGATGAGCTTACCGAGAATGACATTCTCCTTCAGACCCAGCAGCGCATCAGACTTGCCGTTCATCGCAGCCTCGGTAAGAACCTTCGTCGTTTCCTGGAAGGAAGCCGCAGACAGCCACGAATCCGTCGCAAGCGACGCCTTCGTAATACCCATGAGTTCCTGACGGGCCGAAGCAGGCTGACCGCCTTCAGCGGCAACCTTACGGTTCTGCGCAAGGTAGGCCATACGGTCCACACGCTCACCCGGCAGGAAGTCCGTGTCCCCGGACTCAAGGACGGTCACGCGGCGAAGCATCTGCCGGACGACAACCTCGATGTGCTTGGAGTGGATCCCCACGCCCTGATCGCGGTAGACCTTCTGCACTTCGTCAACGAGCTGCTTCTGAGCAACGTTACGACCCATGACACGCACAACCTCCTTCGGGTCGAGCTGACCCTCAGTGAGCGGTTGTCCGGCATCGACGTGCTGGCCTTCTTCCACGAGAAGTTTTTGGCGGCGCGACACTTCGATGACGTCATCTTCCATCGCGTCATCACGAGTGATGACGATACGACGTGCAGCAACATTGTCGTCGTCAATGTGAATACGGCCTGCGGCCTCGGCCATTTTCGCCTCAGCCTTAGGTGTACGGGCCTCGAAGAGTTCCTGCACACGAGGCAGACCCTGGGTGATATCAGAAGCGGAGGCAGCGCCACCTGTGTGGAAGGTACGCATCGTCAGCTGCGTGCCGGGCTCACCAATTGACTGAGCGGCAATAATGCCGACAGCCTCACCAATATCAACCTGCTTACCTGTCGCAAGGGAACGCCCGTAGCAGGCAGCACAGGTGCCCACCTGAGACTCACAGGTCAGAACCGAACGGCACACGACAGTTTCCACACCGGCAGCGATGAGCTTCGCAAGCTCTTCATCACCGAGGTCGGTTCCTGCGGGGAAGATCACCTCACCGGCCTCGTTCACCGCATCCTGAGCGAGGTTACGCGCGTAGGCGGTTGTTTCGACCGTGTCGATCGACACCCACTGTCCGGCCTCGTTCTTCTCGGCGATCGTGATACGCACGCCCAGACGAGTTCCACAGTCTGCTTCGCGCACGATCACATCCTGCGACACATCGACAAGACGACGGGTCAGGTAACCGGATTCTGCGGTACGAAGCGCCGTATCGACGAGGCCCTTACGGGCGCCGTGCGTTGCGATGAAGTACTCAAGAACCGTCAGGCCCTCACGGTAGTTCGCTTTAATCGGACGCTCAATGAGCTTCTGCTTCGGATCAGACACGAGGCCACGCATACCGGCAAGCTGTTGGATCTGCGACCAGTTACCACGCGCACCGGAATTCACCATACGGTACACGGTGTTGCGCTCATCGAAGTTCGCGCGCATGTCTTCCGCGACCTTTTCGGTGCATTCCAGCCAGAGCTTCACGAGCTCTTCGTAGCGGGAATCCTCTTCGATGAAGCCCATGTCGAACTGATCTTGAATCTGCGCAGCGCGCTGCTCGTAGCTCGCGAGGATCTCCTCCTTGCGGGGGGATGCCTGAATATCGGAGAAGGCGATCGTGATACCCGACCAGGTTGACCAGTGGAAACCAGCAGATTTCAGTGCGTCCAAACATTCAGCAACGAGGGCGTTCGGGTAACGCTGAGTGAGCGCGTTCACGATATTCCCCAGCTGCTTCTTGCCGACGACCTCGTTCACGAAGGGGTAATCGACGGGCAGGAGTTCGTTGAAGAGCGCACGACCCAGCGATGTTTCAAGCACCACGTCGTCTCCGGGTTCCCAACCTTCGGGAGCCTGCCAATCGCTAGGCGGCACAATTCCGGCGAAGCGGATACGTGCCTTCGCGTTCAGGTCAAGATCTCCCTTATCGAAGGACATGATCGCTTCGGCGGCAGAGGAGTAGAAGGGAAGACGGGGCGCACCCTCCTCATCGAGTGGAACCTCAAGCAAAGGATCGGGCTCAGAGGTGAGGTGGAAGAGACCGATAATCATGTCCTGCGAAGGCATCGCCACGGGGCGGCCGTCGGAGGGCTTGAGGATGTTGTTCGTCGAAAGCATGAGGATACGTGCCTCAGCCTGCGCTTCAGCGCCCAGTGGCAGGTGGACCGCCATCTGGTCGCCGTCGAAGTCCGCATTGAATGCGCTACACGCAAGCGGATGAAGCTGGATCGCTTTACCTTCGATGAGCTGCGGTTCAAAGGCCTGAATACCGAGTCGGTGAAGCGTGGGCGCACGGTTCAGCAGCACCGGGTGCTCACGAATAACGTCGTCGAGAACGTCCCACACCTCAGGACGCTGACGTTCCACTTTACGTTTCGCAGCCTTCACGTTCTGCGCGTAGTTCTTCTCAACGAGACGCTTCATAACGAAAGGCTTGAACAGCTCAAGCGCCATCTGCTTAGGCAGACCGCACTGGTGCAGTTTGAGCTGGGGACCCACAACGATGACCGAACGGCCCGAGTAGTCCACACGCTTGCCGAGGAGGTTCTGACGGAAACGTCCCTGCTTCCCCTTCAGCATGTCGGAGATCGACTTCAGGGGACGGTTACCGGGACCGGCGACCGGGCGTCCGCGACGACCGTTGTCGAAGAGAGCGTCCACGGACTCCTGGAGCATTCGCTTTTCGTTGTTCACGATGATCTCAGGAGCGCCGAGCGTCAAGAGCCTCTTGAGTCGCGTATTGCGGTTAATCACGCGACGGTACAGGTCATTGAGGTCAGAGGTCGCGAAACGACCGCCGTCAAGCTGCACCATAGGACGCAGATCCGGCGGAATCACCGGAATCTTATTGAGCACCATCGAGGCCGGTGAGGTCCCGGTCTGTACGAAGGCGTTAATGACCTTCAGGCGTTTAATCGCACGAGCCTTACGGGGGCCGGAGTCAGAAGCGATCGTCTGACGCAGCATCTCGGCTTCGGACTCAAGGTCGAAGGTTTCCAAACGCTTCTGGATCGCAGATGCGCCCATGTCACCTTTGAAGTAGGTGCCGTAGCGGGCCATCATCGCACGGTAAAGACGCTCATCACCGATGAGTTCACCGACTTTCAGGTTCTTGAAAGTCTCCCACACGATTTCAAGACCGTCGATATCGCCCTCGAAACGCTTGCGGATCTTCGCCATTTCCTTTTCGGAGGACCTGCGTACCTTCTCGATCTCCGCATTGGACGCGCCCTCATTTTCGAGGGCGGCAATCTCAGATTCGAGACGCTCAGCGAAATCATTGATGGCGGAATCGCACTGATTCTCCATCTGGCGCTTCTGGAGTTCAAGCTCGTCACGAAGCTCTTTCAGATCTTCGTCGCGGCCACGCTCATTGACTTCGGTAATCATGTAGGCGGCGAAGTAAATGACCTTTTCCAGATCCTTCGGCGCGAGGTCAAGTACGTAACCGAGACGCGAGGGCACGCCCTTGAAGTACCAGATGTGCGTGACGGGAGCGGCGAGGTCAATATGGCCCATGCGCTCACGGCGCACCTTGGAGCGGGTGACCTCAACACCGCACTTTTCACACACGATGCCCTTGTAGCGGACTCGCTTGTACTTACCGCACGAGCATTCCCAGTCGCGCGTCGGTCCGAAGATCTGCTCACCGAACAGGCCGTCACGCTCAGGCTTGAGCGTGCGGTAGTTGATGGTCTCCGGTTTCTTCACTTCACCGTATGACCACGAACCGATGTCCTCGGAGGTGGCCAAGGTGATCTTCAGGCTGTCGAACGTTTTGGCGTCCAGCAAAGTCATATCTCCCTCAATCAGATCGCGTCGATGGTCGCCGCAGCGTTCGGACGGGCATCAAGAGTGATGCCGAGGTCTTCGCGCGCATTGAAGTCTTCATCTCGGTCACGCAAGTCGATGGCGTTTCCGGCCGCGTCGAGAGCTTCGACGTTCAGGCACAGCGAACGCATCTCCTGGATGAGCACTCGGAAGGACTCAGGAATACCGGGCTCGGGGATATCCGCACCCTTAACGATCGCTTCGTACACCTTCACACGGCCAGTCGTGTCGTCCGACTTAATGGTGAGGAGTTCTTGAAGCGCGTAGGCAGCACCGTAAGCTTCGAGCGCCCACACCTCCATCTCACCAAAGCGCTGGCCACCGAACTGTGCCTTACCACCCAGCGGCTGCTGCGTAATCATCGAGTACGGACCCGTTGAACGCGCATGAATCTTGTCGTCAACGAGGTGGTGGAGTTTGAGCATGTAGGTGTAGCCGACCGCGATCGGGTAGGGGAAGGGTTCGCCGGAACGTCCGTCGAAGAGCCTGGCTTTACCTTCCGCGTTCGTGAGTCGATCACCGTCACGGTTCGGGTTGACGTTACGCAACAGACCCGCAAGTTCTTCCGCTTCAAGGCCGTCAAACACAGGAGTGGCCACAAGGGTTTCCGGTGCGGTGGTGATGCCATCTGCGGGCAGGTGACGGGTCCAGGATTCGCCAGCTTCAACGGCCTGTGAAGCATCCCAACCCTGGTGGGCAAGCCAGCCGAGGTGGTACTCAAGGACCTGTCCAACGTTCATACGACCGGGAACACCGAGCGGGTTCAAGATGATGTCAACCGGGGTGCCGTCTTCAAGGAAGGGCATGTCCTCAACGGGCAGGATCTTAGAGACAACACCCTTGTTCCCGTGGCGTCCAGCCATCTTGTCGCCGATCGTGATCTTGCGCCTTTGGGCAACGTAGACACGGACGGTTTGACGGACACCGGGGTTGAGGTCGTCCTCTTCGTTGTTGAACTCACGGACACCAATGACGATGCCTTCTTGACCGTGAGGCACCCTCAGGGAGGTATCGCGGACTTCGCGCGCTTTCTCACCGAAGATCGCACGCAGAAGACGCTCTTCAGAGGTGAGTTCAGTTTCACCCTTCGGTGTCACTTTACCGACGAGGACGTCACCGGCCACGACCTCGGCACCGATGCGGATAATGCCGCGTTCGTCGAGGTCAGCGAGGGATTCTTCGGAGATGTTCGGAATATCGCGGGTGATTTCTTCATCGCCGAGTTTCGTTTCGCGGGCATCGACTTCGTATTCTTCAATGTGGATCGAAGTCAGGATGTCCTCTTCAACGACACGACGCGACAAGATGATCGCGTCCTCGTAGTTGAGACCTTCCCAAGACATGTAGGCGACGAGGAGGTTCTTGCCGAGGGCGACTTCACCGTTATCCGTGGCGGGCCCATCGGCGAGGACGGTTCCGACTTCAATACGGTCGCCCTCGTCAACGATGACGCGCTGATTCGTGCAGTTACCGGGGTTTGAACGCTCGAACTTTTCCAGACGGTAGGAGCGGCGATCGCCCTCGTCTGTGGAAACGACAATGAGGTCAGCGGAAACTTCGGTGACAACGCCGGACACGTCAGAGACGATCATTTCCCCGGAGTCCGAAGCCGCGCGTCGCTCCATGCCGGTACCCACGAGGGGGGCTTCGGTGGTGAGCAGCGGCACGGCCTGACGCTGCATGTTCGCACCCATGAGGGCTCGGTTCGCGTCGTCATGCTCAAGGAAGGGGATGAAGGCGGCGGCAACGGAGACCATCTGACGTGCGGAAACGTCCATGTAGTCAACCCGGTCGCGAGCGATCAGTGTCGGGTCCTCACCAGCGACACGGCACAGGACGTGCTCTTCGCTGAAGGTTCCGTCCTCTTCCAGCGGTGAGGATGCCTGGGCAATGTAATGCCCGAACTCATCGTCTGCGGTGAGGTATTCCACTTCGTCGGTGACCTTACCGTCGCGCACAACGCGGTAGGGGGTCTCGATGAAGCCGAAGGGGTTGATGCGCGCGAAGGTCGCAAGAGAGCCGATGAGACCGATGTTCGGTCCTTCAGGGGACTCGATCGGACACATACGACCGTAGTGCGAGGGGTGAACGTCGCGCACTTCCATGCCTGCGCGGTCACGGGAAAGACCACCGGGGCCGAGGGCCGAGAGACGACGCTTGTGGGTCAGACCCGCGAGCGGGTTGTTCTGATCCATGAACTGCGACAGCTGGGAGGTTCCGAAGAACTCTTTGATCGCGGCAACAACCGGGCGAATGTTAATGAGCGACTGGGGCGTAATCGAATCCGCTTCCTGAGTCGTCATGCGTTCACGCACGGTGCGTTCCATGCGGGCGAGGCCGTTACGGACCTGCGCTTGGATGAGTTCACCGACGGCGCGGATACGGCGGTTGCCGAAGTGGTCGATGTCGTCGGATTCGACACGGACCTCGATGGGGCGACCGGCACGCATACCCGCGAAGGTTTTTTCACCCTGATGCAGGGCGAGGAGGTACTTCACGGTTGCAACAATGTCGGAAGAATCCAGGATCGACATTGTCAGCTCAGCGTCAAGGCCAAGCTTCTTGTTGATCTTGTATCGGCCAACTTTCGCCAGGTCGTAACGCTTGTCGTCGAAGTAGAAGTTTGTCAGGAGCTTTTCTGCGGATTCGACGGTCGCAGGTTCGCCCGGACGGAGCTTACGGAAGATGTCAATCAGGGCTTCTTCCGTGGTTTTGACCGTGTCTTTCTCAAGGGTTTCCAGGAGGACCGGGTAGTCGGCGAACTCGTCGCGGATTTCAGATTCGGTCAGGCCAATCGCTTTGAGGAAGTGGGTGACAGGTTGTTTACGTTTGCGGTCGATACGCACGCCGACGGCGTCGCGCTTGTCGATTTCAAACTCAAGCCAGGCACCTCGGCTGGGGATGATTTTCGCGCCGAAGGTCTCACGGTCGGAGGAACGGTCGGCGAGGCGCTCGAAGTACACGCCCGGAGAGCGGACGAGCTGAGAGACGACGACACGTTCGGTACCGTTAATGATGAAGGTACCGCGCGGGGTCATGAGCGGGAAGTCACCCATGAAAACGGTCTGGCTCTTAATCTCGCCGGTTTCGTAGTTCATGAACTCGGCGGTGATGTACATCGGTGCCGAGTAGGTGTAGTCCTTGGTTTTTGCTTCTTCGATCGAGCATTTAGGACGTTCAAGTCGGTGGTCCCTGAAAGACAGGGCCATTTTCTCGTTGATGTCCGTAATCGGAGAGAACTCTTCGAAGATTTCTTCAAGGCCCGACACGTCGGGGACGTCGGTGCGTCCTGCGGCTTTCGCGGCTTCGACGCGCGCCTTCCACGCGTCGTTCCCCAGGAGCCAATCGAAGCTCTCGACTTGGAGGCCGAGGAGGTTGGGGGCCTGGAGCGGTTCGCGGAGTTTCGCGAACGAGATACGGTTCCTGGGCTGGTTGGCAGTGTTACTGGCAGCCAAAGGGGATCCTTCCCTGCAGTTTCTGTGCGCGCTCACGCCTTCGCCCATTATCTGACACCGTCCACTCCCGCTCAGCGCCTGGTTTGCGGGTGGGTACGGTTCACCTCGGGCATACTAAGGCGCAACTATTCATGTTAGGCTTGCGGGCGCATCGACTCAACATGCTTGGGCATTTGTGTTGCGATTCACGAGGGCGGGGCCTTCTCGGTGGTCAAGTGGCGACATGCGAACCCGCGTGCTGCCTCTGTCTTCATGTCAATTGTCATTCTGGCACTCCAATAGCAATGACGATAGGCATCACCTTGTCTTTGCCTCACGGTGGGCGCGTCCAGTTTTGGCTTAGATTTCGCCCTTGTCAAGATAATCACCCAGGGGTTTAGCCTCCGCATCCCGCCAAAAGACGCGGGCGTTTGCACTGTTGCCGTTGACGAACACGGCAGCCTGGTTCGGTGAGGGGAACGCAATATCAGCAACAGTCACATCATCAACTACAGCTTTTGCATGACGATCACGCAGTTTAGCCGCGAACTCAGCTTTGCCTCGGCGTAGCCAACTCCCTTTCTTCAGTACCCACTCATCCCCGCTTCTGACAAGGGTGGCACGCTTTTCTGCTCGGCGATGACTGTAAAACTCGGGACTGACATCCCTAATTGGTCCGCGCGATTCCACGGGGGCTTCTTCGTTTTGCCCGAGGGTGACATCGAAGTGGTCGTCTTTTGGCACATGAGGTTCGAGAACCATGATTCCCATAGTGGCCAGCATCAGACGAGTGTTCGACACGATCATGCCGATACGGTTTTTGAGGTGCTCACGGACTTTCCCCGCGTGAGCACCGGTGCCATTAGACATGATGCTTCGCCCCGCTTGTCGGGCCAAGGTGATGAAGGTGTCTTCGAGTAGGCCCAGTTCGGTAGCGGAAAAGTCTTCAGGTGGAGCAACCAGCAGCACGGCTTTACGGCAAAAACGGTGCTTGCCGTTACGTATATTTTCCAAGATGTGCTTGATGGTGCCGTCGTTGTTTTTACGCACCGCAGCTTTACCGATGTAAAGGTTTTCTTCCTCACTGGCCAGGTCTCCCAGGATGAAGTAGATCCCTGCGAGGTTCATCTTCTTGTGGTTGCGATAGGTATTGAGTGAGGCAGCAGGCATGATGTACAGGTCGTATTTCGTGTCGGGGATTTGCACGTGGATCGGCCCATCCGCCCTGCCTTCAAGCAGAAGAAGGTCTAGCCCTAACTGCTGATGTTCACCACTCACCTCACACCTGGCCCTTGAAAATAGAGAGAAGAATCTGAATACACCTATTGTGGCAGCAAACCTTCTCATGTGGCAGGCCGGAGAGAAAGTGGAAGGTTTTCAGATTAGCGACCAATAGCTGCGTCTAGAAATCATGCTCTGCTCAAGCATGGGGGGAAAGTCGGAATTGCTGAGTTTGTTGAGCTAAGGATCTAGCGGTGCTTGACAGTGACTGAGTGGGTGCGTGAGTGCGCGTACCCGTTCACCAGGAGCGAGAGGGCGAGACAGAGGGCGCAAAAGTGATCAGCGTCAGAGTGAAACATTCCGCGCAGTCGCTCACGCGAGCTGGAATATGAGGACGAGCCTTCGTTCATAAAATCGGAGTTCGCCACTGTGCGTTGTGGTGGAGCTAGGGGGATTCGAACCCCCGACCTTCTCATTGCGAACGAGACGCGCTACCAACTGCGCCATAGCCCCAATTGCCCGACTAGCATAACACCCTCAATGGAAGCGCGACAATCAAGGCCCGGCGAGGTGTGTCACTGCGCAATGTCACTGTGCCCGCACCTTTGGCGGATACGTTATTGCGTTTGCGTCAATGTGGGCCCCTCACTGTGCGCGGCGCGCCTCCAAGACCGCATCCAAGTCGAAAGCACACTCAGCCTCAGAAGCAACCTGCGCGGTAGAACGCGCAGACTTCATCTCAGAAGCCACCAAGGGACGCGCAGGCACCAGCGCATCAACACGCGGAATACCGCGCAAATCCGTATCAGAATGAACAACCCTGCCCGTGACGCGCCCTCGCATCGCATAAGTCGGAGCCGGAACTGAACCTACCGACCAGGTACGCCGCTCGACAGAAGCAGAATCAGGAAGCGGATCCTCAGCCTCATCGGCGCACGTGTTTTCATCTGCACCTGTGACCTCATCAGGACAAGTGCTCTGATCAGCGCAGACAGCCCGAGTGCCCTCCTCGTTTTTGACCTGCTCATTATCGAGGACGAGGCTATCCACTTCAGACACGTCCTCAGATCCAGGCAGCGCCGTAGACGCATTCCCCTCATACGCGGCAAAGGAATCTTGCTCAACAGAGCGGGAGTGGCGCGTAGGAGCCTTTGCCGCATAGTCACGCAGCTGGGCCAAAAGTTCCAGTTCAGCCTGATCGGCCCTGTGGGAACGCACAGCCGCGAGGCGTGAAGCCGTCAACGCACACGCGAGAAAAACCCCAGGGATCACAATCCAGAACCAGGAAAGAGAGGTCAAAGCCGCGATGAGTCCCACTACGGCAGTCGCCAAAGCGCATGTCGCAGACAAAAGCAGTCGCCTGCGACCAGCAGCAGCCTCAACAGAAAGCCGAGCCGCCCGCCGCGCACGAAGACGAGCGATTTCATGAACAGATTCCACAGCGCGACGCTCCATCCGAAGCTCACGATGATGCAACGAGGACGAATCCGACATCTGCCCCCCACTCACATCAGGATGGACCCTGCGCACTGCAAGAAGAAGCCCTGACGAACTTTCACAGTCCAGACCGCTGCGTATATAAGCGTCGTCCAGGAGGCGCAGACGCTGTGAATAGCGGTCACCTTCGCGCGTCTGCATCATCGCAGTCTTGCGTGCCACAAGCAAGGGAATTGTTCCAAACAGCGTGAACGCTGCCGCGATGATGACGATACCTCCAAAGTCCACGGTCCCACGCTATGCCTTCGAGAAGGCATAGCGTGGGTGACCTGCGGCGCGTGTTGAAGATCAAGCACTCCACCCTTGCCACATGTTTCACACATGCCACAACCGCCACATTCGTCACATTGTTCACCCAGTCCTCAGCTCTTTTTCGACACAGCTCCGCAGCAGCGAAGACTCAGCCGCCACACACGTGAACGCCCTCCATCCTCCGCCAGAAGATCCCGTAATCGTTGCGATTGAGAGGTTTTCGTTGGAATCTCAATGTTTTCTTGAATTGGCTTATGTGTATGAGCGGACAGGCATAGGGGCGAATAAGTGAGAAAACTAGACCATAGCTAGGCCAGCATGGAAGGGGTGATGTGGGGGATTTTCATTCTCTACAGGTCGCACAGGACACGGCCTCTACGCCTCATTTTCCCCGTGACACTTCCCTGTGGCACTTCCAAGTAACACTTCCAGGTGATACTTCCACGTGATATTTCCTGATAAAGCTCTCCTCTATGAGAGCCTCCCACATCACCCGTGGCAACACTTACGACAACACACGCTCACAATACGCAGCAAAGACCCCGCCCTCGGGCAAAGACTGTGTATCCACTGAAAACACAAGATGATCCGCCCACGCGCCCGCAACATGAATGAAACGAGGACGCAGCCCCTCACAATGAAGCCCCAAACGACGACACACACCCAGCGAAGGAAGGTTCTGCGGCTGAACCGCCACCTCAAGACGATGCAGCCCAAGCTCACCGATCACAAGATCAATGACAAGCGCCACGCACAAAGAACCCAAACCCCGACCCGCCCAAGCGGGCACAAGCCAATACCCCAGCATCCCCTGCGACATCGCACCACGTAACACATGGGACACCGTGAACTGCCCCGCCAAAACCCCATCAACACGAAGCGCCATCACCAAGGCACGGCCCAAACGCTGATCCCGATTCATCAGATACGCATAGCGCCAAATATGAGGAAGCTGCTCACCCCACTCCTCTACACACACCGAAGGCAAAGTCGCCTCCCACGGCGACAAAAACTCCGCGTTCTCACGGCGTAACACATCCAAAGCCAGATGATCCCTCCCCCAAGCAGGAGTTAAAGTCACAACGCTTGGACGAGCCTCACACTCACCCACACCTTCAAGAGAAAAAGCCCCGCCCTCAGACATCACAAAAACAGAAGACGGCGCACACGCACGCATGAGACCAGAACCCACCGGATCGCGCACCTCAAGGTGAAGATCAGACAAACACCTCCCCCACACTCGCGCGAAAGGACGCGGCAGAAAATCCCGGACGCTCACATCACTCCAACACCAGGCACTGCAACATGTCACCGGCACGAACATTCGTCGTTGACTCAGGCACAATCGCCAAGGCATTCGACTCCGCGAGCGCCGACAAAAGCAAAGACGCCGGAGCACCCATCACCTTCGCCTGATAGCCCGACTTCGGTTCACCCACCAGACGCACACGCACAAACTCACGACGCCCCCTCGGTGAATACCACGAACGATCCACCGCTGCGCGCACCGACGGGCGCGTCAACTGCACCCACCCCTGCATGTGACGCAAAGCAGGACGGACAAAAACCTCAAAACACACCTGAGCGGAAACCGGATCACCCGGAAGACAGAAAATCGGAGTCCCGCCCTCGCCACTCTCATCCGCACCCACCGTGCCGACACCGAGAATATGCCCAGGCCAAGCAGCGACATTATCGAAACGCACCGTGCCGAGCACCGAAAGAACCTCGCGGACCGTGTCACCCGAACCGTAAGAAATACCGCCGGTCGTTAAGATCAAATCCGCACGAACAAGCTGATCCTCAATCGTTTCACGCAACACCGAACGCTCATCAGGGACCGCAGCAACACGGAAAGTCTGCGCACCCGCATCCGAAATCGCCGTTGACAAGGCGTGACCATTCGCATCAAATACCGTGCCCGGACGAGCCTGACACCCCGGCTCTATGATCTCATCACCGATAGACAAGATCACGACACGCGGCCTGGGATGTACAAGCACCCGCGAGCGCCCAACCCCGGCGAGAAGCGCAACCTGCCTGGCTCCCACACGTGTCCCCTTGCGCAAAACGATCTCGCCCTCGGCAACATCTTCTGCGCGGCGACGAATATTCTCCCCCACCGCAGGCTGTGTCTTCGCTTTCACTCGCGCCACACCGCGATCCGTGAAATCCAAAGCCAACACACAATCAGCGCCCGCAGGCATCGGCGCACCCGAAGCAATGCGGATCGCCATCCCCGGAACCAGAGCTGCAGGGTTCACGTCACCGGCACGAATCTCCTCGGTCACCGGCAACTCAACGAGGGCATCAGGACGCGCGCCACTGAGATCCTCAGAGCGGACCGCATAGCCGTCACAGGCCGCTAAATCTGCGATCGGCAAGTCAAAAGGTGCTTCCACATCTTCGGCGAGGACGCACGCCACAGCATCTGCTAACTGCACATCCAAAGGAGGTTGCTGCGATACCGCCGCCAAACAATCCTGGTAGAACTCCGCAACCGTCCGCATTAGCTCACTCCCACCGCAGTACACGGCAAGGCGCTTGCGCGCCCTCCCATCTGTTCCTTGTCAAGAAGTCGCGCACACACCACCGCAGGGAGTACGCGAACGTACACATGAGCACGCGCATCACACGCATGAAGATGCTCCCTCGTCGTATCTGCCATGATGACCACAGTAGCGACTGGAAACGGGAAAACGCATGAACGACGAAGCGAAGACACGGATCAGGGCCGCCGCGCGCGCCAGGCGGCGTGCGCGGCTCGAACAGGCACGCGCCCTTTCTTCCTGCGCTTTTCAGGCTTTCAAGACTGAAGAAGCTCGGGGGCTGTTGAACGCTTGGCGCGCTTTACTTCGCTATTACGGCCTGACACACCCATTCCTCCCGGCACTGTTCCTACCCACCGGCACTGAACCTGATATTCGTCTCATCCTGGATTCAAGTCCCAGTATCGTGCCTGCACTCGTTGATCCTTCGGGCCTGTCATTGACGAGTCCCAATTGGATGCTCCACTCCGGCACGCAGCTTCCCGCCCCTTCAGGCTGTCGCTCAGCAAATCCTGACCTGGAGCACGCCCACGGAGGACCGAGATCCCGTCCCTCGTGTCTCCTCGGAGCTGAGGCGCTTGCCGAGGCGGACATCATTCTTGTTCCCGCCCTCGCTGTTGACACACTGGGGAATCGTATTGGTCAAGGTGGCGGCTGGTATGATCGAGCACTCTTACACGCTCGCCCTTCAAGTCCGAAAGTTGCTGTTCTCTTCGATGAGGAAGTGAGCTTTTCTCCCCTGCCCGTCATGGCGCACGATCAAAAAGTGCAGGCGATTGTGACACCGAGCGGCTACAGGATCCTCAAGGAAGCCGAGGGAGAAGCCGCGCACAAGTATCCCGGAAGCTAAAGGCGCTTCGCGAAACGGCCACATGCCCGCCTCACCTCACCACCTGAGCCAAGGACAATATCTGCTGCGGCCAAGAGCTGAGCTGGGCCGACACAGTTCAGCACCTGATGCCAGGCTCGCATCTCACGCACCCTTTTCACGGCACACAGAGCGGCTGCCTCAAGGAAGATGTCTCAGGGTAGATGTCTCAACGCGAAACAGGTGACACCACCCGCAGCAGGTATCCACATGACACGCAGACCATATCGCTATCCACAAGCAGATTCCCGTGATCTAACGCAGAATAGGGAAACACGATCAAATGCCGAGTATGACTGTCATACGCACATGGCCAAAGCTTCGTTTCACCCTCATCCTTGTCGCCTGTATCAGCGCTTTTAGCGCCCTCTTCCTCCTTTTACGACCCACCCCCGGAACGCCCGCGCTGGCCCTCGCCCGTGATATCGCACGCGGCGAAGCACTCACGAGCGCCCACATCCGACAGGTGTACCTCCCAGAAGATGCCGTCCCTCGCGACCTGATCCCCATTGACTCTGCTTTACCTGAACGCTGGGCCGGTGAGCACACCCTCGAAGGCACCGTGCTCAGCGAATCCGTCCTCGCCGGTTCCGCCCTCGGACGCAGCCTCCGAAAGGATGAAAGCCTTATTTCCATTACCCTAGATGCCGCGCACATCCCACCCCTGGAAGCCGGAGACCACGTGGACCTGTGGGGATTTCCTGAAAGCTGTGAGGCAACTACCTGCAAAGCGCAGCGACTCACACGTTCGGGACGAATATCCTCAATCACAGTGGATGACACCTCAGCGTGGGGCGCAGCACCACTGGCCAGAATCGATCTGATCGTCGATGCTGCACACACTGAAAGCGTCCTCGGCCACGCGGGGACCGGGACCCTCAACCTCACGCTCACCCCATTCCCCACGCAAACACCGACAGAACAGACGAGCAGCACAGGAGAAAAGCAGGATGAAAGGCTTCAAAGAGTTCATCAGTAAAGGTAATGTCCTTGAACTCGCCGTCGCTGTCATCATCGGTACCGCTTTCACGCCAATCGTTGACAGCGTGACGAAAGTCATTATGGATATGATCGGTGCTCTCATCGGCGAACCTAATTTTGATTCAGTTCTCCAATTCACGATCAACGGTTCAGATCCGATTCGGCCAGGCACCATCATTACCGCAGTCGTGAACTTCCTCCTCATCGCCGCAGCGGTCTACTTCGCGATTGTTTTACCCATGAACACGATCAAGAAAGCTCAAGCCACAGAAAAGAACAAGGAAAACCCCGAAGAAAAGGAAAAAGAGGAAACTTCCCAAGAAATCAAGCTCCTCAGCGAGATCCGTGATCTTCTCGCCTCTCAGAACACAAGCGCCTAAGACCGCTTCCCTTACGCGAAGAATCCACAGCACCCACACAAGCACCTACCCGCCCACAGGGGAAACACGGCACAGGAAGAACAACTCCGCACGCGAAGAAGCACCCGAAAAACAGGGCACTACACGCCACTGTTTTATGACCGAGGCTGCCAATGCGGAGGCACGTTATCCAACAAACGCTGATCGTTCGCACCATTCCCACGATCAAAGTGATCGCACATCGCCCCCGGCCAAGTGTCTTCTTCACGCACGCGGTCCTCCCACGAGGGCGCAATCCCCTGCGCGATCAGACGACGATCAACCTCGGACACGTAGGTCGCCACGCGACGAAAACGCTTCCGCTCCCCTTCACGAAGGCCAGCTTCGCTGGGGAAAACAGTCTCGACAGCGTCATTTCCCCCGCCCTCACAAGCGGCACGAACGGTACAAGCGCGGCTTCCCCTCTCAGCGCGAGCTCCCTCAGCACGACGCTTCACCGAATCCGCAGACTCGCCCTCGTTCCCCTGCGCACCTCGATCACTCACTGCGCTTCATCCTGCGCCCCCGAAGTTCCAGGCTCAGAAACCTCGGACGGCGAAGACATAGGCGTAGACGACCCAGACGTAGAAGTCCTGCGCACAACACGCCCAAGCACAGCATCAGATTGGAAACCCCTACGAGTAATTCCTAAAGCCTGACGCAGCTCTTCGACTGTTTCTTCCACACTCCTAGCCCGGCCATCCGACATCACCCACAATGCCATCTCGTCGAGCTGATCATCCGAATAGGCAGCCAAAGGCAAACCCTTCGCAATCGCCGGACGTACTGAACGCTCACGAGGCACCGCAAAGGCACACACATCGACAATGTCTTCCGACACAGCAGAAGCACCCGTCGCACACGCAGCCACCGAATCCTCACTCACAGATCCGACGACAGCGCTCGCCCTCGCCCCCGATACACTCTCTTCTTCAAAGGTTTCACTCACGACCTCGAACATGCCCGTAACCAGCTCATCGGCACGCTCACGCGCCAAAGAAGTCGAAGCGACCAGCTCATCAAGCCCCGGATCAGAGACGACGATCCGCTCAAGATCCGGTGCGAAATCCTCAATCTCAGGCACTTCCACACCCGGATACGCCCGCTCCACTTCCTTCACCTCATCCACCGCATCGAGGACGAGACCGACAATGGTGTCCGCTTCCTTACCCGGATCAATAAACACCGCCATCGAAAGAGCCGTGTACACCTTCCACCCCTGAGCTTCCAACATCGCAGGCCACATACGATCACGCACCCGCAAAGAAGGCTCACGCACATACGCATCATCGTCAGTCAGCACCGCAACAAGAAGACGTCCCGGCACCTCAGGGTGACCGATCGCCAAAGGAATCCGCATTCCACCGGGAATCCCGACATTCGCAACAACCTCAAGGCCCATACCGTAGAGGCGATCCGCAAGATCAATGAGGAGACGGTCAGGCGCGGCCTCCAGAACAGGCCACCCTCCCTGAGCGACACCAGACTGCCCCTCGGCGATCTCCAGAAGATCCGCGAGCATCAGGGAACCCCTCGTCGCCAAGCGCGAACGGTCAATGTCCAGGGGACGCAAAGACGACACGAGGGTCAAGTCCCCTCGAATCGCACGCAGAACATCAGACATTGTGCGCACTCCCGCACTTGTCGATAGCGCACCGAAATCATGGATCACTCGCCCGTGAGGAGTCTTGGCGTAGCCGACCGATACGATCACCCGATCCCGACTTAGCCCACGCACACTTCCCGGATCCACCACAACGAAAGGCTGAGCATTCGTTGGATCAAAGAAGGACGCTAATCCCGGTTCGCTTGCGCGCGTGCGTTGGATCGCTTGCCGGATACGCTCCGCGTGACGCGCATTGAGGGCGATTACCGCAAGTGAACGTTCGGGTTGCTCGACCGCGTGGGCGACCACAAGATCCACAACCTTCTCCACTTCCGCAGCCGTGGATTCCACACCGGCAGCGCCCGGAGCGGGCATTCCCGTCCCCTCACACCAGTGCGCTGTGACGGGAGCGCTTGCCGCTGTATAGGGAACCGGAACGCCCGTGTGATCCACGCCGTGACGTGCGAGCAGCAGGGCGACTTGATCGTTCAGCAGAGCCGGAGCGACATCCATTTTTCGCCGAGGCAACACAGCGGCAAGTGCCGCAGTAGGCCCCTGAGGTGAAGCCGCAGAAAGATCAGCGAGGACGACAACTTGCCGAGCCCTAGCAATAATCGGCACGAGCTCTGCAAGAGGTAAGCCCTCCACGTCGTCAAGAATCAGTACATCAACCCTGTGCCCCGGTCGCAGGAGCGACGGGACAAGAGTGGGCACAGTGAAGACAATCGGCACGAGGTTGCGCACAAGCGCAACCGAGGTGTACAGCTCAAGCGCGCTCACAGAAGTGTCAAGCACAGTATCCAGAGCATCGACCTGTTCAGGTCGCGTCGCCATCGCTTGAAGGCGCAGACGTCGCAACTGTCCGAGCGCCTGCGGAGCTAAAGACGCAACCTGTTCAGCATCCAAAGCCCGCCCAGCTTCGAGCGTTTCTTCAAGATGCGCCGGGTCGAAGCCACCCAATCCCGGCTCTTTGGCGAGCATCAGCCCAAGGATTGAGGCCCACCATGCAAGGTCCATTTCCGCGTCGATGAGTTCTGTGTCCACATGACGATCCCTCAGGTCATTCACGAGGGCGGACAGGCCGAGCTCACCGAGAGCTTTCAAAACCGCGACCCGACGTGGCAGTTCCTTTGCGCCCTCGGGATCGGCATCCAAGGAGTCAAAAAGGGCGGCGAGGGCGCTCACCGGCATCGCGTGGAAATCACGTTTTGACGTTGCGAACATCGGAGCGAGGGCAGCGAGATCTTCCTCAATCGCGCGCGTGAGCTTCTTCGCCTCATCGAGACGCTGGGGAAGTGTCGGCCAAGCATCTTCGTCCCTCGTGTGTTCACGCCACGCCTCACGTCGGCGCTGTACTTTCAAGAGTTCGGTGTGCAAGTCAGCAAGATGGGTACCAGGGCGAACGAAATCTTGCGCACGTTTGAGCAGACGCACACGCTCTGAGCGTTTCATTGTGATGCCGTGAGCGGCACGCCACTGTTTTGTGGCGGTCGCGATCACCATGTCCGCTGCGGATTGTTCAAAAATCTGAGGTTGGAAAACATCGAGGACGTCGCGCACGCCCTCGAACAGGTCGAGCTGTTCTTTCCATTGCGCAAGCGTCGTTGCTGGAGTGAGGCCCGCTTCACCTGCGAGGACACCCATACGGACTCGCAGTTGAGGAATCGTGTCATGCGAAAGACGATGGACGATTGTGAGGACTTCGGGAACTTTCTCGGCAGAACCGATGACGATTCCTCTCCAGGCTTGAGCAGTCGAGCGGGAAAATACTCCGAGTTCTGCGGCTTCGTGGAGTAGTGCGCGTGCTTTGGTGCCTTGGTCTTGAGCGATGCCGAGAAGCACTTCTTCACGGAAACGGACCTTCGTTGCCGGAGCCGGATGGGCACTTGTCAGGTCCGTGAGGACTTGGAGTGCTCCGAAGGCGGATACTCCGAAAGCCCCGTAGGGCCGGTGCAGGGCTTCGGTGTACTTCGATAAGCGTGTCCGTACCTCGCGTAGGCGGGTGCGCATGTCATCGACTTCTCGGATGTCAGCGACGACCGAGGTGTCACTCATTGCGGTACGCAAGAGGGCACGCAATTCTTCCCCGGAGGAAGTTGTGCCGTCAATTCGGGTGGCTGCTTCCCCGAGGCCGAGTTCGTGGAGTCGGTCTTGCGCTCTCGTCGTCAAAGAGGGCGAGCCACCGATGTGGAGGGTTGTTCTGCCTGAGGCTGCGGCGTCAGCGAGGAGAGCACCGACGAGGGCGGTGTCGTCTGCTCCGTCAGGGATGTCAATCAGGAATGAACGTCCTTCGGCGACGGCTTCAATGACATCAAGCTGGCGGGGTGTGAGGTCACCTGCGCCGCGTTCCTTCCACGGGTCACGATCGTGAGGGTCGGGCTGTGGGAGCGTCTGATTGACCTGTTCAATGGCGCTTGCATCGCCCGCCAGGGCGCGCACAATCGGCGAGGCGAGGAGGTGACTTGTTTCGTCGAATTCGCGTTTCAGGCCGGATGCGGGATGTTCAAAGATACCGAGGACGAGTTCGTCTCGCAGTTCAAAACCTTCGAGGAGGGCGCCGTGTGTACGCAGTGCCGCCAGGGCAGCAGAGAAGGAGAAACCGTGGATCGTTGTTGCCTGTGCGACGATGTGTTGAGTGTCGAGGGCGATTCCTGCGCGTGCGAAGGCTTCTGATAGGCGTGAATCGAGGGTGAAACCCGGCAGGAGGGTGATTGTCACGTCCCCGGAGTCTTCGCTCAGTTGGGCGGGTCGAAGGAGTGCCGCTGAGTTCTGGACGACTCCATCGGCGATCCATCTGGCTGAGCCAATGGACATGTGGATTGTTCCTACGCCGTGGCGAGCTGTGAGTTCGTTGGATCTGCTCAGGATCGTGCGTGCGCGTTCGATTGCACGCTGGTGGGCGCTCGATTCTCTCACGAGAAGGGAAAGACGGGTCGGGTGATCCGTGTAAAGCTGAGCAAGCCCGCCGGGGTGGGCTTGGTTGATTGTCAGACGTGGTGCGGCTTCACCGTCGATCCGGGTCAGCTGCGCGAGGTCTGAGTTCCATTCGGCGAGCTGTTTTTCGAGCTTTGCCTCAAGCTTCAGCTTGGGGAAAGACACCGGAGTGGGTGTCGGCTCGGGCGCGGTCAACTCTGCTTCGGAGTTGCCGCGCGGATTTCGAGAGAAGAATCCATTGGCCACTCTCCCACGGTAGCGGCCTCAGGGCTTCGTTTTCAGGAAGCATCGCCGCGAGACCTCGCTTCTGTGTCGCGATCGCTCAGTTTTCCCCTCAGAGAAGTCGGTGAGCTGCAGTCTCGGAAGGTAGCGCTCAGCGAAAAATAGGGTCATGCGGGTTAATGCCGTGACAGCGCGATCGCAATGGGTTTTCTTGCATGCGTGAGGGAAAGCCACGAGGGCGAAGACACAGAAGTATCGACAAATTGGGGAGCTGGAGCACCGCCGTGCAACTGTGTGCCCCCGAGACGATTCGAACGTCCGACACCCGCTTTAGGAGAGCGGTGCTC
>JASBZF010000022.1 GCA_029983625.1 Pauljensenia sp. | reverse complement strand
TTCAACCTGTTGACCGCCCCTCAAGGCGACTAGACAATCATAGCCTAAAAGCCCCGACACCTCCAAACAGCTTTTCTTGCCTCATGCCGCACAGTTTCACGGATTCCCCACGACGTATGACCAAAACAACAAACTCCTCGCCTCGCTCATTGCTCCTCTTATTCTCCCCGCTCTTTTCCCTTTCATTCCCTCTGTCCTTTCTCGTCCGACCTCGCCTCATTTTCCGGCCCCGCCCTCGTATTTTGAAAACCAAACACAGACGCACTCAGTGAGCCACACAACACAGCCAGCACAGGACAGGACGACACATGAAGGCAGCAGCACAACAGCCCGCACTGCCCGGACCTCTTCTGCCCTACGGCCCAAATAAAAGACCGAGAAATCCAGAAAAATCCAGCACAATCTCCAGAAGCGCGACTCTCCCCTACCCGCACAGGAAACGCAAGCTAAGCGCGAGCCTCCAGATTACGATCCACCACAGCAAGAATCGCCTGCGTCACCCCATCAATCCCCAAACCCGTAGAATCCACAACAGACACACCCTCAGCAGGGACAAGGAACTGAGACACCGTAGAATCCGCCGCATCACGCTTCGTGATCTGCTCACGCACCCGCTCCATCAGTTCAGGAGTCGCCCGCCCGTGCATCTCAATCGTGCGGCGACGCAAACGCTCCTCCTCATCCGCAAGAAGCAACACGCGCACATCAGCATAAGGACACACCACCGTCGTAATGTCACGCCCCTCAGCGATCATCCCCGAACCACTACGACGAGCCTCCATCATGCGGCGACGCTGCTCACCCGCCATCCAACGGCGTACACTCAGATTCGTTGACACCTTCGCAATCGCCAAAGCAATACGCGCCTCACGAATCGCGTCCGTCACATCCACCCCGCCCACACGATACACAGGAGCATCCGGGTCCGCGTGCATCTCAAGCGGCATCACCTTCGCAGCACACAGCACAGCCGCCTCATCCTCAAGATCAATCCCTCGCTCCAAAGCAAACCACGTCAACGCCCGATACATCGCGCCCGTATCCAAATAGCCGATCCCGAGGCGACGCGCCAAAACCTTAGAAATCGTTGACTTCCCCGAACCCGCCGGACCATCAATCGCAATCGTCATCCCTAAACGCGCAATCTCAGCTCGCCTGCACGCATCATCCCTCATGCTCATACCTTCATACCTTCCTTAAACGGACACTCTGCTCACGCATCACACACCATGCGTCAAAAGACGCCAACCGCGCCGTTGAAGCTCAGCCTCAGCATCTGCCAGACGTAAAGGATCAAGAGACAAGCGCGCCAAACCCACAGGCTGACCTGCGGAATGCTCCAGAACTAAATCCTCAATATTGACGCCAATCTCCCCCAATTCGCCAAACAAACGCCCAAGCTCACCCGGCTGATCAGGAATCAAAACCTCCAGCTCCGCGTAACGCCTCGGCGCACCCCCATGCTTACCGGGAATCCGCGCCACACCAGCATTACCTGCCCGCATCACACGACTCACCGCACCCACACTTCCCCCACGCAAAGGACCACGCTCAACCGCAACACGAAGATACGTAAGAAGCTCATCAAGATCCCCCTGCAGCTGCTCAAGAACCCCCACCACAGGAGCGGCATTACCAGCAAGAATCGCCGTCCACAAACGAGGATCAGAAGCCGCAATCCGCGTCGTATCCCTCAAACCCTGACCCGCAAGCCCCAAAGTTTCCCCGCGCGCCTCAACAAGACGAGCCGCCAACAAAGAAGACACCAACTGCGGCACATGAGACACAAGAGCAACCGACTCATCATGCGTCACCGCATCCATCTCAATCGGAAGCGCCCCCACATCCGTTGCCAAAGTCCGCACCGCCACAACAGCCTCAGGATCAGAATCCGGATGAGCAACCACCACCCAAGGACGACCACAGAAAAGATCCGCATCCGCGCCGCCCGCCCCGGAACGCTCCCGGCCCGCCATCGGGTGACTGCCCACATAACGACAAGCAAGACGCGGATCATCCACAGCCGCCGCAAGAATACCCTCAACAACCGCTGACTTCACCGACGCCACATCCGTGACACACGCAGTCGGGAACTCCCTCAATGCCTCCACCACACACACATCCGCCACATCAGGGGGCGCTGCCACCACCACAAGACGAGGCTCCACACCCGCAGCATCCACACACGGAATACCTGCACCAATATCTTGAGCCAGACGTAAAGCCGTCGGTGAGGTATCCCGCAGAAGAACCTCAACACCCCCGGCCTGTAAAGCCAAACCAAGGGACGCCCCCAACAAACCCGAACCCACAATAAGGACGGGCCCTTGCGTAGCAAAAGGACGAGAAGAAACAGAAGCGTTCACAAGCCGACACTTGCGTAGAGGGCCTTCAACGCATTCCCCTTCACACGGCGCGACGTGCCCTGATGGAGCGTCCCCAACTTAATCGGCCCGAAAGCCGTGCGCACAAGCTCACGCACCGGATAACCGACCTCGGCCATCATGCGACGCACCAAACGATTACGCCCCTCGTGGACCACAACCTCCACCGTCGTAATATCACCGTAAGTGTCCACCACGCGGAAAGAATCCACCTTAATCGGACCATCCTCTAAGTCAATACCGTCCATAAGGCGCCGCCTCACATAAGGCTTCACCTCACCGTGAAGGCGAGCCACATACGTTTTCGGCACTTCATAACGCGGATGCGTCAAACGATTCGCCAACTCCCCATCATTCGTCAACAAAAGCAAACCGGAAGTATCAATATCAAGACGCCCCACGTGATAAAGCCGCTCAGGATAATCCACGATGAGATCAGACAAAGTGGGACGCCCCTCCGGGTCACTCATCGTGGACACCGTTCCCACCGGCTTATTCACCGCCAACACAACATGGCGCGTCTCATCGAAAAACACACGCTCACCATCGACGTGAACCGCCTGTCTGGTCGGATCAATACGGATCCCCTGCGAACGCACCACCTGACCATCGACCTGAACCCGACCGTCCTCAATCAGCTGCTCCGCCGCGCGACGCGAAGCAACCCCCGCCTGCGACAACGCCTTCTGTAAACGGACTCCACCCTCGACATAGAGGTCGTTCCTCACAGCTGCTCCTCCAATTCGTCCAGCTCCTCGCCGGTCGGTAAATACGGTGCCAAAGGCACCAGGTCATCCAAGGACGCAAATCCCATCTTTTCAAGAAACTCGCGAGTCGTGCCATACAACCTGGCACCCGAATCGGATTCCCCGACCTCTTCCACAAGTCCCCTGGTCACTAGGGTACGCACCACAGCGTCCACGTTCACCCCCCGAATATGCGAGATACGCGACCTCGAAATCGGCTGCCGATACGCAATCACCGCCAAAGTTTCTAAAGCAGCCTGCGACAAACGCGCCTGAGCGGTCCCCACAATGAAACGCCCCACAAGACTTGCCCACTCACGAGAAGAATAAAAACGCCACCCCCCAGCGATTTCCCTCAGCTCAAAACCCGCTCGACGACCTCCCCTTTCACCTCGATACACGGCAGCAAGATCACCCAGCGTCGCCTCCCCCACGTCCACATCAACACCGAGAACATCGGCAAGATCACAAGAAGACACCGGCTCTGTCGCCACCATCAAAATCGCCTCCACAGGGGCGAACAGTTCTTCATACGTACCTGCTTCACACATACGACGCACTCCCCTCCTGTCCTGAATATTCACTCACGTCCATGTCACTCACCTCATAGTCTGCTCCCCCATCCCCACCCCTCCACACGAGGACGAGCTCAGCTAAAGGCTCCTCCTGCACGACATCAAGCACGCCCCTGCGATACAGCTCAAGAACCGCGAGGAAACGCGACACAATGACCGGCACACTTACCGCATCCGCCACAAGCTCATGGAAAGTCAATCGACTACTGCGGGAAAGCCGGTCCACAAGGACCTTCACCTGCTCATGCACGGGAACAACAGGATCGTGAAGATGAGCGGTCACCACCTGCGGTTCAGCCGCAGCGAAAGCTGCGGCTGCAGCCCGAACAAGGTCAATCGGACTCGTCCTCCACACAAGCTCAGGTAAGAGCGCTGCAAAATGCGGCTCCAAAGGGACAGCGCGTGGGAAAAACCCCGCGTTTTCTTCCCAACGAGCTGCGATATGCGCCGAGGCACCCTTGAAAGCTCGATACTGCAACAGCCGAGTAAAAAGCAGATCCCGAGCCTCTAAATCCTCAACCGCGAGTTCACGATCCGTATCAGGAGCGGGCAGTAAACTCTGAGCCTTCATCTCCAGCAAAGTCGCGGCAACAACCAGGAACTCCGTAGTTTTCGACAAATCCGGGAAGAGGCGCATATGAGCGATGAACTCATCTGTCACCTCCGCTAAAGCCACTTCGGTGATATCAAGACGCTTACGGGTAATAAGCTGGAGAAGCAGATCAAAAGGCCCCTCGAAAACATCGAGGACGACATGGAAATCATCAATCGCCCCCTGGTGGTGGGCCTTAACTTCAGGCGGCGTCACCACGGGCGATCAGTTCCCTGGCAAGCCTGCGGTAGGCGCGAGCACCAGGGTGATTGGGCGCATAAGTCGTAATGGGTTCGCTTGCCACATTCGCATCCGGGAACTTCACGGTCCGACCAATCCGAGTGGTGAACACCAGATCCCCGAAAGCCTCATCTAAACGATCCAGCACCTCGCGAGAGTGCAGGGTACGCGAATCCACCATAGTGGCGACAATGCCGTCAATCTTCAGGCGAGGGTTAATGCGATCACGGACCGTTTCGATTGTCTCCACAAGTAGCGCCACACCGCGCAAAGCAAAAAACTCAGCTTCAACGGGAACAATCACGCCATGAGCAGCCGTTAACGCATTCACCGCAAGAAGACCCAGGGAAGGCTGACAGTCAATGAGGATCACGTCATACTGGTCTTCCACGTGACGCAGAACCCGAGCGAGAGCGGATTCACGCGCCACCTCATTCACCAGCTGCACTTCCGCAGCGGATAAATCAATATTCGCCGGAATAATGTCAAGACCCGAAACGCCCGTGTGACACACCGTCGCTTCCACATCGGCTTTTGAGTCCATCAGGAGGGTATAGATCGTATCTTCCATCTCCAAAGTATTGATCCCAAGCCCCACAGACGCAGCCCCCTGCGGATCGAAATCAATGATGAGGACGCGCCGACCGTATTCCGCTAAAGCTGCACCCAAATTAATGGTGGTCGTTGTCTTTCCCACCCCGCCCTTTTGATTGCACATCGCGATGATCCGCGCAGGACCGTGCCCGCTCAGGGGCGCGGGGATCGGGAAATCATCGAGGTTCTGAGCGACCTCACCGGGTAATGCGAGCTGCACGTCGTTCGTCACACTGCGATTCTAGGTCATGGAAGACTCATTTCCCCCTTTGCCACTGCCCTGGGATGGCTTGAACGATAGACCTCCAAGAGCATCCTCGCCGTCACTTTCGTGTAAATCTGCGTAGTCTGGACCGAAGCGTGCCCTAAAAGCTCTTGGACATCACGGATCGAAGCCCCGCCCTCGAGAAGATGCGTCGCGAAAGAATGACGGAGCGTATGAGGCGACACTTGCCCGTGAAGCCCCGCGCCCGCAGCTGCTTTTTGCAGAATCTCCCACGCACTTTGACGCGACAGCGGAGCACCGCGAGAGTTTAAAAAGACACGAGGTGTCCCCTTTCCCCTGCTCGCCAGCACAGGTCTGGAACGCACAAGATAGGCGGCCAGAGCCTCATGCGCCATTGACCCCACAGGAACGAAACGCTCTTTACGGCCTTTCCCGTAGAGGCACACAAGAGGTGTGTCCTCGTCGAGGGCGAGGTCGTCAATCGTCAAAGCGAGAGCTTCAGATACTCGGGCACCGGTCGCATACAGCACTTCAAGCAAAGCTGTGTCTCTGAGCGCACTCACGTCATCACCGAAACGGGCCGCGTTCAAAAGGGCTTCGACCTGATCGACGCTGAGGGCTTTCGGTAGGCGCTTGGCCTGTTTGGGCACGTGAAGCCTCGCCGCCGGATCGTGGTCAGTAACGCCCTCGCTCAGAAGGAAACTATGGAATCCACGAATCGCAGCTGACGCCCTCGCAACCGTAGAAGGCGCTGCCGCGTGACCGGTCAAAACTCCTGAAGCAAAATCAGCAAGGTGACGTTCCACATCGCGGGTGCTAATCGCGTGAAGCTGTGTGATTGCGTGACGTTCAAGGTCACTGCGATAGCGATCAAGGTCGCGGCGATAGTTCGAAAGAGTATGAGGCGAAGCGCCTTTTTCGATCCGCAAATGGCTGAGCCATTCGTTTTGCAGTTCTTCTAATTCGTTCATCGCAACGACGATACCGCGCTCAGCGGCCTCGATCACTGCCCAGCCTGACCTTCACGCCTTTCTGCTCTTCATGCCATGCCCTTCATATCCTTTCCTTCGAGCTTTTCTCCCCTGCGGCACGTTCTGAACCTTCCGCCCTCTGCCACTGCTCAGCTTGGTCGAATCACTCCGTCGAATCACTCCACGACCTCGTGCATCACCCCTGAGGCGTTCTGCACCACAAGCGCCATACCTCACCAACAGCAGGCAGAGCTCAGCACTGGGGACCTTATGCGTAACGACGCTGCGGAGCCTAGGCGTAGGATCGTTCCTGAAGATCGTCGTGAAAGAAAGCGAAAACGGCCCCTCCGCTTTCACTTCTCTTTCGCTACACTTTCGTAAGAAAACACCATGCTCCGACGAAGGGGCCTGATCCGGCTGGAGGCCGATGTGACACTCAAGTGGAACGAACTCGACGACCGCGCGGTCAAAACCGCGAAAATCCTCGCGGCAGATGCCGTCGAGAAGGTCGGCTCCGGACACCCCGGCACCGCGATCTCCATTGCACCCGCTGCCTACCTCCTTTTCCAAAGGCACCTGCGCATTGATCCAAAGGATCCGCAGTGGCTGGGTCGTGACCGTTTCATCATGTCAGCGGGCCACTCCTCGTTGACGCAGTACTGCCAGATGTACCTCGCAGGTCAAACCCTCGAACTGGACGACCTTAAAGCTCTGCGCACACGCGGTTCCCTCACCCCAGCTCACCCCGAATACGGGCACACTCCGGGCGTGGAAATCACCACCGGTCCGCTCGGCACAGGCATCGCCTCCGCCGTTGGCTTCGCCATGTCAGCGCGCCGCTCCCACGGTCTCTTCGATCCTGAAACCCCGATGGGTGACTCCCCCTTCGATCATTACGTCTACGTCATCGCAGGCGACGGTTGCCTCCAAGAAGGCGTAGCTGCGGAAGCCTCCTCCCTGGCGGGCACCCAGAAACTCGGCAACCTCATTCTTCTCTGGGACGACAACCACATCTCCATCGAAGACGACACGGACATCGCCTTCACCGAAGATGTGCTCAAGCGCTACGAAGCATACGGATGGCACACGCAGCGGGTCGATTGGCTCTCTGAAGATGGCTCCTACGCTGAAGATGTCGTAGCCCTGGATGCAGCCATCGAAGCTGCGAAAGCGCAGACGGATCAGCCCTCGATTATTGCTGTGCGCACGATCATTGGCTGGCCGACCCCCGGTAAGCAAAACACCGGCGGCATTCACGGATCCAAACTGGGGACGGAAGCTTTGCGTGGCCTCAAGGAAACTCTGGGCGCAGATCCTGACGCGATGTTCGCTGTCGATGAAGAAGCTGTCGCTTACGCTCGCGCGAATGTCGTAGCCCGCGCCGAGCAGGCTCGCAGCGAATGGGATGCTCGTTTTGCCCAGTGGAAGACTGCTCATCCTGAACGTGCTGAACTCCTCGACCGTATTCTCAACAAGAAGCTTCCTGAAAATTGGGAGTCCGCGCTTCCGAGCTTTGAGCCGGGGAAGGCTGTAGCGACCCGTTCTGCTTCCGGGAAAGTGATTGCTTCTCTTGCCGATGTGCTTCCCGAAGTGTGGGGCGGTTCCGCTGATCTTGCGGGGTCGAATAACACCCTCATGCCGGGTCAGCCTTCGTTCATCCCGGCTGAATACTCGACCGGCACTTTCCAAGGCGACATTTTCGGACGTAATCTCCACTTCGGTATCCGTGAATTCGCGATGGGCGCGATCATGAACGGTATGGCTGCGGATGGTCTGACTCGTCCCTACGGCGGTACCTTCTTCGTCTTCTCCGATTTCATGCGCGGAGCAGTGCGCTTGGCTGCGCTCATGGATCTTCCCGTGACCTACGTGTGGACTCACGATTCAATTGGCGTCGGTGAGGATGGTCCCACCCATCAGCCCGTGGAGCATCTTGCCGCTTACCGTGCGATCCCGAACCTTGCGATTGTGCGTCCGGCTGACGCGAATGAGACTGTTGTCGCTTGGAAGACGGTCCTTGAGAAGGCTCACCCGGCAGCGCTGATCCTTTCTCGTCAGAACCTGCCGGTTCCCGAACGCGGTGAAGGGGCTCTTGCTTCTGCGGAGGGATTGGCGAAGGGCGCTTATGTTCTCGCCGATGTTGAAGGCACCCCGGACGTGATTCTCATGGCGTCCGGTTCTGAGGTTCAGTATGCGCTGGAAGCAAAGGACCTCCTTGCAGGCGAGGGCGTGAAGGCGCGTGTCGTCTCTGTTCCGTGCATGGAGTGGTTCGACGAACAGTCCGCAGAGTACAAAGAGTCTGTTCTTCCTGCCGCTGTGAAGGCGCGTGTCTCCGTTGAAGCGGGTGTCGCGATGCCGTGGCGTGCTCTTGTCGGTGATGCTGGCCGTTCTGTGTCTCTTGAGCATTTCGGCGAATCTGCATCCGGTGATCTTCTCTTTGCTGACTACGGTTTCACCGCTGAGAATGTTGCCGCAGCTGCGAAAGAGTCTCTTGCCGCAGTGAAGTAAAAGCTGCGCGGGCTTGAGCTGCGCGCGTGTGGTCCCGTCCTCGATTCACGAGGGCGGGGCTGCACTTTTATTGTGCTAAAGAGCAGGTGTGATCCTGGAGGCAATCTTTCGCGACAGTTGCGAGGAGACCTTTTGCAACACTTGCAGTGAAGAACTCTGTATGTGGTCACCGCTGAAGACACCCTACACGCTCAGCCCTGCCAAGACGTGCTCTCTACGAAAACACCTCAGTTCTGCGAAGAAAAGACGTGGGAACCACGAAAACACACGCCGTTGAGCGAGTGTGTAAATGCGTAAAAACCTGCGACCACAACGGGAATAACCGATGTTGTCGCAGGTGTAGTGCAACTACGGCAAACAAAACCGCAGTTCAGGAAAACGAAAAGGAGCGGGTGAAAAGAGTGCGCAAACCCTTAAAAAACCCACTTCTGCATGAGACCAAAACCGACAATCGACACCACCCACATAATCATGATGCCGAGGGTAATGCGGTTCAGGTTACGCTCGGCAACACCGGAAGAACCCGCTGTCGAAGACAGGCCACCACCGAACATGTCGGACACACCGCCACCCTTCCCTTTGTGCATCAGCACCGTCAGGGTAAGGAGGATACTCGTAAGAACAATAAGGACGAGCAGGACAATTTTCAGTGCGGTCACTTGGCTTCCGATTCTTCTCTGTCGGCATTGGCGCGAGGCCGTTGCCACGAGGGACTAACGAGCAAAGTCTACTTCCCACAAGGGGGTTGGGGCCAACCGGCACACCGGCTGACCCCAACATGATGAAAGATCCTCAAGATCAGGCGTAGAAGCGTGCCATCTCGGCGAAAGAATCAGCCTTCAAGGAAGCGCCACCAATCAGAGCGCCATCAATATCAGGCTGAGCCATCAGCTCCTTGATATTGTCCGGCTTCGCCGAACCACCGTAGAGAACGCGAGTCACCTCAGCAGTTTCAGCACCGAAGTCCTGAGCCAGCGCCGAACGAATCGCGCCACATACTTCCTGCGCGTCCTCGGCAGTTGCGGTCTCACCGGTGCCAATCGCCCAGATAGGCTCGTAGGCAATCACAATCTGCGCAACGTCCTGAGCTGACCAACCAGCAAGAGCCGCACGGATCTGAGACAGCACAAACTCCACATGCGTCCCAGCTTTACGGACCTCAAGAGCTTCGCCGCAACACAGGATCGGAGTCATACCGGCATCGAGGACCTTGCGGGCTTTAGCGCCAACAAGCTCATCAGACTCATTGTGGTACTCACGGCGCTCTGAGTGTCCCATCACCACATAGGTGCAGCCGAGCTTGGTCAGCATCGAGGTGGAAATCTCACCCGTGTATGCGCCATTGTCGTGGATTGACACATCCTGAGCGCCGTACTTAATGCCAAGCTCATCGGCATCGACGATTGTCTGGACGGTACGGATGTCGGTGAAAGGCGGGATCACAAGCACCTCGCAGCGCGAGTAATCGTGATTGTGATCCCGAAGCTCCATCGCAAGCCCCTGGACAAGATGATTCGCCTCAAGGTGATCGAGGTTCATCTTCCAGTTACCAGCCATAAGGGGGGTACGTGACATGGATCAGTCCTCCAGAACTGCAATACCGGGAAGAGTCTTACCTTCGAGGAGCTCGAGGGAAGCGCCACCACCGGTGGAGATGTGAGAGAAGGTCTTTTCATCAAAGCCCAGAAGGCGGACGGCAGCAGCTGAATCGCCACCGCCGATGACGGAAAACATATCGCCTTCGGACAGTGCGCGCGCCACAGCCTTCGTGCCTTCGGCAAAAGCCGGGAACTCGAAGACACCCATCGGACCATTCCACGCAACCGTCTTCGCGGAAGTGATCTTCTCAGCAAAAAGGGCGCGCGAGCGAGGGCCGATATCCAGACCCATTTGGTCGGCAGGGATCGCGTCAGCATCCACCACCGTTGCCGGAGCATCAGCGGCGAATTCGGGGGCGACCACCACGTCGATCGGAAGCACCAGGTCTACACCGCGTTCTGCGGCTTCAGCGATGTAGCCCTTAACGGTTTCGATCTGGTCTTCTTCGAGGAGGGACTTGCCGACCGAGTAGCCCTTCGCTGCAAGGAAGGTGAACGCCATGCCGCCACCGATGAAGAGACGATCAGCTTTCTTCAAGAGGTTGGCGATCACGCCGAGCTTGTCGGAAACTTTCGAACCTCCGAGAACGACCCCGTAGGGACGCTCAGGATTGTCGGTCGCCTTACGCAAGGACTCGATCTCTTTGAAGACGAGGAGGCCCGCAGCGGAAGGGACAAGCTTGGCAATGTCGTAAACGGACGCCTGCTTGCGGTGGACGACACCGAAACCGTCAGAGACGAAAGCATCGCCGAGTTCTGCGTAAGCTGCCGCGAGTTCAGCGCGTTCCTCATCGACCTTTGAGGTTTCACGCGCGTCGTAGCGCACATTCTCCAGAAGAGCGATTTCCCCATCGTTCAGCCCAGCGACAGTAGCGTGTGCAGATTCACCGACCACATCACCGGCAAGGGTCACAGGAGCGTCAATCAGTTCACCGAGACGAGCTGCAACGGGAGCCAAAGAGAATGCCGGATCAACCTTGCCTTTCGGGCGGCCAAGGTGAGCCATAATGACGACCTTCGCGCCAGCTTCGACAAGGCGCGTCAGGGTCGGCAGGGCCGCGCGGATACGGCCATCATCGGTGATCACGCCGTCCTTCAACGGAACGTTGAAGTCCGAACGCACGAGGACGCGCTTACCGCGCAGATCCCCAAGAGAATCGATGGTCCTCATAGAACCAGCCTTTCATCAGGGGCGGATAACCCACCCGTATGTCAAAGAGAAAACACGGGCGCCGGGCCCCCCCAGGGGCGGACGGGCGCCGGTGTCAGCCGATCACAGTGTCGGTTTCAGCTCAGGCGAGCTTCGAGCCAACGAGAGCGGTGAGCTGGACGAGACGGTTGGAGTAGCCCCACTCGTTGTCGTACCAGGAGAGCACCTTGACAAGATCGCCAATGACCTTGGTCTCGGAAGCGTCGAAGATCGAGGAGTGCGGATCGCCAACAATGTCGGTGGAAACGATCGGATCTTCGGTGTAGGCCAGGATGCCCTTGAGTTCACCCTCAGCAGCAGCCTTCACAGCGGCGTTGATGGCCTCGACGGAGACTTCCTTCTCAGCCTGGAAGGTGAGGTCGGTGAGGGAGCCGGTCGGGGTGGGAACGCGGACAGCGAGACCGTCGAACTTGCCCTTGAGCTCGGGAAGAACGAGGGCAACCGCCTGAGCGGCACCGGTCTTGGTCGGGATCATGTTGAGGGCGGCGGCGCGGGCGCGGCGCAGATCGCCGTGCGGGGCGTCGAGCACACGCTGATCGCCGGTGTAGGAGTGGATCGTCGTCATGATGCCGCGGACGATGCCGAAGTTCTCGTGGAGAACCTTGGCGAGCGGGGCGAGGCAGTTGGTGGTGCAGGACGCATTCGACACAATGTTCATCGAAGCGGCGTCGTAGTCAGCCTCGTTCACACCCATGACGAAGGTGCCGTCAACGTTCTTCGCCGGAGCGGAGATCACGACCTTCTTGGCGCCAGCCTCAAGGTGAGCCTTGGCCTTCTCACCGTCGGTGAAGAAACCGGTGGACTCGACGACGACCTCAACGCCGAGCTCGCCCCAGGGGAGGTCGGCGGGGTTGCGCTGGGCGAGGACCTTGATGGCCTTGCCGTTGACGATGATTGAGGATTCGTCGTAGGAAACCTCGCCGGAGAAACGACCGAGGATCGAGTCGTACTTGAGGAGGTGAGCAAGGGTCTTGGTGTCGGTGAGGTCGTTAACGGCGACGATCTCGATATCCGCGCCCTGCTCAAGGGCGGCGCGGAAGAAGTTACGGCCGATGCGGCCGAAGCCGTTGATGCCAACGCGGGTGGTCACTATTGTCCTCCTGCTCGTGCCCTGCACGGGCACGTTCTTTCGATGCAACCGGCTTCACGGGATGCGAAGACGGCCCGCAGATCTCTGCGGTTCCAGCACCCCTTAATCTACACCCCGCCGCCCTGAGCGAACACCACTGCGCCCGCGCTTCACGAGTGGCACCCGTTACTTCTCAGAGCGCGTCTTGGACTTTAGTCCTCAATCCTCGTCGAACATGTCGAGAGTAAGGGCGGCCTCGGTATCGGGAATACCGCGTTCCTGTGCGGCCTTATCCGCCATCGCCAAAAGCCTGCGGATTCGTCCGGCAACGGCATCCTTCGTCAAGGGTGGATCCGTATGCCTGCCCAGTTCCTCAAGCGATGCCTGCTTGAACTGCAGACGCAAACGTCCCGCTTCCTCCAGGTGCGCGGGTACATCATCGCCGAGGATCTCAAAAGCCCGCGCCACTCGCGCACCAGCAGCCACAGCAGCACGTGCAGATCGACGCAGATTCGCGTCATCAAAGTTCGCAAGACGATTCGCACTCCCACGCGCTTCACGGCGTTCACGACGCTCCTGCCAGACCCCGTAGGTCTCCTCGGCTCCCATCGCGCGAATCAACAAGCCGATCGCTTCGGAATCCCTCACGGAAACACGGTCGGTACCGCGCACTTCTTTCGAACGTGCAGCCGCACCGAGCTTGCGCGCACATCCGACCATTGCGAGGGCCACTTCAGGACCGGGACACGTGATTTCAAGAGAACCCGAACGCCCCGGTTCCATCAAGGACCCCCGCGCAAGAAAAGCACCTCGCCAAATTGCCGCAGTCTCTTCACTCCCCGAAGCAACCAGAAGAGCCGGAAGACCACGCACGGGTCTGCGTAACGCATCAACAAGACCCGTTAATCTGGCAAGATCATCAGCTTTATGGACCACCCGCACGACGTAGCGCTTCCCCTTGCGTAGCGTCCCCCCTGACACGACAACAACCGAAGACTCCGCGTTGTACAAGGCGTGAAGGAAAGCGCGTAAACGCCGTGCCGCAGCGGGTGAATCAAGTTCTGCCTCCACGAGGATCCTGCCGGACACAAGATGCAGGCCACCCGCGAACCTGAGTAGAGCGGCCACTTCCGCAGCCATCGCCTCGGTGCTCGCAGGAGTGAGACGAACAAGTTCTTCTTTCAGATCGGTGGTCAGTGACACTGATTCTCCTCGCATTCAGGGCAGCCAGGTCTCGGTGCGACCAACTTCGCCGAGGAAACCGTCAAATGCGTCCCTCAGGGTCGCAGCAAGTCGTAACGGATCGTGGTGAGGCTGACCGTCACCCGTGCGCACTTGCCGAAGCACAACTCGGGCACCCAGTTCCTCACTCGCGACGATGAGATCATCAATATCGTCGGTTGCAGTGGGATCAGCGATGACCACATCCATTTTGAAATCGGGTGCGTAACGAGCAATCGCACGCACGTGATCTGCGGTAGAAAGACGCTCAGTTTCACCCCGCTGACGCGACAGATTCAAAATGAGGGCCCGGTGCGCATCGGTGGTGACAAGAGCACGATGAATCGAAGGAACAAGCAGATGCGGAATCACCGAGGTGTACCACGAACCCGGACCGAGAATCACCCAGGACGCTTCCGCGATCGCATCGATCACCTGATCGGGAACGCGAGGATCCTTAGGCGTCAGACGCACATCTTCGACCGTTCCCGGCGCGATCGCCACCTTCGACTGGCCAGAAACCGTGTAGCGACGGCCCTCGTCCTCCATATCCGCCTCAATGTCAAGAGGCTCAATCGACATGGGAAGTACGCGACCTTGTGCTCCGAGAAGTCGAGCAACCCACTGCAGTCCTTCAACGGGATCGTCTAGCAGCTGCCACAGCCCTGAGATCAGCAAATTACCGAGGGCGTGCCCGTCGAGCGGACCGGAGGTATGCAGGCGCGTTTGAAGAACATCACGCCAGGTGAGTCCCCATTCGGAGTCCTCACACAGACTCGCCAGCGCCATCCGAAGATCACCCGGAGGTAGGATCGGCATTTCTTGACGTAAGCGACCTGAAGAGCCACCATCGTCGGCGACCGTCACGACGGCTGTGAGGGAACGAGTGATATGCCGAAGCGCGCGAAGGGTCGCCGACAGTCCGTGCCCTCCGCCCAAGGCCACGACCGGATCGCCGACTTCACCCCTTTGGGCCCAGCCTGCGGCATCGAGGTAGGTCATCATTCTCTCCCGAGATCGCGATGGTGAACCCGGACAGAATAGCCCTTCGTTTGGAGAGTGTGAGCAATGAGCTCGGCGCAAGCCACACTCCTGTGCTGGCCGCCGGTGCATCCCACCGCAATCGTGGTAAAAGGCTTGAGTTCGGCCAGATACCCCTTGAGCATGGGGGAAAGAAGCGTCGCATAGCCGACGATAAAATCCCTCGCCCCCACTTGATCGAGAACGTAGTCAGCTACTGCACGATCGCGTCCGGTGAGATGACGCAGTTCATCAATCCAATACGGATTCTTGAGGAAACGCACATCGAGGACGTGGTCGGCATCGATTGGAATACCTCGTTTAAAACCGAAGGATTCGACGGTGATCTGCAGGGGACGCGAGGTTTCGTTTGCCACCACAGCACGAACGTGGCGGGCAAGATCGTGAATATTCATCGACGTGGTGTCGATGATCTCATCGGAGATCCTTCTCACGGGCGCGAGGAGGCGTTCTTCTGCGCTGATCCCATCCAGGAGCGTTCCTCCTCCCTGAAGCGGATGCGGGCGCCTATTGGCCTCATAGCGTTTCACAAGGGCTTCAACGCTGGCTTCCAGGAAGACGATCCGATAGCTCGTGCCCGTGGACTTTAACTGTTCAAGGACTTTAATAAAATCGGAGAAGAAAGTACGCGAACGCACATCGACAACGACGGCAAGACGATGCACCCCTCCCCCATCCGGGGACATCATGCCCACGAGGGCGGGGATCATCATCGGCGGCAGATTATCGACGACATACCAGTCAAGATCTTCGAGGGTACGCGCAGCTCCGGTACGACCGGCACCGGAATACCCCGTGATGATCAAGACCTCATTCGCCGTGGGGGCGGGCAGGGAAGCAAGCCCATCCAGAAGAGGGATTCCCGCAGGAACCGTCGGCGGATTCTCCTCATCGAAAACGCCCGTTGCCATCACGATTCTCCTTCTCCTTGTGCCTCAGCTTCTTGTGCGTCAGCTTCGATCACCTCAATGGCTTGCGCTCCCGCTTGAGCACGACTCCTCGCCTGATCTGTGGTGTCTCCCTTTGCGAGCACAACCCCGAGTCTTCGTCCCGCTCGAAAGACAGGCTTACCGAATATGCGCAGGTCATCGGCACAAGCGAGGGCCTGAGTCATCCCCCGGTATACGGGATCTGCTACCGCCCTCGTTGAGGTAATCACAGCGGAAGCACCCACATGAGCCAAAGCAGGATCGACGGGAAGGCCGAGGATCGCACGGGCATGGAGGTCAAACTCGGATTGAGTCTGAGTCATCATCGTCGTCATACCCGTGTCATGCGGACGCGGGGACAGTTCTGAGAACCACGCCTCATCGCCTTGAATAAAGAACTCCACACCGAAAAGTCCGAGTCCTAAACCGGGCCCTAATGCCGTGAGCGCCGTAGTGACCGCGCGTGCCATGTCCTGACATTGAGCCAAAGCCAGAGGAGAGATCTCGGCAGGTTGCCAGGATTCCACATAATCACCATCGACCTGACGATGCCCGATCGGTGCCGCGAAAGACGTGAGAACCTCTCCGCTGAGCGGATCGAGGGAACGTATCGTCAGCAAAGTAATTTCAGAGTCAAAACGGACTTCTTCTTCAACGATCACTCGGCCAGTACGTGAACGCGCGCCCTCGCACGCAGCCGCCCACGCTGCGTCCACCTCTTCAATTGAAGTGATACGCGATTGCCCGTGACCGGAAGATGACATGGTGGGTTTAATAAAAGCAGGAAGGCCCGTAATCTCAAGGGCATCACGGATTTCCTGTGGGCTGGAAGCAAAAGCGAAAGCGCTGGTGCGCACACCGTCAAGTTCAGCGGCCACAGCACGGATCCGCTGACGATCCATCGTTGCCAGCACAGCATTCGCGGTCGGCACGACCCGTACACCCGCGTCCGCTTCCAGTTCCACGAGTACCTCGGTGGCGATCGCCTCGACCTCGGGCACAACGCAATCAGGATGCACCTCTTCCACGAGGGCACGCAGAGCATCAGGATCTGTCATATCGATCACGACATGAGAATCAGCGACCTGCATTGCGGGCGCATTCGGGTAGGAATCAACGGCGATGACTTCACGGCCCAATCTTTTGAGGCTGATCGTCAATTCTTTACCGAGTTCACCTGAACCGAGAAGGAGGATCCGGCGCGGTGTGGATGCGGGTTGTGCGTGTGTCATCGTCAGCTCCTTTACTGGCTACTCGCTCAGGGTAGTCGAGGAAGGGTCACCGTCGGAGATAAGTGCAGCACAAATGGTCTTTGCAAGCTGAGGGCCGATACCTTTTACGGATGCGATTTCTTCGACGGAGGCACGACGAAGGCGCGTGACAGAACCGAAGGCCCGAAGGAGAGCGCTTTGACGCGCAGGACCCAGACCGGGGATTGTGTCGAGGACGGAACGTGTCTGCGCTTTCGTGCGTTTTAAACGGTGCTTCGTAATCGCGAAACGGTGCGATTCATCGCGTAGATACTGAAGAAGGTGAAGTCCCGCACAGGTTCTGGGCATGATGAGGGGAAAGTCCTCGCCGGGAATCCATACTTCTTCAAGGCGTTTGGCTAGGCCGACAACGACAACATCCACACCGATGGCATCCAGTGCGCGTCTGGCGGCATTGACCTGCGGGAGCCCACCATCAACGACCACGAGATCAGGACGATAGGAGAAGCGCTTCACTCGTCCCGGATGTGCGCTCACCGCTCCTGAACTCAGAGCAGTGTGTGCTGCGTCCGCGCTGTGACACTCTGATTCTTCAGCACGCAGATGCGTAAAACGTCGCGTGAGGACTTCGGTGATTGCGCTCGTATCATCGGGGGTTCCGTTACCGTCCTCACCTCGAATAGTGAAGGTACGGTAGGCGTCCTTGCGTGGAGCGCCGTCTTCAAAGACGACCATCGACGCGACCTGGTGAGTGCCCATCGTATGCGACACGTCGTAGCATTCGATCCGAAGCGCAGGGGTGGGCAAGTTGAGGGTTTCTGTCAGTTCTGCAAGGGCTCGTGACCGTTCACTCAGATCGGAGGATCTGCGGGTACGGTGCACTAAGAGAGCGTGACGGGCGTTTTCTGCGACGGTCCCCATGAGTGCCGCTTTGGCTCCTCGTTGTGGCACGTGAATGTGTACTCGCGCTCCTCGAAGCTCACCAAGCCAGCTCGTGAGGGTCTGAACATCCTCTGGCATGACAGAGGTCAGGATTTCTCGTGGGATTGCGTGCGTCGGCGTGTGGGCGATGTCGTCAATAGACGAGGGCACAGCCATCTTGTGTGAGCTCTTGTGCTGGGATGAAGTGGGAGGAAGCTGGGAGTAGACCTGTTCGAGCAGACGCGCCATGAGGAGCGCTTCATCGGCTTCGTCGAGTCGATCGATGACCCAGCCTCGCGTGCCTCGAATTCTGCCGCCTCGCACGTGGAAGACGTGAACGGCGGCGTCAAGATCGCCCGATTCGAGGGCGAACACATCGGCGTCGGTATTGTCGTGAAGGACGACGGCGCTTTTCGCGAGGACGGTTTCGATTGCTTTGAGGTCATCGCGGAGTGTGGCGGCTTCTTCAAAATTGAGTGCCGCCGCAGCTTCACTCATACGGTGTTTTAAGTCATTGACCACGGGATCTGAACGCCCCTCCATGAAATCGCAGAGGGATTGAGCGAGGAGTCGGTGTTCGTCGATCGTGATCTTTCCTATGCAGGGAGCGGCACATTTGCCGATGTCAGCGAGTAGGCAGGGACGGCCTTGGGCTTTCGCTCGCGTGAGAACCCCGGGAGAACAGGTGCGGACCGGGTAGACGCGGGAAAGAAGGTCGATGGTCTCTCTGATCGCCCACACTTGGGTGTAGGGGCCGAAGTAGCGTGTGCCGGCTTTTTTGGCCTGACGGGTCACGTGGACCCTCGGGATTTCCTCTCCCATTGTGACGGCAAGATAGGGGTAGGTCTTGTCGTCTTTGAACATCACGTTGAATCTGGGATCGAACTCCTTAATCCACGTGAACTCCAGGGCGAGGGCTTCGACCTCGGTGCGCACAACCGTCCATTGCACGCAAGAAGCGGTGAATACCATTTGCCGCGTTCGGGGATGCAGATTCTCAGGGGCTTGGAAGTAGTAGACCAGCCGGTTGCGTAGGTTTTTTGCTTTGCCGACGTAGATCACTCGCCCCTGGTCGTCACTGAAACGGTAGACGCCTGGCGAGGTCGGGATTTCACTGGTCTTTGGTCGATAGTGAGCCGGATCTGCCACGGCGACAGAATACGGGAGTGTGCGCACAGCGCGCTTTTGCAGCTTTTCTTCCCTGATCTCAGGCTTTTCCTGCTGATCGACATGCGGACGTGGTGGCGCGTCAATACAAGAGAATGCATTAACATTTCTTTGGCAGTTGATTGACTGATTCTTGATTGTTTCCATGAAACCGTTTCTCACATCACGCAGCGTGAGGGAAGGACGAAATATGTTCATGACTTCGAGCGAGGTCGCGAGGTTCATCGAAGAGGAATCCGTCGAACACATCGACGTGCGTTTCTGCGATCTGCCCGGCGTTCAACAGCATTTCACAATCCCTGCGAAACAGTTTATCGAGGACGCCCTCGACAATGGACTCATGTTCGACGGTTCATCCATCCGTGGATTTACCGCGATCCACGAGTCCGACATGAAGCTTATTCCCGACATCACCTCAGCCTTCGTTGACCCCTTCCGACGTGCCAAAACACTGGTCGTACACTTCTCAATTGTCGATCCTTTCACCGACGAACCCTTCTCCCGTGACCCGCGCCAGGTCGCAGCAAAAGCCGAAGCGTATCTACGTTCCACCGGCATCGCCGACGAATGCTTCATCGGCGCCGAGGCCGAGTTCTACCTCTTCTCAGACGTGCGCTACCAGGTCAGCCCGAACAACACCTTCTTCTCCCTTGACTCACCCGAAGCCTGGTGGAACACAGGAAAAGAAGAGCCGGGCGGGAATCGCGGATACAAAGTTGGCCTCAAAGGCGGTTATTTCCCCGTCTCCCCTCACGACCACTACGCCGATATACGCGACGAAATGGTCCGCAATTTGCAGGCGGTCGGCCTTGATATTGAGCGCGCCCACCACGAGGTCGGTTCCGGTGGTCAGCAGGAGATCAACTACCGTTTCGCGACCCTCCAAAAAGCTGCGGACGACATGATGACCTTCAAATACGTCATCAAGAACACTGCCCTCGCTTTCGATCATTCGGCGACCTTCATGCCCAAGCCTCTTTTCGGCGACAATGGCTCGGGTATGCACACGCATATGTCCCTGTGGAAGAACGGTGCTCCGCTTTTCTATGACGAACGCGGATACGGGTCACTGTCGGATCTGGCACGCTGGTTCATCGGGGGTCTTCTTGAACATGCGCCCGCTCTGCTTGCCTTTACGAACCCGTCGATTAACTCTTTCCGCCGACTCGTTCCCGGTTTTGAAGCCCCCATTAATCTCGTGTATTCGGCGCGTAACCGCTCCGCATGTATCCGTATTCCCGTCACGGGTACCTCTCCGAAGGCAAAGCGCGTCGAATACCGAGTCCCTGACCCCTCGGCGAACCCCTACCTGTCTTTTGCCGCATGTCTCATGGCGGGAATTGACGGGATCAAGAATCGCATTGAACCGGCAGCTCCGATTGACAAGGATCTGTACGAGCTTCCGCCGATCGAATACCAGGACATTGCGAAACTCCCCTCCAGTCTTGAAGCGGCACTCGAAGCGTTACGACACGATCATGAGTTCCTCACCGAAGGTGATGTCTTTACTCAAGACCTGATCGACACCTGGCTGGACTACAAGGAAACGCACGAGGTCGCGCCGATGCGGGTCTATCCCCACCCCTACGAATACCAGATGTATTACGACCTGTGAGCCGACGTGGGC